>JBAUTF010000297.1:0-17683 GCA_049582065.1 Candidatus Dormiibacterota bacterium | reverse complement strand
GGCCAGGCCGCCCTGCTGGAGAGCGTGGACGACGAGTGTGGAACAGATCTGATGGTTGCCCCGGACCAGGCGCACCGGCCACCCGAAGAGCAGGTAGAGGGTCGCGCCAAACATGTCCAGGAACCCAAAGCCCTGGCCCACCTGACTCGTGGCGTAGGCCACCGCTCGGGCTCGCGCGCCGGCATCGAAGTCGGCGCCCAGCCGGACCAGGTGGTATTCGTCATCGCGATACCTGGAGATCGGGCTGCGCATCACGCCTGCCGTCTCCGCCTCGACCAGCGAGCCGTCGGTGGCGATCACGACCGCGGCATGGGTCCAGTGGGCGTATATGGCGTCGCCTCCGTGGAAACGCCTCTTCTCGGCCTGGCTGATCAAGCCCGCGATGAAGTTGTGACGGTGGGCCAGGATGAAATCCCCGCCCGAAAAGTCCATGGCCTCCTCACCAGGACCGTACCGCTCGACTGTCGCCATCTCGAAGGTGTAATGCCCGGCTAGACAGCTCCGGCCTTTTCCTTGTCGCGCAGGACCCGCCTCAGGATCTTGCCGGTCGGCGATTTCGGGATCTGGTCGACGATCTCGACCCGCCTCACCTTCTTGTGGGGGGCGACGCGCGAGGCCACGAACTCCATGAGCTCCTCCGGTGCCACGGGCTCCTTGAGCACGACGAAAGCCTTCGGGACCTCTTCACCTTCCTCGTCATGCACGCCGATGACCGCGACGTCCGCCACCATGGGATGCGAGAGGAGCAGTGCTTCGAGCTCGGCGGGCGCCACCTGAAAGCCCTTGTACTTGATGAGCTCTTTCAGCCTGTCGACGATGAAGTACTCGTCGTGGTCATCGATGTGGCCGATGTCACCGGTGTGGAAGAAGCCGTCCGAGTCGATGGATGCCAGGGTTGCGTCCGGGTTGTTCAGATAGCCCTTCATCACCTGGGGACCCCTGATCCAGATCTCCCCGTCATCGTTGCGGCCGAGCTCCTTTCCGGTCGCCACGTCGACGATCTTGCATTCGGTGTTCGGCAGGCTCGGTCCAACCGATCCAGCCACCACCTCCGGGTAGCTGTCGGGAACGCAGTGCGTCACCGGGCTGGTCTCGGTGAGGCCGTAGCCCTGGGACAGCCTGCAGCCGATCCGCCGGCTCACGGCCGTCGCCGTCTCCGCGTCGAGCGGCGCCGCGCCAGAGAATGCCCGCTTGATCGACGACAGGTCGTAGTTCTCGACGATCGGGCTCTTGGCGAGCGCAACCACGATCGGCGGGACCAGAAAGAAGCGGGTCACACGATATTCCTGCACCGCCTTAAGGCACGGTTCCAGCTCGAAACGCGGCATGGTGACGAGGGTCGCGCCGTGACGCAGACCGGCGTTCATGATCACGGTCATGCCGTAGATGTGGAAGAACGGCAGGAACGCCATGAGCTTTTCCTCTTCGGCAATCTCGATGCACGCCGCCGATTGCACCAGGTTCGCCACCAGGTTGCGGTGCGTGAGCATTACGCCCTTGGAAAAACCGGTCGTGCCGCTGGAGTAGGGCAGCGCCACCAGGTCCTCGGCGGGGTCGATCTCCACGTTCGGCGCAGGGCCGTCGACGAGCAGCGAGGCGAACGGAACAGCCCCCTCGGCCTCGCCAAACACGATGATCTCCTCCACCATCGACTTGGCGGCCGCCTCCTGGGCCTTGCCCACCAGGGGCGGCACCGTGACCAGCAGGCGGGCGCGCGAGTCGTTCAGCTGATAGGCGATCTCGTCCGCCGTGTAGGTCGGGTTGAGCGTCGTGTTGATGCCGCCCGCCCTGGCGACCCCGTGAAAGGCGATCGGGTACTCGGGCAGGTTCGGGGACATGATCGCGAGCACGTCGCCCTTGTGGAACCCGCGCGCATGCAGCCCGGCGGCCAGTTGCCGGACCCCGGTCGACAGCCTGCCGTATGTGTACGACCGGCCGGTCCCCGCTTCGACGATCGCCACCTTGTCGCTGAGCCGTTCTGCTTTTTCGAACACGAACGGCGTGAGTGCGATATGGGGGATGGTCACGTCCGGGTGGGGGCTCTTGAAGATCATGGCCCGCAGTCTATGCGGAAACGGAAAGCTCCTCGGACCGTTTCGTCTCCTTCGCGGTCGCGTTGCTTATCCCAAACGCGTTGACCAACGCGCCCAGGACCAGCAGGCCGGCCCCGATGAGCATCGCCAGGTGGAACGAGGCGGTCGAGGCGTCGCGAACCACCGAGACGAGATGCGGGTCGACCGGCGGGTTGAGGGGGCTGACCTGGCTGCGGAAATCAGTCGAGGAAACATCGACCCCGGTGAGCCGAGCTCCAAGATATGAATAGAAGTTGGCGGTCAGGAAGACGAAGATCAGCGCGCCCGCCAGCTGCGGTCCGACGCGCGAAACCGCGTTGTTGATGGCTGAGCCGACGCCCGAGTTCCGCACCGGCACCGAGGTCATCAGCGCGGTGGTCAGCGGCGCCACCAGCATGCAAAGGCCCGCGCCGAAAATGACCGATCCGGGCAGGAAGTCGGCGGCCCACGAAGCGCTCGGCACGTAGCTCGACGGATCGCCAGGGCGGAGCCGCCACGCCACGCTGCCGGCCGGCACACGGCTGTACCAAAGCATTCCGCACGCCATGAGGACAGGCCCGGCCGCCATGAACCAGCGCGGCCCATAGCGCGCGGCCAGGCTGCCGAACCGGGCCGAGAACAGGATGAGGAACAACGAGCCGGGGATGGCGCCCGCGCCGGCCGCCGCCGCGCTGTAGCCGAGGGTTCCCTGCTGAAAAAGGGCGAGGTAGTAGAACGTGACGTAGAGGGCGCCGTAGATCAAGAGCGTCGACACGTTGGTGACGCTGAAGTTGCGCGAGCGGAAAAGTTTCACCGGGATCAGCGGGTGCGCCGACCGGACCATCAGGATGGGCAGGCCGATCGTGGCGAGTATGCCCACCGCGAGGGCGATGTATCCGATCGGATCGCGCCACGCCCTCTGCTGGCCGTAGATCGCGCCAAACGCCAGCCCGCCGACGGCCAGGGCGACGACCGTCGCGCCGAGCCAGTCGAAATGGGCGGAGGCCTGGTCGTCGCGACTCTCCGGGACGTGCCTCCAGGTCAGCCACATCGCGACCGCGACCAGCGGGATGTTGATCAGGAAGGCGACCCGCCACGATATCGTGTCGACGAGCACGCCCCCGACCAACGGCCCGAGAATCGAGGTGAGCCCGGAGGCACCCGCCCAGACGCCGAACGCGCGGCCCCGCTCCTCTCCGGAGAAGTTGGACGTGATCAGCGCGATCGAGCCCGGGACCAGCATCGCGCCGGCCGCACCCTGCAGGATGCGGAAAAGCACGAGCGTCTCCATCGTGGGGGCGAGGCCGCACAGCACCGACGTGACGCCGAAGCCGATCAGCCCGTACAGGAACATGCGCCGGCGCCCGTAGTAATCGCTCAGCGCCCCCCCGAGAATCAGCAGGGAGCTCAGCGTGAGCAGGTACGAGTTGTACACGTACGACTGGCCTTCCAGCACGCCGAGAAAAGACCTCGGCAGGTCGCGGCCGATCCGAGGCAGCGCGACGTTGACCACCGTCGAGTCCAGAAAGACGATGCCCGACCCAAGCACGGCAGCCGCGAGGATCCAGCGCTTGGTGGTCATCCCGTGAGCACTACTCCAGGTGGAAATCAGTCGTGACCGGGACCCCGTGACGAAGCGTCTGCAGAGTCGAGCAGTAGCGCTCGGCGCTCGCGAGCATGCGCTTGCTTCGCTCCGGGTCGACGCCGTCCTTGACCCTGATGTCGGTCCGCATCTCGATGCCGGTCGCCCCCACCGGGACCTCACGATCGACCGCCAGCGTGCCGCGGAAATCCCAGTGGATTCGCACGTCGACGTGCACGGACTCGAGCTCGACTCCCATGTTCGCCGCGACCGAACGGATGGTGCTCTCCTCGCAGATGGCGAGCGCGCTCGCGAGGATGTCTCCGGAGCACGGCGTGTCGCCGGCTCCGCCGGCCGCCGGATGCAGGCCGGCGCGAATGGTGACTTCCGGGAACCCGGAGGGCGCGACGCTGCAGTGCCGCGGGTCGGACAGGTCGCTGGACATGCTCCGGGCTTCCGTCACTACCAGCGCTGAGTCGGGGTCGGCGCGATACCTCTCCTTAAACGGAGCCTGGATGCTTCGCAGGTCGATCGTGTATGGCATGGATACATTGTCTTCGTGCACGAGCAGGTGCGCACCTGCACCCGGCCGGGGCCGCTTACGATGCAGCGGACTTGGACCTCGCCACCGTCATCACGCTCGCGGCAGCCGGCCTTTTCGGCGTGGTCTCGGGTTTCAACGATGGCGGCAACCTCCTGGCGTCGTTCACGTCCGGACGTGTGGTCACGCCTCCCATGGCCGCCGCCCTGCTGCTGATCAGCCTCGCCGGACCGCTGGTCATCGGCACCGCGGTCGCGCGCACCATCGGGGTCAACATCGTCGACCTGCGTGGCCAGGGCGAGCTCGGCTACGTGATGATCGTGCTGGCGCCGCTGTCGGTTGTCCTGCTCTCCTGGCGCGCCGGCATCCCGACGAGCATGACCCTCGCCCTGGTGGGCGGGATGTTGGGCTGGGTGCTGGCATCAGGCGGCCACACGACCGTGCACTGGCCGGGAGTCGCGCGAGTCCTGATCGGAATGCCGGTGTCCGTGTTCGGGGGCGGCCTCCTTTCGCTGCTCGTGTACTGGGGGATGCGCAAGCTGATGGGGACGCGGCCGCACGCCGCGATGCTGGAGCTGGCGAGATTTCAACTTGTGACTGCGGCGATCCAGTCCTTCGCCTACGGCGCGAACGACATGGAGAAGTCAGTGGGGCTGATCGCCGTCGGCATCGCGCTGGGCAATCATTCGCCAACCGTCGCGTTTTCAAGCCCCATCCCTATCATTGGCGCATTCGTCCTTTTCTATGTTGGTGCGCTTGTCGGCGGCTGGCGTGTGGCTAGCCGGATCGGATTTGGTGTCTTGCGAGTCCGGCCGGTGCAGGCGCTTGCCCAGCAGCTTGCATCCGGCACCGTGGTCGCCGCGCTCGCGACGGCAGGTGCGCCGGTCAGCATGACGCAGACGATCGACGGCGGCCTGGTCGGCGTCGGCGCCGCGCTCCGCGCGTCGGCCGTCAGATGGGGAATCGTGCGGGAGATGCTCGGCTCATGGCTGCTGACGCTGCCGCTCGCCGTGGTCGTCACCGCCGCGCTGCACCTCGCAATCAGGGCGGCGGGGGTGGCGCCTTGAGCTTCGGTCGGACCATCAAGGCGCTCGCCAGGTCGAACGACCGTCGGTTCGTGGCGCTGCTTTCAGAGCAGGCCGACCTCACGATCCGCGCTCTGCAGGCGCTCGAGAAGTTCGGCCGTGAGAGCTCGGCGGACAGCGAGATCATCGACGAGATCAAGGAGATCGAGCGCGAAGGCGATTCGAAGCGGCGGATCTTGATCGACGAGCTCGCGCATACATACGCCACGCCGTTCGACCGCGAGGACCTCTTCGCCCTTTCGCGGGCGGTCGACGACATCCTGGACGCGGCCAACGAGACGGCGATCGAGCTGGCGATCTACAAGATCCCGCCCCCGGCAGGCCTGCAGGAGATGGCGGGAGTCCTCGTGGAAGGGGCCCGCCACATCCGCGCCGCCGTCTCCGAGCTGCTGGACCATCCGAGGGTCGCCTCAGACCACGCGGTGCGGGCCAAGAGGTCTGAGAACAGGATCGACGGCCTCTATCACCTCGCCGTGGGCCAGCTGTTCGACAGCGGCGCGGAGATCAACCAGATCCTGAAGTCGAGGGAGATCTACCGGCACATCAAGAACTCGGCCGACCGCATCGACCGCGCGGCGGACGAGATCTCGGTGATCGTGATCAAGCGAAGCTAGGGCTTCATGGCGCTCGGCGGGCCGGGGCGCCACAGGTGAGCTCCCTGGACCACTACGACCGCGAGCAGGACCAGCACTCCGCCCGCCACCTGCACGGCCGACAGGCGGTCCCCCAGCAGCGCGACCGCAAGGATCACCGTGACCACCGGCTCCCAGGTGCTGATGAGAGCCGCCCGCGCGGCGCCGATTCGAGGCAGGCCCGCGAGGAAGAGCGAGATCGCGAGCATGGTCGGGAACAAAGCGATCCCGAATGCGACAGCCCATCCGTTCAGGTTGCGCGGCGGGGCGAGCTGATGGCCGAAGGCGGCGAGCGCGCAGAAGGCGAGCGCGGCGCCCGACATGATTACAGAGCTGGCGCCCACCGCGGGGACCGAGCGCATGACGCGTTCGCCGATGAGGATATAGCCGGTGTAGATGGCTGGAGAGGCAACCGCAAAGACGAGCGCCCATGCGATCTGCAAACGAGCGCCTCCGACCAGCATCGCGACGCCCGCGAAGCTCGCCGCGAGCGCGACTCCGTGCCAGATCGAGATCTTGCGGCGCAAGAAGAGCCAACCTGCGAGTACGACCAGGCTGGGGTAGATGTACGCGATCAGCACGACGAGCGAGGCGGGCAGCGTCCGGAGAGCGATGAAATAGGTCAACGACTGGCCCGTATACACGACCGCTCCGAGCAGCCCGAGGATCACGAGGTCTCGTCTGGCCAGACGCCACGGCTGCTGCCCGAGCACGCTCGCCAGCGCCCACATGCCGATCGCGCCCAGCGTGAATCGAAAGGCGAGCGTCTGCTCGGTGCCAAGCCCGGACGCGTAAGCGAGCTTCGCGAAGATGGCGAGCGTCCCGAAGCCTGTGGCGGAGACCAGGACCATCGCCGTCCCCACCACTTCGGACCGGCGGGAGGCCGGTGCGGCGGGCTTTATGGCCAGAGGAGGTGGCCGAGCAGCATGCCGACCAGGACGGCGAACGCGTATGTCGCCCTTGGAAACCGCCTGACCACCGAGCGCACGCCGTTGCTCATAGGGTCGCGGCCCTGCTCGAGCGCGATCGACTCCTCGAGCATCAGGAGGAACGCGAACAACGAGCCGGCGGTCGCGATGAGCGACAGGATTGCCGGAGGGTTGAACGTCACGGTCGGTTACCGGACGGCGAGGTCCTGCCCCGGGCCGGCCCCCACAGGAAATGGCCGAGCAGGATCCCAACGACCACCGCGATGACAAAGGCCACACCAGGGTACGAATGGACCGCCGGTCTAACGTAGTCGGTGATCGGCGTGTGGCCCGTGAGCAGCGCCCAGCTCTCGAACGCAAGCGCGAGCGTGATCACGCCGAAAAGCGCCGTGACCAGCCACGAGAAGAGGTTGCCGAGGGCCAGTCTCATCGGACGAAAGCTTAGGCGACGCCAAAAGGGCGCCCGGGCCATCCGAGCCCCGGCGCCCTCATCGGAACTGTCGCTTTAACGCACTCCGGCGGTGGCTCGGACCTCGTTGATGCGCCCAGTCTTGACGTCGTAGACGAATCCACGGACGCTCGTCTTGTCAGGGATGAACGGACTGGCTTTGATCCGGGCGATCGATTGCTCCACGTCCGCCTCGAGGCTGCTGAAAGCCTCTAGCGCGAACTGCGGGCGGATGCCGGTCTCTTTCTCGATCTGGCCCTTGAGCTCGTCGTCTTTGAACGTGAGCATGCCGCAGTCAGAGTGGTGGATCAGGACGATCTCCTTGGTGCCGAGCAGGCGCTGTGAGATGACCAGCGAGCGGATCGCGTCATCAGTCGCGACGCCGCCGGCGTTGCGGATGACATGTGCTTCGCCCTCTTGCAGGCCGAGAATCTTGTGCACGTCGAGCCTCGCATCCATGCACGCGAGCACTGCGACGTGCTTGGCCGGCGGCATGGGCAGTCCGCCCTTCGTGAACGAACGCGAATAGGCCTCGTTGTTGCGAACGAGCTCGTCTGTGACGCTCATGGAATCCTCCTTGAAATGCTGCGTTAGTAAAGAACTGGAACGCAGCAGGTACAGAGCGCCGATGAGCATCGGCAATAGTCCACCGCCAGCCGGCGGGTCAGCATCTCCCCCACTGCATCCACCATAGCGGGCGGTTGGTCGCAAACTCAAATAGGGAATTTCCCGAGGTCGGTCACCCTTGCGCGATGCTTGCGGTGGGGAAGTCCGGCTCCCGCTCGCAAGGCGAGCGGAAGCCTACTCGGTTGAAGGGGCTGAGGTGGACCGCCGCGTGACGAGGCTGACTCCCACGAGCTGTGTCCGCGGCGGCCCGCTGAATCTTTGCTCGATGCGGTCTGCGATGGTGGCAATGGCGAGCCCGGCCAGCTCGTCTCGAGGCTGGGCGACGGTGGTCAGCGCGATCCGCGCCATGCCTGCCGTGGGCACGTCGTCGAAACCGACGATTGAAAGGTCTTCGGGGACGCGGAGGTTCACGCGGTCCGCGAACTCCTGCAGCGCGATCGCAGCCCCGTCATAGGTGGCAAAGACGGCCGTCACCCGATCGGGTCCACTGAAGAGGTCAACCAGTCTGATCTCCGTCCCATCGATCGACGCTTGCTCTGCGGGGGGCGACCAGCAGATGCGCATGACCGGCCCAAGCCCTGCCTGGAGCAGAGCTTGCTTGTAGCCCTGGAAGCGCGCCAGGTCGGATTGGTCCTCCTCTTCGGGGATGGACAGGTACGCGATTCGTCGATGCCCAATCTCGATCAGGTGCTCGGTAGCGAGCGCACCACCTCTGACGTCGTCGACCGACACGACGTCTCCCCAATCCGCCGTGCAGCTGACGAAGACGACCGGGACATGGTGCTCGAGGGTCTGCTGCATGGTGTTCGAACGGCCCGAGAACCTTAGGAACACGATTCCTGCGACCCGGTACTCGAGGAGGGTCTCGATCCCGGCGAGCTCACTTTCGCTGTCCCCTTCGGTGTTGCAGAACATCGCCGTATACCCGCGGGCAGCAGCGTGCTTTTCGACCGATTTCGCCATCTCCGCGAAGAACGGGTTGGCAATGTCTCCCACCACGACGCCGAGCGCGCTGGTGCGCTGCTGGACGAGCTGGCGCGCCAGAACATTGGGCCGGTAGCCTAGCGCCAGGATCGCGCCCTGAACGCGCACGCGGGTGGCTTCGGATACGCCTGGCAGTCCGCGCACGACATTGGAAACCGTGGATTTGGAGACCCCGGCCTTGGATGCGACATCGAATATCGTCGGCTGCCGGCGCACGACGGGATGGCTGTCGCGGCCAGTCTGCATCGACGGCAATGTTATTCCGGAGACCGTAGGCCCACGATCTGACGTTCGGTTGACGAAATGGCGGTTACAGCTGCCAGCTGTGGTCGGTGTCGGTGGTGACCAGCCAGCGGCGGCGCGGGCCTGCCATCACGTTGAGGTAGTACAGGTCGTATCCCGGACCGGCCGCCACCGGGTGATAGCCCCGCGGCACCATCACGACGTCGCCGTCGCGGACCTGGAGCGCTTCGTTCGTCGAGCGGTCGTCGGTGTAGACGAGCTGCACCGCGAACCCCTCCGGCCGGGCGGTACGGTGGTAGTAGGTCTCTTCGAGGTATGCCTCTCTCGGCGGGTCGTCGGTGTCGTGCTTGTGCGGCGGGTAGCTGGACCAGTTCCCGCCCGGCGTCAAGACCTCCGTGACGAGCAGCGACTCCGCCGAGCGGTCCTCCATCAGGATGTTGTGGATGGTTCGCTCGGTCTGGCCCGACCCGCGCGTGAAAGGCTTGATCTCCGCCGCAGGGAACAGGGCCGGCGCGGCGCCCTTGGTGGCCGGCGCCCAGCACAGCGCCACCTCGCACAGCTCGCCGGCGGCCGACACCTCGATGACGCCGCCCGGCGGCGCGTAGACAGCGTCCGGTGCCCCCCGGAACACGCTTTCGCGGCCTCCGACCGCGCTCCAGCGATGGTCGCCGAAGGAGATGTCGGCCGACCCGTTGAGCATCACCACGCAGACCTCCCGGGCCGACGTATCAAGCGCGACCCGCATCCCGGCGCCAAGCCGGTAAACGTCGAAACCGACATACGACCAGCCGGCCGACTCGGGCGTGACGGACACCAACAGGCCGTCCGGGCGTGGCGTGCGACTGCTCCGGGCGACGAGGCTTCCGCTCACACGTGCCAGCGGCGCCGCGCCATCCCGCTCTCGTGGTCCTTGCGCGCTTTCTTGACCTCAGAGGATTCCGACACCTCCGCCACCGGCACCTCCCACCAGCCGTCGTAGCCAGGCACGCCCTCGTAACGATCAACGGGGACATGGATCACCACCGTGCGATCCACGTTCTTGGCGGCGACCAGCGCATCGCGCAGCTCCTCGATGTTGCGGGCGCGGAACACGTGCGCGCCCAGGCCTTCCGCGTTCAGGGCCAGGTCGACCGGGAGCCGTTCGCCGCCGGCATGCGATTCGTCGTCTCCCAACGATCCGTCAGACCGGTAGCGGTAGCGCGTGCCGAACCCGGCCGTCCCCTTGGAGCGCGACAGCCCGCCGATGGACGCGAAACCTTCGTTGTCGACAAGCACGACGATGAGCTTTGCCCGCTCCTGGATCGAGGTGACGATCTCCTGCGCCATCATCAGGTAGGAGCCGTCGCCAACCATCACGTAAACCTCGCGGCCCGGGTCCGCAAGCTTGACCCCGAGCCCGCCGGCGATCTCGTAGCCCATCGTCGAGTAGCCGTACTCGACGTGGTAGCCCTTCGCGTCGCGGGTGCGCCACAGCTTGTGCAGGTCGCCGGGCATCGAGCCCGCCGCGCAGACCACGACGTCGGCCGGCGCGGACAGCTCGTTGACCGCGCCGAGGACTTCGGACTGCGCCGGTAGCGGCGAGTGACCCAGGCTGTAGAGGCGCGACACCTCCTGGTCCCATTCCGCCTGGAGGGCTGCGCATCGGGCCCGATAGCCGTCCGGCACCGCCCATCCCTCGAGCAGCTCGTCGAGCGATTCGATGGTGGCTCGCGCGTCGCCATGCAGCGCGACGCCCGCGAGCTTGTGGGCGTCAGCGTCCGCGATGTTGACGTTGACGAAGCGCACGTCAGGGTCCTGGAACGCGGTGTGAGAGGCCGTCGTGAAGTCGCTGTAACGCGTGCCCACACCGATCACGACATCGGCGTCGGCCGCGATGCGGTTGGCCGCGAAAGTGCCCGTTGCGCCGATGGCCCCCAACGCGCCCGGCTGGTCGAAAGCTAGCGAACCCTTGCCTGCCTGGGTCTCCCCGACCGGGATTCCGGTCCGCTGCACGAGGCGCCTCAGCTGCGTGGTCGCCTCGGAGTAGATGACGCCGCCGCCGGCGACGATCAACGGACGCTTTGACGCGCGGATGACCTCGGCAGCTCGCCGAAGCGCGTGCCTGTCCGGGAGCGGGCGCCCGATGTGCCAGGTGCGGTGCTCGACGAAATCGGCCGGGCAGTCGAAAGCTTCGGTCTGCACGTCCTGCGGCAGCGCGAGCGTGACGGCGCCCGTCTCGGCCGGGCTCGTCAGAACGCGCATGGCGGCCAGCGCCGCCGGCACCAGCTGCTCCGGGCGCTGGATGCGGTCCCAGTAGCGCGAGACCGGCTGGAAGCAATCGTTCACGCTCAGCTCGCCGCGCCACGGCGTCTCGAGCTGCTGAAGCACTGGGTCAGGCCTGCGCGAGGCGAAGACATCACCCGGCAGGAGCAGGACCGGAACGCGGTTGACAGTCGCCGCCGCGGCCCCGGTGACCATGTTCGTCGCGCCGGGGCCGATCGACGTCGTGCACGCCAGGGTCGCGAGCCGGTTGCGCATCTTCGCGAATCCCGCGGCAATGTGGACCATGCCCTGCTCGTTGCGGGCCTGGTAGTACTCGAGCAGGTCTGGGTGCTGTGCGAGCGCCTGGCCTACGCCGGTCAGGTTGCCATGGCCGAAGATGCCGAAGCATCCCTCGATGAACCGATGCTCGACTCCATCACGCTCGACGTGCTGAGCTGCGAGGAAGCGCACGAGCGCCTGGGCCATCGTCACGCGCAGGGTCTTCAGCCGCCGACCTCCTAGGCCGGTTCTGGGAGCATCACGTCACGCACCAGAGCTTCGAGGTCGCTGCAAGCCGCGATGAACTGGCGCAGGGTGCGCACCGTGGGCGCGAACGAGTCGAATTCTTCGAGGGACAGGCCGTCTTCCAAGTAGGCCCGCCGGAAATCCGGGAAATGCCTGAGCAGCTGATCCACCACCCCGGGTTCGACCGGGTCGTCGATCCGAGACCGCACCTCGATGTCGCTTGCGTTGAAGCGCTTCTGCCAGGCCGACGGTGGCGAGATGACGGCGTCGGCGCCGATCAGCTCACTCCATTGCATGTGGTTGCGGAAAGCCGCGGACAGCAGCCGCAGCCTGTACCCGCGCTCGACGAAGACCCGATATGTCTTCTTGAAGACCGCCACGCCTGCCCACTCGGTCAGGCCGGGGTCGACGGTGATCTCACGCTTCTCGAGGAGGACTTTCAACCAGTCGTCGAGCCGCCCGACCATGATCGTGCAAACCGGGCCCATCGAGTCGATCTCCTTGCCCTCGCCCTGGCGCCGGCGCAGGCCTCGCTCGACGGCTTCCGCGACCGCTATGCACTGCGGGAGCGTGAAGCACACCGTCGCGTTGACGCTGAGGCCGCGGTACGTCGCCTCTTCGATGGCGCCGATGCCGGCGCCAGTCACCGGGATCTTCACGATCATGTTCGGGGCAAGGCGGCCGAACGCCACGGCGTTCTCGATGATGGCGCCGGTGTTGCGGTAGAGCCTCGGGTCCGTCTGGATGGATAGGCGGCCGTTTCTTCCGCGGTGCCCGGCAAACGCTGGCTCGAGGAGCCTGGCAGCCTTCACCGACATCTCTTCGACCAGCTTCCAGCCGATCTGGTCCGCGGTCGCTTCCGGATGCTCACGGAGCAGGGCCTCGATGCGAGGCCTCCATACCGCGATGTGCTTCTTGAGGATACCCAGCGCGATGACCGGGTTGCACGTGGCTCCGACCGCGCCGTTTTCGATCGCGTAGTTGAGCTCGTCAATGTCCGCCGAGTCGTTCCAAAGACAGGTCGAAGTGGTCTGGGTCATCTGGTGGAGCGGGCTCTTGTACGTGACGGTTGGGCGAGCGACGGTCAACTCGTTCGTCACATTACACCGCGCCGCGGATCGCTCACCACCTGGTGACGACGACCTTCTTGCGCGTGAAGAAATCGATGCCGTCCGAGCCGTGCACGTGAAGGTCGCCGTAAAACGACCCTTTCCATCCGCTGAACGGAAAGAAGGCGAACGGCTGCGCGATGGGAACGTTGATCCCGGTCATACCGGCTTCGACGCGCTCGCGAAACTCCCGCGCTGCCCGGCCTGACTGCGTAAAGATCGTGGCCATGTTGCCGAGCGCCATCCGGTTGGCCTGCGCAATCGCCTCGTCGAGGGTGTCCACCCTGGCGACGGACAGGACGGGACCGAAGATCTCCTCGTGCCCGACGGTCATTTCGGAGGTCACGCCGTCGAGGATGGTCGGTCCGAGAAAGAAGCCGGGCCGCGACATCTCACGCCGGCCGTCGACCAGTAGCTCCGCCCCCTCGGCGACGCCCCTGTCGACATAGGCGGCCACCTTGTCGCGATGGTCGGCGCGGATGAGCGGGCCCACCTGCACGCCGGGCTGGTCCCCAGGCCCGACCACCATCTTCATCGCCGCCAGGCGCAGGGGATCGAGCAGCTGGTCGGCGGCCTTCCCCACGGCGACCGCGACCGAGCCCGCGAGGCAGCGCTCGCCCGCGTTGCCGAAAGCCGAGTTGAGGACCGCCGGCACCGTCACCTCCGGGTCGGCGTCAGGCATGACCACGATGTGGTTCTTGGCGCCCCCGAGCGCCTGCACCCTCTTCCCACTCGCCGCCGCCGTCTGATAGACGTGGCGCGCGACCGGGGCCGAGCCGACGAACGAGATCGCATTCACACCGGGGTGGGCCAGCAGCGCGTCGACGGCCTCGCGCGCGCCGTGCACGACGTTCAGGACGCCCTCCGGGAAGCCCGCCTCGAGGAAGATCTCGGCCAGCCGCGTGCCGCCGAGCGGAGTCCGCTCGGACGGCTTCAAGACGAATGTGTTCCCAGCCACGACCGCGAGGGGGAACATCCACAGGGGGATCATCACGGGGAAGTTGAACGGCGGGATGCCGGCGCATACGCCGACCGGGTAGCGGTAGAGGTCCTGGTCCACCCCGCCCGACACGTCGCGCAACGTGCGGCCCTGCAGCAGGGTGGGCGCGCCGCACGCGAAGTCCACGACCTCGATCCCCCTGCGCACCTCGCCGCGCGATTCTTCCAGGGTCTTGCCGTGATGGCGCGTGATGATGGCGGCGAGCTCGTCGAAGTGGTCTTCGAGCAGGGCCTTGTAACGGAACATCAACCTGACCCGCTCCATCAACGCGGTGCGTGACCAGCCTGGATACGCCGCGGCAGCGGCTTTCACCGCCGCGTCGACCTCGTGCGCGCCGGAGAGCGGCACCTGGTCGATGACCTCACCGGTCGCGGGATTGTACACAGGCAGCGATGCAGCTCCGTCTGGGGCGCGCCACTTGGGTCCGATCAGGTTACGGATCATGCGCTGAGACCTCCGGCGTCAATTCGACGTTGCTCATGGTCCTGTGCCCCCGACTTTCCACCATCACCGCGGCGATGAGCGCCGCGATGAGGGCCGCCGCGGCATACGTGTAGAAAGCCGCCTGGATACCCGCCACCGACCACGCAACGCCTCCCAGTATCGGCCCTATTGTGACGCCGACGTTTTCAAACTCGCCGAAGAGGCCCATGTAAAGCGCGTGACGCCGGCGCGGCATTGACTCGGCCATCCATGCGGTGGCGGCAGGCCAGATGAGGGATGCGCCGAGGGCGCGGACCGCCGTCGCCACGAGCACCTGCGCGAAGCCGCCTGCGGTGGCATAGATGACGAAGCCAAGCGCGGTCACGGCCCCGCCGGCGACCATGATGGGCCGGCGGCCCCAGCGATCTGCCGCGCTTCCGCCGGGGACGAGGAACAACCCTCCCAGTAGACCGACCGCGAGGAGGGCGATGCCGGCGCTGGACGCGGACAGGCCGAGGTGCGCCGTGACCAACAGCGGCAGCAACGCCGCTTCACCTCCCAACCCGACCTGAAAGAACAGCACCATCGAGGCGGTCACGACCAGGACGCGCACCAGGCTTCTGCCCCCGCGGGACTCCTCCATGCGCGCCTGGTCGTCCTCGCTCCACCGCCCGCGATGCTCGAGGTGCGAGTAGCCCTTGAACACGGGCAGCAGGAGCAGGGCCGACAGCGCGGGCAGGACAGCCGCCGCGAGCAGCACGTCGCGGATTGGGAAGTGGTCGATGAGCTGGCCGCCTGCTCCCGCGCCTACCGCCTCCGCGATCACCCACTGAGCCGTCAGCAGCGCCAGCCCGGTGGCGCGGAGGTGCGCGTGCAAGGTCGTGCCCAGATAAGAACGCGCGATGGGTCCGACCGCGACCATCATCCCGGAGGCGAGGAAGTACGCGGCGGCGATGAGGAATATCGAGTCGGCTCGCGCGAGCAGCGCGATGCAGCCCGCGTAAAGGAGCTGCGAGGCGACGAGCGGGGCGCCGTAGCCGATGCGGTCCGCGATGATCCCCCACACCCACTCGAAGGCGAGCATCCCGAAACCGAACATCGCCAGCGTGACGCCGATCTGATCCGGCGTGGCGCGCAGCCCGCGCAGCTCCAGCGGCAGGCTGATCTGCACCAGGCCAGTGGCGAGCGTGGAGAAGCTGAGAGCGGCGACGAGCCCGCCGCTGCGACTGCGGATCAGGGGTTCGGTGATGGTCGCAATACGATAGGCGGGACGTGACGGAGATGGATGGCGAAGTGCGCATCGGGGTGGTGACCGAGGCTTTCGCAGATCGTCCCCTCGTCGACGTGATGGACTGGCTCGTTCGCGACGCGCCGCTGGTCACCGACCTGGAGGTCGGCGCCGGCGGTTATGCCCCGACCGCTCACTGCGACATGCCGCGGATGCTCAGGGATGCGAGCGCCCGAAACGCCTGGCTCAAAGAGATCTCCTCGCGTGACCTGCGCCTGGCGGCGCTGAACGTCTGGGGCAATCCACTTCATCCGGATGGCGCGGTGGCGAGCAAGCACGACGCTGACCTCCACGATGCGATCCGCCTCGCCACGCTCTTGGGGATCGACCGGGTGGTTGCCCTCGCCGGCTGTCCCGCCGGCGCGCCTGCCGACCGCATCCCTCACTTCGCGGGCGGCGGCTGGCTTCCGTATCTGGAGGACATCTACGAGTCCCAGTGGGAGTCGCGGGTCGAGCCGTACTGGTCTGATCTGGCCGCGTTCGCGCGACGTGAGCACCCGGGCCTCCTGGTCTGCCTCGAGCTGCACCCCGGCACGGTGGTCCACAACGTTGAGACCTTTGGCAGGGTCGCGGCGCTCGGCGAGGCGATCGCGGCCAACATCGACCCCAGCCATTTCTTCTGGATGGGGATGGACCCGCTGGCTGTCGTCGAGGCGATCGCGGAGCGAGCCGGCCACTGCCACGGGAAAGATGTCGTCTTCTCGGCACGCAATCTTGCCCTGAACGGGCTGCTGGACCATCGCTGGCCCAAGCCACCCGAGCGCATGCCCTGGAACTTCGCGGTGGTCGGCCGCGGGAGGGATGCAGCCTGGTGGAGGGCGTTCGTGGCGGCGATCGGGTCGTCCACCCGCGTGCGCACGGTCGCGATCGAGCACGAGGACCCTTTCGAGGCTGCCGAGGCCGGCGTCCGCGAGGCGGCCTCCGTACTGCGGTCCTCCCGCGAGCGGTGTTGACACCGCCTGGGCTTTCGTATACGTTCCCGTGGAACGTTCCAACCTGATTTGAGACGGGGGGTGGCATGGCCAGGCGTCTGAAGGTCGGGGTGGTCGGCTGCGGGTTGATCGCGCAGGTCATGCACCTGAACTACCTCCGCGAGCTCTCCGACCGCTTCGAGATCGCCGCGATCTGCGACCTGTCGGAGGAGGTGCGCGAGGCCTGCGGCCGCGAATACGGCGTCAAGCAGCGATTCGCGACCTGGCAGGAGCTGGTGGCCCAGCCCCTTGACGCGGTGCTCGTGCTGACCTCGGGCAGCCACGCGCCCATCGCGATCGCCGCCGCGGAGGCGGGCATGCACGTCCTGGTGGAGAAGCCGATGTGCTTTTCCGTAGCCGAGGGGCAGGCCATGGTCGAGGCCGCCGAAGCCGCCGGGGTGACTCTGATGGTCGCCTACAACAAGCGCTACGACCCCGCGTACCTGCGCGCCGTCGAGGAGATGGGCAAGATGCGCGACCTGCGCCTGGCCCAGATCACCACGCTCGAGTCCCCGCTGGAACCCTATGTCCAGCACTACGAGCTGCGGCGCGGCGCTCCGTTGCCGAAAGAGACCCTGGACGCCCTTAGCGCGGACAACCGGTCGAGGATCTCTGCAGCGATCCCCGATGCGGATCCCCTCTCACGCTGGGCGTATCACCTCGTACTGCTCGACAGCCTCGTGCACGAGCTCAACGCCATGCGTGGAGTCCTCGGCGAGCCTGACCGTCTCGAGTTTTCCGACATCCGCGAAAACGGCCTGACCGCGATCTTCAAGTACGGAGCGGCCCAGTGCATCCTTGCGTGGGTCGACCTTCCCGGCATCGCGCGCTACTCGATGGAGTTCGCCTTTTACTCCCCCGAGCGAAGGGTGACGCTTTCATTTCCGTCACCATTCCTGCGCAGCATGCCGACTCTGCTCGTGACCGAAGACGGCGTAGCGAAGTCGCCGAGGTCATCGCGAACCGAGGAGATCACGTCCTACAGAGAGAGCTTCAAAGAGGAG
>JBAUTF010000296.1:0-10583 GCA_049582065.1 Candidatus Dormiibacterota bacterium | reverse complement strand
ACCGTGCGCTACACCCTCGAGTCGTTCCACGACTACCTGGCCCAGCCGCCCAGTGCCCCGGACCCCACCTGCTCGACCGTCGACGCGGCCCAGGGTGTCAGCGGGAAGGAAGTCGACGCCAAGTTCCACTTCACGAGCCTCTGACCTAGGCCGGATGGGTCTACTCGATAGGGTCAAGCAAAACCAGACAGTTCCCCCGGCGGGGCCGTCGTCCAACGGCCCCGCCACAGCGACCATGCCCGGCGCTGCGGCCACGTATGCGCCGACCGCCATCCCGTCCTCCACCGCGGCCGCGGCTGCGCCGGCGCCCGTCCCCTCGCTCTCCCAGCGCGTGGTCACCAGCGGGACCGACCTCACGCCGGCGTTCACCGCGGCCAAGGTCCAGATTCACGCCAAGCTGATCGAGAAGTTCGCGGACCAGATCGACTCGAGCAACAAGCCCGGAGTCCGAGAGAAGATCGTCGAGCTCGCCGAAGAGTACTTCCGGACCACAGCGATGACGATGACCAAGACCGACAAGGAGCGCCTTGTCGACTCGGTCCTGGACGACGTGCTCGGTCTTGGGCCGCTCGAAGCGCTGCTCGCGGACCCGAACATCACTGAGATCATGGCCAACCATCCGAAGCAGATCTACGTGGAAAAGGCGGGCGAGCCGGCGCTCTCCGCTGTCACGTTCGAGTCGGAGCGCCAGATGCGCCAGGTCATAGACCGCATCGTCAGCCTCGTCGGCCGCCGCGTCGACGAGTCGACGCCGATCTGCGACGCCCGCTTGAAGGACGGCTCGCGTGTCAACGTGGTCATCCCGCCGATCGCCCTCAAGGGCCCATGCCTGACGATCCGAAAGTTCGCCAAGGAGAAGTGGGGCCCCGCAGACGTCGTCAACCGGTTCCACTCGTCGAGCCCGGAGATCATGACGTTCCTCCGCTCCTGCGTGCGGGCCCGCATGAACATCCTGGTCTCCGGTGGCACAGGTTCCGGAAAGACCACGCTGCTCAACATCCTGTCGTCATTCATTCCCGAGACCGAGCGGCTGATCACCTGCGAGGACGCGGCCGAGCTCCAGCTGCAGCAGCCGCACTGGATCCAGCTCGAGTCTCGTCCGCCCAACGTCGAAGGCAAGGGCGCCGTGCCTATCCGCGAGCTGGTCAAGAGCTGTCTGCGTATGCGGCCTGACCGCATCATCGTCGGTGAGTGCCGTGGCGGCGAGGCGCTGGACATGCTCCAGGCCATGAACACCGGCCACGATGGCTCGATGTCCACCCTCCACGCCAACAACCCTCACGAGGCCCTGGTCCGGCTCGAGACCCTGGTCCTCCAGGCGGGGCAGGACTTGCCGTCGCGGGCCATCCGCGAGACCATCGGCGCTGCGATCCACCTGATCGTCCAGCAATCCCGCCTTCGCGGCGGCGTGCGCCGAATCGTCAGCGTCGTCGAGATCCTCGGGATGAAGGACGGCGACGTGCAGTTCCAGGAGCTCTTCACCTTCAAGCAGGTCGGCGTCAACGGGGAGGGCAAGGCCGTCGGCTACCACAACGCGACCGGGGTGCTGCCATTCCGGATGGAGCATCTCAGGGCCGAAGGCGAGGAAGTTCCCGAAGGGATCTTCATACCCATCAAGCAGCCCCCGCCGGATAAGCTGTACTGACCGTTTAGGAGGTCCATATGTCCATCCCCGTGGTATTCGGGCTGATCGCCTTCGCAGGCGTCTTTCTCTTGTTCCTCGGCATCAGCCAGATGCGGCGCGCCGCGGGCGGATCAGAGGACTTCCAGGCGCGCCTGGCCGCCTACGGCGTGACCACGGCGGGCGACCAGACCCTGCCGCCATCCACCGGGATGCGTGACACCCTCAACCGCCTATTCCAGCCTGCCGCCGACCGCGTCGGGCGCGGCAACGCCAAGAAGGGCAAACCATCGGTCCAGGAACAGCTGCAGCGGGCGGACCTGAAGCTGCGCACGTCCGAGTTCTTCATGATCCAGATCGGGATCACGGTGCTCTTCGTGCTGATCTCCCTCATTCGGTTCGGCCTGCCCCTGGGCGGCTTGATCCAGATGATCATCTTCGGGTTCTTGGGCTACCTGATCCCCGGCTTCTACGTCAGGTATCGCATCGGCCACCGCCTGAGGGCGTTCGACGCGCAGCTCGGCGACACCCTAACGCTCCTCTCCAACGCCCTCAAAGCCGGCTATTCATTCGCACAGGCGATCGACACCGTGGCCAAGAACGCGGTACCGCCGATCGCCGACGAGTTCGGGCGGGCCGTCCGCGAGATGAACCTCGGCGGCTCGCCTGACGAGGCCCTGCAGAACATCACCAAACGAATCGCCAGCGCCGACTTCGACCTGGTCGCAACCGCGTACTCGATCCACCGGACGGTCGGTGGGAACCTGGCCGAGATCCTGGACAACATCGCGTACACGATCCGCGAGCGCGTGCGGATCAAGGGCGAGATCTCAACGCTGACTGCCCAGGCCCGAGCGTCTGGGACTCTGATCACCATCTTGCCGCTCGTGCTTGCCCTCTTCATGTACGTCGTCACCCCGAGCTACTTCAGGCCGATGTTCGAGAACTTCATCGGCTGGGTGCTCATGGCAATCGGCATCTTCATGATCTTCGTCGGCAACCTGATCATCCGCCGTGTCGTGGCGATCGAGGTTTGAACTGATGTCGAGCACCCTTCTCCTGGCTCTCATCTGCGGCGGCGGAGTGTTGCTCATCTTCATCGGCCTCGCTCGGACACCTTCCTCGAACACCGCGGACATGGTCCAGCAGCGCCTGCTCACATACGGCGGTGGCGGTACGCCTGAGCAGCCGCTCACCATCGACCAAATGGAGCTGCAGCGGCCTTTCAGCGAGCGTTTTCTGCGGCCGTCCATCGAAAGACTCGGCTCACTGCTGTCCCGCTCCACGCCGCAGAAGTCGCGCCAGGATCTTATGAACCGTCTTGACCTCGCGGGGCGGCCCGGCAACCTTACCCCGGAGGACTTCGCAGCCGTCCGCATCGTGGCGGCTGCAGTGATGGCGGCGATCGGCTTGCTGCTGGGCCTGCTGATGGCGAACCCGGTTTACCTGGTCGTCTCACTCGCCATCGGTGCGGTGCTGGGGTACTACCTGCCGACGATGTGGTTGAAGCAGAAGGTCGACGCGCGCCGGGCGGAGATCCAGAAGGCGTTGCCCGACGCGATGGACCTGCTGGTCATCGCAGTGGATGCCGGCCTCGGGTTTGACGCGGCTATGGCGAGGGTGACGGACAAGTTCAAGAATGCGCTGTCAGACCTGCTGGCCAAGGCTCTACGAGAAGTGAGCCTGGGTCGACCTCGCCTTGAAGCGCTGGATGAGATGGGCAGGAGCAGCGGTGTGGACGACCTCCACAACTTCATCCAGGCCGTCATCCAGTCGGAACAATTCGGCACTGGGATCGGCAAGATCCTGCGCATCCAGGCCGACGAGATGCGCCGCAAGCGGCGCCAGCGGGCTCAGGAGAAGGCCGCGCAAGCCACGCTCAAGATGATGCTGCCCATGGTGGGCTGCATCTTCCCGACGCTGTGGATCGTCCTGCTTGGGCCGGCCGCTCTGATCCTCATGAAGCCCAGGTCGTAGAGCACGCCCTCATTCCTCCTGCCGGCCCTCCCCTGGTGGGAGTTCGTACTGCGAGCAGTCCTCACGTATGTAGCGCTGCTGGTCGCCCTGCGGCTCTTCGGCAAGCGCGAGGTCGGCCAGTTCACGATCTACGACCTCGTATTCATCCTGCTGGTCGCCAACGCGCTTCAACCGGCGATGACCGGCCCGGACACCTCGCTCACCGGCGGCTTCGTCCTGATCGTCGCGCTCGTCGGCACGAACTACCTGGTCGGAAAGCTGGACAGCATGCCTCGGCTTCATCGCCTGTTCACGCCGGCGCCGACGGTCATCGTGCGAAACGGCGAATACCTGCCGGACGTCATGCGCCGTCAGGGGGTGGACCAGGACGAGATCGAGATGGCGATCCGCGAGCACGGTATCAAGGACCTGAAAGATGTGCAGCTCGGAGTGCTCGAATCCGACGGCACCATCTCGATCGTCCCGACGGGCTTGGCGATGCAGCGGACCAAGCACCGGGTGCGCTTCAACCGCCGCAACTAATCCTCCGCGGCAAGGAAGTCAACGGCGGCGGTTTTGAACTCGCGGGCCGGCACGGCCCCAAGGTGATCCCGGCCGGGAATCGTCACCAGGCGTGAGGAGGGGATCATCTCGACGAGCTCGGGCGCGTCGCGCGCGAGCTCATCGCGGTCTCCGACCACGACCAGGATAGGCGTGCGAATGGCCGAGAGCCTTTGTACGTCAGGGACCGGCCGCAACCCGGTGATGCAGGCCGCCAGGGCGTTCAGGTCGTTGGTCGGCCTGGCGGACGCGAACCGGTAGAACGTCTGCGCAATCGGATCGTCGGTGGGCTCCCCGCGGAGGAATGATTCGGCAATCGCCTTGGCGCTCGCGATTGCGCCCGCCGTGCCGAGTCCTCCGAACACGGCCCGCGACACGCGCTGTGGAAAGTCCAGCACGACCTGCAACCCGATCCGCGCGCCCATCGAGTACCCGAGGTAGCGCGCGGATGGAACATCGACATGGTCGAGGAGGCGTGCGACGTCGCCGGCCATGACCTCGACCGAGTAAGCCTCGCGGTGGTGGGGCTTGTCGCTGTGACCGTGACCTCGGCAGTCGAGTCCAAACACCCGAAAGCCGGCGTTGGTCAAGGCCTCCTGCCATCTCGTGCCGACCCAGTTCAGCCGGTAGTCGGATGCGAAGCCGTGCACGGCAACCAGGGGCGCTCCGCGCTCAGGTCCGTGCACCTCGTAGTGGAGTCGGACGCCGTCGCTGTCGAAATCCATGCGCCGCCATTACGCTAGTCGATCGCTATGGCGGAACGGCGCGCGGTGCACGAACGAACGGGAAAGGTGCTGGCGGACGACCTGGAGCTGGCCACGTCCCTGGTCGCGCTCACCGCCGGCCTCATGTTCCGCCGCGCGCTCGAGCCTGGCCGCGGCCTTTGGCTGAATCCCTGCAACGGCATCCACATGATGTTCATGAGGTTCCCTATCGACGCGGTCTTCCTCGACAGCAAGGAACGCGTGAGGAAGGTCTACCGCAGGCTGCCGCGGTGGTGGGGGATCGTGTGGTTCGTGTGGGGCGCCCGCAGCGTGCTCGAGCTGCCGTCGGGATCCACCGCCGACATCGATCTGCAGCGAGGCGACCAGATCGCCATCACCTGAATCACCCGGGGTCTGTTAAGAGGCTCTTGACGGCCCTTCTAACCTCGACATGTGCGCGTCGACGTGCTGGATCTCCTCCTCCCGCCGCGCTGCGGCGGATGCCGGGCCGTGGGATCGTGGCTCTGCGCGCGCTGCCGCACCCGGATCCGCCGGCTCGAGGAACCCCTGTGCCGCCGCTGTGGGGTGGAGGTCGAGTCGGCGCGCAGCGAATGCGGCTGCCGCTCTCGGCTGAGGAGCATCGCCAGGGTCCGGTCGGCAGCGGCGTACGAGGGCCCGGTCGAGCTGGCGATCCACCGCTTCAAGTACCAGGGCTGGCGCCGGCTGGCGGCCCCGCTCGCGCTGCTGATGGCCGAGCGCCTGGCCGTCGAAGGTTTGGCGGCCCGGTTCGCGCTCGCAGTGCCACTGCACCCGAGCCGGCTCCGTGAGCGGGGGTTCAACCAGGCCGACCTGCTGGCGCTCGAGCTGAGGGGGCGCCTGGGCCTGGGGGCGCCGCCGGGCGAGCTGGTCCGGACGCGCCAGACGCCCCCACAGGTGGGCCACGACCGCATCTGGCGCCTCGCCAACGTGCGGGGCGCGTTCGGGTGGAGGGGAGACCGTCTCGACGGCAGCCCGGTCCTGCTGGTGGACGACGTGGCCACCACGGGCGCCACTCTCGATGCGTGCGCAAGCGCTTTGCGCGCGGCGGGCTCCGGACCCGTAATGGGGATCTCAATCGCGAGGGTTACCGTATAGTTGGCGCTCGGTTCATCAAATCGCGAGCGGAGGCTAGCGAATGGCAGTCCGGATCCCAGGTATCAACATCGATGAGTACTATCAGCAGCTCGGGCCGATCGAGCCCCTGATTCGCGACGACCGCGTGACCGAGATCATGGTCAACGGCAACGACCATGTCTACGTCGAGATGGGAGGCAAGGTCGTCCTCACCAACATCAAGTTTGTCGACGAAGACCAGCTCCTCAACGTGATTCAGTTCATCGTGCGCACTGTCGGCCGGCGCATCGACGAGCGCCAGCCTCTCTGTGACGCCCGTCTAGCGGATGGATCGCGTGTCAATGCCGTGATCCGGCCGCTCGCCCTCAACGGCCCTCTTCTCACCATCCGCAAGTTCTCCCGAGACCCCTTCCAGGTCGAAGACCTGATCCGGTTCGGCAGCTGCAACGAGGCGGGCTTCGGCTTCTTGAAGGCCGCAGTGCTGTCGAAGGCCAACATCATCGTGTCGGGTGGAACCGGCACCGGCAAGACGACCTTCCTCAACGTGCTCTCCGGATTCATCCCGGTGGAGGACCGCATCGTCACGATCGAGGATGCGGCCGAGCTCCAGCTCCACCAGGAGCACGTCTGCCGCCTCGAGACCCGGCCCAAGGACATCAACGGCGAAGGGGAGGTGACGATCCAGCGCCTCGTCATCAACGCGCTGCGCATGCGCCCCGAGCGCATCGTGGTGGGTGAGTGCCGCGGCGGCGAGGCGCTCGACATGCTGCAGGCCATGAACACCGGTCACGACGGTTCGATGACGACCCTGCACGCGAACAGCCCTCGCGACGCGCTGGCCCGCCTCGAGACGCTGGTCCTGATGGCGGGCGTCGACCTCCCGATCAAAGCTATCCGCCAGCAGGTGGCGGGCGCCATCAACCTCATCTGCCAGCTCAGCCGCCTGCGCGACGGCTCGCGCAAGGTGACAGCGATCACAGAGATCATCGGCATGGAGCAGGACATCATCACTATGCAGGACATATTCCTGCTGGAGCAGAAGGGCGCCACCCAGGACGGAAAGGTGATCGCAGAGTTCAAGCCCACGGGTCTGCGGCCGAAGATCCTGGACCGCATGTTCTCGCAGGGCATCCCGCTCCCGAAGGAGATCACCTCTTTGTTCCCGCCACCCCCCGGATACAAGCCCTCAGCCCGCTAGCGAGAGCTCGAGCCGGGTAAATCGCCCGTTGGTGCGGGACGCTTATATACTCAGTTCGTGAGGGTCGTCCTGCACGACCGTACCAACGGTTTGGGGCAGGAGGTGCGCGAGAACGCGCATCTGAAGCTGAGCCGCCTGGCGCGCCACTTCGGCAAAGTGGCCGAGGCCGAGGTGGATTTCTCTGAAGAGCGCAAGCGCAGCGGCCTGGCGACCACGGTCTGCCGCATCAACGTCCACCTCGACGGACGCCGCTCGCCGGTCCTGTCCGCCCACGAGAGGGGCGCCGACCCGCAGTCGGCCCTGGACCTGGCGCTGGACAAGATCGACCGTCAGGTCGTCAAGCACAAAGAGAAAGTCACGCGCCGCAAGAAGCCCCTTTCCCCAGTCCGGGTGCCGGAGCCCGACAGCGAGGCCGAGGCCCGCTCGAGCGAGCCGCAGAGGGTGCGGATGAAGGTCCTGCCGATGACCATGTCCGACGCGGTGTCGAAGCTGGAATCGGACAGCCAGGCCTTCCTGGTGTTCCTGGACGAGGCTTCGGGGGTGGTCCAGATCGCCGTCAAGCGCGCCGACGGGTCTGTGGCCGTGATCGAGCCAGTCGTAACCTAAAAGCGTAGTGCTGACCCTCAGCCGGTTGCTGGACCCGAACGAGCGGGAGATCAAACGTCACCTCGTGGTGGCGGAGGCGATCAACGCGCTCGAACCGGAGCTCATCTCGCTCGACGACGCCGGCCTTCGCGCCCGCTCGGACGAGCTGCGCGCCAGGGCCAAGGATGGGCATGACCTCGACGAGCTGCTCATCGAGGCGTTCGCCCTGTGCCGCGAGGCCAGCCGGCGCACGATCGGCCAACGCCACTTCGACGTCCAGATGGTGGGCGGCATCGTGCTGCACCAGGGAAAGATCGCCGAGATGAAGACCGGTGAAGGCAAGACGCTGGTGGCAAGCCTGTCGCTCTATCTCAACGCACTGGCCGGCAAGGGCGTCCACCTGGTCACCGTCAACGACTACCTGGCTCGGCGCGACGCGGGGTGGATGGGCCCGATCTACAACCTTCTCGGTTTATCCGTGGGCATCAACGTGGGCACGGCTGGGACCTTCGTCTACGACCCCGAGTTCCTCGACGAGACCCACCCCGACTCTCGGCTGCAGCACCTGCGACCGGCGACCAAGCACGAGGCATACGGGTCGGACATCACCTATTCGACCAACTCGGAGCTTGCGTTCGACTACTTGCGCGACAACATGGCCCACGACCTGTCGCAGTGCAGCCAGCGCACGCTCAACTATGCGATCGTCGACGAGGTCGACTCCATCCTCATCGACGAGGCTCGCACACCGCACATCATCTCCGGGCAGTCGGAGGAGTCCACCGAGAGGTACTACGAGTTCGCGCGATGGGCCTCCCGGCTCACCGAGGACGAGGACTACGAGGTCGACCTCAAGCACAAGTCGGCGTCGTTGACCGAGGCCGGCATCGCGAAGATGGAGCGCTGGACGGGAATCCGCAACATCTATGACCTCGAGAACGTGATCGAGGCCCACCAGATCAACCAGGCTCTCAAGGCCAAATCCCTGTTCAAGCGCGACCAGGAATACCTGGTCAAGGACGGCGAGGTGATCATCGTCGACGAGTTCACCGGTCGGACGATGCCTGGGAGACGGTGGTCGGACGGGCTCCACCAGGCGGTCGAGGCCAAAGAAGGCGTCAAGGTGCAGCAGGAGCAGAAGACCATCGCGACGATCACGGTCCAGAACTACTTCCGCCAGTACGAGAAGCTCGCGGGAATGACCGGGACGGCGCTGACCGAGGCCGAGGAGTTTCACAAGATCTACGGCCTCGACGTGGTGGTGATTCCGACGAACCGCACGATGGTCCGCATGGACAGCCCCGACGTCATCTACAAGACGGAGAAGTCGAAGTTCGAGGCCGTGATCGACGAGATCGTCGAGATGAACAAGCTGAGCCGCCCGGTCCTGGTCGGCACGGTCTCGGTCGAGAAGTCGGAGCGCCTGGCCAAGATGCTGGAGCGTCGAGGCGTCAAGCACAACGTGCTCAACGCCAAGCAGCACGAGCGTGAAGCCTCGATCGTGGCGGAGGCCGGGCAGCCCAAGGCGGTCACGATCGCCACCAACATGGCCGGCCGCGGCACCGACATCGTGCTCGGCACGGGCGTGAAGGAGGTGGGCGGCCTTCACATCATCGGCACCGAGCGCCACGAGAGCCGGCGCATCGACAACCAGCTGCGAGGGCGTGCGGGCCGCCAGGGCGACCCGGGATCGAGCCGCTTCTTCATCTCGCTCGAGGACGACCTGATGAAGATCTTCGGGCCCGCGGCCGACCGGATCGGCAGGCTGATGGACAGCCTGGAGGTGGAGCCCATCGAACACCCGTGGGTCGCCCGCTCGATCGCGAGCGCCCAGAAGAAGGTCGAGGGCATGCATTTCGACGCTCGCAAACATGTGGTCGAGTACGACGACGTGATGAACAAGCAGCGTCAAATCGTGTACGAGGAGAGGCGCAAGGTCCTCGAGGGCGCTGACGCACGGGGCAACATCCTGGGCTATGCGCGCGACATCATCGCCAAGGGCGTGGAGCAGCACTGCCAGAGCCGCCATCCCGAGAACTGGGACATCGAAGGCCTGGTCAAGTACCTGTCGGCGTACCTGCCGATCGAACCCGGGTCGCAGATCCCCGATGAAGCCATGCAGAACGGTCCCGCGGGCCTCATCGACCACCTCCAGGCGGCCGCGTCGGACGCTTACGACCGGAAGGTCGAGGAGGTCGGCGCCGACCTGATGCCGCTGGTCGAGCGCGACGTGATGCTGCGAACCGTCGACTGGCAGTGGATGGAGTACCTCACCCAGATGGAGCATTTCCGCGAGGGCATCGGGCTGCGCGCCTACGGCCAGCGCGACCCGCTCGTCGAATACAAGAACGAAGCCTTCGAGATGTTCAACGAGCTCCGCGAGCGAATACAGGCATCGATCGTGGCGCGCATCTTCCGCGTGCAGGTGCAGCGCAACGCCCCGCCGCCGACCCCGGCGCCGATCGTGCGCCAGGTGATGGAGAGCGGGCCTGGGGAGCCAGACGGCGCCAACGGCGCGGGGCGCAAGGCTGCGCCCAGGCAGCGAGCGGCGCTGCCGGTGGGCGTCGGCCCGTCGGAGGCCCAGGCTAAGATCGGTCGCAACGATCCGTGCTGGTGCGGGTCAGGCAAGAAATACAAGCGCTGTCACGGACGGTAATCGGCCAGGGGACTGCGTCCGCCTTACCGAAACCCCCTCTCGGCGCGAGTTGGTTTGCCGGTTTACGTGGAGTCATGGCCCGGCGAAGCGGGGCCAACCCGGCCACGCGAGTAAATTATTGGAGTAGTAATGGACGCTGAACTCGAACCCAAAGAGCTCTTGAAACGGATTGTGCAGCTGAAGGAGCAC
>JBAUTF010000295.1:0-9180 GCA_049582065.1 Candidatus Dormiibacterota bacterium | reverse complement strand
ATAGAAGGATCAGGGTGATGCCCGTGCTGACCGCCATCTGGCTGGCACCCGCGATGCCGGCCAGCTGGCCGACCCTGAACAGGTCGCCGATGAGAGCCAGAAGGGCGACGGTCGCCACTGTCCAGGCGATCCATTCCGAGGGCCTCGGACCGGCCCAGGGCCAGTCGAGGGCGAGAAGAGCCACGCTCAGCGCACAGAGAAAGATGACCGTGCCGGCCACCATCCGGCCAGACCCGATCACTCCACGGGCAAGGTCGCTGGCCACGAGCTGGTCGATCCCCAGCGAATGACCGGACACAATCTCGTACCCGGTCGCGGCGGCGATCGCAAGCGAGACTGACGCAAACCCGATAGAGACGCCTTTCCAACGATTCCAGCCGGGATGCGAGCGGCGCGCCGAGTAAGCTGCCGCCGCCAGAGCGAGCAATGCGACGGCCGTGTTGACCTTCATCACCGGGCCGGCCGGAAACAACCTGGCCAGCAGGGGGCCGGGTGTCAGCCAAGCCACAAGGACTACGACTGCGACGACCGCGCTGATCAGCGCGGGAAGATCAGGCCAACCAGGACGGATCGATACCCGTTGGAGTGGAGCACCCGCCCCCGGCGACGCGCCGCGCTCCGCAGAGCCAGCAGTCCGCTCGGTGAGAGGAGTCGCCAATTACCAAACATGTTCCGCCTACAACCGAAACAAAGCCTGTAACTGGAAGTGGTCAGTTTCGACCGGAGATACGTGCGAGGGCGCCCGATTCGAGAAGAGCCCGCACCGCGGCGGCCCGGTGGCTGTACCTGCGCTTCTCCTCGGCCGGCATCTCGCCGAACGTCTTTCCGGTTCCGGGCACCAGGAACACAGGGTCGTAGCCGAACCCGTTCTGGCCCCGGGCTTCCGGCAGCAACTCGCCACTGCACTCGCCCTCGAAAAGCCGTGTCTCGCCGCCGGGCGTTGCCAGCCCGATCACGCAGACGAACCGGGCGGCCCACGGCCTCGGATGGCCCTCCAGCCGCCGCAAGAGCTCAGCGGTCCGCTCGGGCTGCGTGGGCGCGAGCCGGGCCGACCGGACGCCTGGAAAGCCGCCCAGCGCGTCCAGCTCGATTCCTGAGTCGTCCCCGAGCGACGGCAGGCCTGACCGCGCGGCGGCCTCCTCGGCCTTCAGGCGCGCGTTTTCCGAGTACGTCTCCCCCGCCTCGTCCACCTCGCCGTCGAACGCGATCAACTCCACCCCGCTGTTCGACAACAGGTCCCGGTACTCGTGAACCTTGCCCGCGTTACCCGAGGCGATGACCAGCCGCGGGCGATCAGCCAAGCGATGCGATTGCGCGCTTCTGGGCGACGATCAGCTCTTTGATCCCTTTTCCGGCCAGCGCCAGCATCGAGTCGAGCTCCTCCCGCGTGTAGGGCGCTCCCTCGGCCGTCGCCTGCAGCTCGACCAGGCGCCCGTCCTCGGTCATGACGCAGTTGAGGTCGGTCCCGGCCTGGAAGTCCTCGGTGTAGTCGAGGTCCAGCATGGGTGTCCCCTGCACGATGCCGCAGCTGACCGCCGCCAGGTACTGGCGCACCGGGACCTGCTCGACCATGCGCGCATCCTTCATCCGCTTGATCGCCATGTAGAGCGCCGTGAAAGCTCCCGTGATCGACGCGGTCCGCGTGCCACCGTCGGCCTGCAGGACGTCGCAGTCGAGCGTGATCGTCCGCTCGCCGATCTTGCCCATGTCGACCGCGGCGCGCAGGGAGCGACCGATAAGCCGCTGGATTTCGTGCGTGCGGCCGCCGATCCTGCCCTGGATCGCCTCGCGCGTCCCGCGGTCGTGGGTCGAGCGGGGCAGCATCGAATACTCGGCGGTGATCCAACCCTGGCCGCTCCCGCGCCGGTGGGGCGGAACTCGATCCTCCACGCTGGCGGTGATCCACACGCGCGTGCGTCCCATCTCGATGAGGCACGAGCCTTCCGCGTGCACGTTCACGCCGAGCTCGATCTTGAGCGGGCGGAGCTGATCCGGCTGGCGGCCGTCGGGGCGTGAAGACTGCGTCATCGTCTCAATAGTCTGAGCAATAGCGACGTCCCTTCGTAGAACAGGTACAGCGGGACGAACATGATCATCGGCGTCACGGGATCGACACCCGGAGTGAGGAAGTTGGCCAACAACGCCAGGCCCAGGAACCACCATGGCCGGTTCTTGCGGAGCCAACGCGAGTTGATGATGCGCATCATCCCCAGTACGAAAATGACGACCGGCAGCTCGAAAACGAGTCCAAAGCCGATGACCATCAGCAGCACGAAACTGATCAGCGAGCTGATATCCGGCAGGTACGTGACGTGCTGCGGGGAGAGGCCGTTGAGGACTTTCAGATAGAGCGGCAGCGCGAAGATCGCCACGCTCACTCCGATGAGAAAGAACACGATCGTGGCGACGATCAGCGGCAGGATGAACCGCCTCTCGTGCTGATGGAGTCCAGGGCTGACGAACCACCAGATCTGCTGGATCACGACCGGGGAGGCAAGGACCATCCCGATGTACAGCGCGACCTTCAGCTGCAGAATGACTCCTCCGGCCGGCTGCAGATAGATCGCCTGACCAATCCCCGCCTGTACCACGAGAAGGCTGATCACATGGCCCGCGATGAACGCGGAGGCGATCGTCGTGACCGTCCACGCGATCAACGACACGATGAGGACGCGACGCAGCGCCTCGAGGTGCTCGATCACGGACATGCGCTGCTCCTCGACCGGAGCGCTGGGCCGGGGGCCGCGCTGCAGGACCCTGTCTAGTAGGGCCACTGACGAAGCCTCAGGACTTCTGGGAATCAGCCTCGGACGTCGAGCCCTTGGCGGTGCTCTCCGAAGTGGCCGCCGCGCTTGCAGCCGTCGGCTCGGGCTTCGCCTGCGCAGCCGTCGTGACTTCGTTGGTCAGCTCGTTGGTGGCCTTGCGGAACTCTCGCATGGCCTTGCCCACGGCACCCCCAAGCTCGGGCAGCCGGCCTGGGCCGAAGATGATCAGGACGATCACCAGGATGACGACGAGCCAGAGCGGGTGAATCGGCATTTGAGGCGATTATAGGCCCCGATCCGTAAGGCGAATGTCAGAACAGGGTCAAGAGACCTTGATCGTGATCGACGTGATCGTGTCCGTCGATATCAAAACCTGGGCCTTGTCCATCCCCGAGGTCACCATGCCGAAGCGGTTGTAGACGGCAGTCGGGCCCGGAGCGGGCCAGTCGGCTTTCTGGATGAAGAACTGGCTGCCGTTCACAGAGCCGCCCGTGACCCGCGCCATCCCTACCGCCCCGAGGCCCCAGCCCGGCGCCGTGTTCGGCTCGTCAGGAAGGTTGTAGCCCGGCCCTCCCCGACCGTCGTTTTGAGGGTCACCCCCCTGGACGACCCAGGATTCGTTATCCCAGAAGGTCAGGCCGTTGTAGTAGCCGTGGATCGCAAGGACGATGAAGTTGTTGACGGTCACGGGCGCGATCTCCGGGTATAGGTGGATGACGATCGGCCCCTGCGTCGTGTTGACGGTGGCGTCGAAGCTCTGCCTTGCATTGATGCACATCGGCTGCGGGCCCATGAACTCGTGCGGCGCGATCTGGACCGATGTCTGGCACCCGGACAGGGCCTCAGGCGCGGCCGTCTGCAGCGCCTTGTCGACCAGCAGCCCGGACCCGAGCGCGGCGACGACCACGATCCCCATCACCAGCAGCGGGACCCATGAACGGCGACCCCGCCACGAGAGCTCTTGCTCCTCCGGCTCGCTCGCCGCGGTCCGTCGCACTCGCGCCTTGCTCATTTCCGTGCCGCCGCTTCGGCGATGGCCTGCACCAGGCCATGCGTCGTGTACTCGCGCGCCACGATCGCGACGGTCAGGCCGAGCTTGCGCGCCGTGTCGGCGGTGACCGGGCCCATGCAGGCCACCTCGGCGTCACCCAGGATCGCGGGAAGGCGGTCCTCTGGAAATGCCTTCACGAAGTTGTAGACGGTGGAAGAGCTGGTGAACGTGATCACGTCCACACCTTCACCGTTGAAGAGCTGCAGCAGAGCGGGACCCGCTTCAGGCGGGCACATCGAACGGTAGACCGGAAGGATCTCGACTTCTGCACCACGATTGGCCAGCAGGGATGGTAGAGCGTCGCGCGCGACCTCGGCACGCGGCACCAGCACGCGCATGCCCTTCATCTCCCAACCCTCGAGGGCTTTGGCCAGGCCTTCGGCGGTGTATTCGGACGTGACCAGCTCGGGCCGCAGGCCGTGGCGCTCCAGTGACTCGGCCGTCTCCTGGCCGATGGCGCACAGCTTGGACGTGTGCAGCGCCCGAGCGTCGGCGCCGGTCCCGAGCAGCATCTGAAAAAAGATGTCGACCGCGTTGGCCGAAGCGAAGATGACGAGCGCTGTGCGCTCCAGGTTCTTGATTGCGTTGCCGACGCGCTCGTCGGTAGGCATCGGCCGGATCTCGAGGGTCGGGACCTCGATCACCGCCGCGCCGAGGTCGACCAGCTCACGCCGGAACGGGTCGACCTGGTGCCGCGAACGCGTGATGAGGACGCGCCGCCCGTGCAGCGGACGCCTCGACATGGTGTCGAGACGCTCGGCCATGTCGACGCCAGGACCGAGCACAAGCAGCGCGTCCCCGCGAAGACCGTATGTGGTGGCCTTGCGCAGCAGCTCGCCGAGGGGCCCGCTCACGCGGTGCTGGCCCGGCAAGCCGGGATTGAGAAGCAGCGCCGCCGGCGTTTCGGCCGAGCGGCCTTCGGCGAGCAACGCGCTGATGCCCGACTCCCACCAGCCGGATGCGAGCCTGAGCACCACCGTCTCTCCGCCTTTGACGAGGCCGAGGCCGATCGACGCGGACAGACCCTCAATGGTCAGCGGAATGCCGCTCATCATCGGAGCCGCGAGCTCGACGATGAGACCGGGCAGCGCTTCGAAGTCCACGCCTGCGCGGTCCAGCTTCTCAGCGAGCTCGCTGCCGTTCGAGAACGCGTACGGGTTGCCGGGAAACAGCACCGTGACGCTTCGGCCGCCGCGCGCGAGACGGATGACCTCGTCATGCGATTCCAGCGGCGCGATGTCGGCCGTGGCCGGTGCAAGGTGCAGCAGTCCGGCGCCACAACCATCGCAGTGGCGGATGACGTCTGCGTGCTTGATCGCTTCGACTGCCTGCACGGTGGCCAGTTCAGGATGTCCAGGTCCTACACCGACGAGCCGGACCCTGCTCATGCCACCATCCCCACCCGGGACACGTCGACAGATTAGAGCTTTCGGGAAACCACGTAGTCCGCCAGCCCCTCGAGCGCGATCGTCGCGTCGCCGGGGGCGAGCTTTATCAACTGGTCGCGCGCTGCGGTCGCATGTTCTCGTGCCCGCTTCAACGCTTCCGCCGGACCGCTGCTGAGGGAGACAGCTTCGACAACTCTGTTGGCTTCTTGCGCATTGAGCTTTTGATCGATGTCGAGCATCATGCCCAGCTCTTTCGATACCGACTCGTCTTTCATCGCGAGCATCAAAGGCAGGGTCGCGAATCCTTCTTCGACGTCGTGACCGATCGGCTTGCCGAGCTCTCCTTCGGTGCCGATGTAGTCGAGCACGTCGTCTGCGATCTGGAACGCGAGGCCGAGCTGGCGTCCGTATTCCCGCAAGGCCGCGCGTTCGCCGTCGCTCAGGCCCCCGAGCAGCGCGCCGATATCGCAACAGGCAGCCAACAGGCTCGCCGTCTTGGCTTCGATTCTTCTCATGTACTCGTCCACGCCGGTCGTGTACTGATATCGGATCGCCTGCTGCCTGACCTCGCCCGCGCAGATCTCCATCACCGAGCGGGCCAGGATGGCGACCACCTCGGCGGACCGAGTGCGCGCCGCCACCTCGTACGCCTTGGCAAAGTAGAAATCACCGATGACGATCGCCGATTCGTCACCGCGCGATACGGCGACCGTGGGACGTCCGCGCCTGAAATCCGACCGGTCGATCACATCGTCGTGCACCAGGGTTGCCGCGTGAGTGAGCTCGACCGCCGTCGCGGCAGGCAGCAGGTCGGCGATTTCGTAGTGTCCGCAGCGGGCCGAAAGCAGGACCAGCGCGGGCCGGATCCGCTTGCCGCCCGCCTCGAAAAGGTCCGCCATGGGTGCGGAGACGACCGAAGGATCGCCACGGATCTCAGCGCGCAGGCTTGCCTCGACCGTCGCGAGATCGGCGGTCACCGGGCCGAAGAGCGCTTGAGGCTCTTCCGCCACGTCCGTCAACCAGTCTTGACCGAGAGGCGATAACCCAGGCCCGGTACGGCCTCCAGGCTGACACCTGTGTTCGAGTGCTCCGAGAGCTTGCGCCTGAGCCTCTGCACGTGAGGGTCCACCGAATGGTCGTCGAGGTCGTGCGGGTAGCCCCACACCTTGTCGCGCAGCTGCGCGCGGGTCAGGACACGCTCTGGGTTGGCCGCCAGGACGGCGAGGAGGTTGAACTCGGTCATGGTGAGGATGATCTCCTCGCCGGCGATCTTGACCCGTCGCGCGGCGTTGTCGATCTGCAGTGCGCCGATCGTGAGGACTCCCTCCCGCCCGCCACCGCTCTCAGCGAGCGCGGAACGCCTCAGGTGGGCGTTGATGCGAGCAGCGAGGATCCGCGAATCGAACGGCTTGGTGATGTAGTCGTCGGCGCCCACCTCGAGCCCGACGACCTCGTCCATCTTGGTCGAGCGGCCGGTCAGCATGACCATCGGGCTGGTGAGGCCCTGCCGGCGCAGCTCGCGAATGACCTCGATGCCGCTGATGTCGGGCAGCACCCAGTCCACGAGCACAAGGTCGGGCTGGCCGCTCGTGGCGAGCTCGAGGGCCTGGCTTCCCGTGGCCGCCTCGAGCACGTCGTGGCCCTGGAGCCTGCACACCTCGGCTACGAGCATCCTGGTCGGGGCGTCATCCTCGACCAGGAGGATGCGCCGCCTGCGGCGAGTGGGCGGGTTGGTCAGTTCCGTATCGGAGGCGCGAAACCCACCCGTCGCGACTCATGAGATGAGCGCTTCGGTCTCCGCATCAGGAGCACGCGCTTGTCCCCCCCGTCGATCACCTCGGCCAGGTCCCAGCCCTCGACGCCGGCCTCCTGCAGGAGCTTGACCAGGGTGACGCCGTCAGCAACCTGGGCCACAGTGATGACCTGCGTCGAGAACTCCCACTCGCGCGCGGGCAGGCCCACCGACGGCACGGGGCCCATCGCCTGCGGGCCGCCGCCCGGTTGATCGGGTCGCGCCGGCTCGTCCGGTTCCTCGTCGGGATCTTCTTCTGAACGCACAGACATCTCTCGAACGATTGTAGGCGGACTGCCGTGGCAATACCCCCGGCGGGGGTCGAACCCGCGCTGGACCGGGTTTAAGCCGGCTGCCTCTTCCATTGGGCTACGGGGGCAACATCAATTCTGCCCCGCTTGACTAGGTCGAGTAGTCGAAGAAACCGCGCCCGCTCTTTCGCCCGAGATGGCCCGCCTCGACGAGCTTGCGAAGCACCTCGGGCGCGTCCGAGCCTTCGCCCTGGCGGTGGCGGTCCTTCATCGCGCCATAAAAGATGTCGAGGCCGCTGAAGTCCAGGAGGTGGAACGGGCCCATCGGCCAGTTGAGCCCTTTCTGAACTGCCGTGTCGATGTCCTCGGCGCTCGCGTAACCGCCCTCGAGCAGGCGCATCGCCTCCTCCGAGGCGGCAAAGAGGATCCGGTTGACGATGAAGCCCCAGATCTCTTTCTGCAGGAGCACGGGTGTGCGGTCGATGCTGCGCACGAACTCCATCGCCGTCTCGACCGTCTGCTCCGACGTCCTCGGTCCGCGCACGACTTCACAGAGCTGCATCACCGTGACCGGGTGGAAGAAGTGAGTGTTGCAGCAGCGGTCAGGGTGGCCGGTGAAATCGGCGAGCCGGCTGATCGCGATGGTGCTGGAGTTGCTGGTCACGATCGCATCCTTCTTCGCGTGCATCCCGAGCGCCTCGAATACGCTCTTCTTGGCGTCGAAATCCTCGATGACGGCTTCGATCACCATGTCCGCTGACGGCGCGGCCGATGCAAGGTCGCCCGAGTCGGTGATGCGGGTGAGCGCCTGGTCCGCCGCCTCCCTGGTCAGCCGACCTTTCTCTACCGAGCGGTCGAGCAGGCGCCGGTTCTGCGCCCTTGCCTTCTCGAGCTGGCCCGCGACGGCGTCGACCAGGGTCACGTCGTAGCGGCCGCTGAGCGCCGTCTGGAGTGCAATCTGGGAGCCCATCGTTCCGGCGCCGACGACGACCACGCGCTTCAATTCATGCATGAGGGTGAGCATGAAGCAATTCGAGGCGGCGGCGCAGGAGGCGGTCGACTCGATCCCGGACGAGTTCAGACCCTATCTCGAGAACACGATCTTCATCATCGAGGAAAGCTCGCCGGAGGGTTTGATGGGGCTGTATGAGGGCGCGACGGCTCTGGTCGACCTCGGCATGCCGGAGCGCATCACTCTATTCAAGCGCGCCCACGAGCAGGGGGCGGAGTCGCTCGACCAACTGGTGGAGGAGGTCCGGCGCACCATCCTCCACGAGGTCGGCCACCACTTCGGGATGGAGGAGGACGACCTGCCCTTCTAGCGCAGGGTCCAGAAAGCGCGGTCCCACAGGACCAGCGGATCGCCCGACCCGGTGGCTACCGCCTCCACCTCACCCAGGAAGATGTCGTGGTCGCCGGCTTCGAATTCCTGGACGAGCCTGCACTCGAGCCAGGCGGCGCAGCCGTCGACCAGCGGGATGCCGTTCGCGCCCAGATGGTGCGGCAGCATGCGCCACGCGGGGTCGATGGCGGGCGCACGACCGGAGAGCCGGTCCGCAACGAACTCCTGGGACCTGGTCAGCACGCTCACGTTGAAAGCCCTTGCCTGGAGCACCGCGGCCCTCGTGGCCGACTCGCGCTCGAGCCCCACGAGGACCATCGGCGGCTCGAGGGAGATCGAAACCAGGCTGCTCACGGTCATGCCTCTGTACTCGCCGTCGAGACGCGAGCTGACGACCACGACGCCCGCCGGGAGCCGGGCCATGACGTCTCTGAACTCCTGGTCAGGCAAGTGCCCACAGCCTAGCGGGCAGGGCCGGCCCGAAAGACGCTCGAAGGTAGAATCGATCGGAGCGGGCGGCGACGTAGCCAAGTGGCAAGGCAGAGGTCTGCAAAACCTCCATCCCCAGTTCGATTCTGGGCGTCGCCTCCA
>JBAUTF010000294.1:0-4364 GCA_049582065.1 Candidatus Dormiibacterota bacterium | reverse complement strand
ATGTGATGAAAGAGCACATCGTGGTTCAGCAGGAGCTTCGTTAGGGCGGACCCGTCCTTGTGAATAATATCCTGACGGAACTCCTCCAACACGCTGCGAATTTTCGCGAGGTCATCCGCATTGGATTTGAATTCGGGGCCCTGCGCCAATGCTTGACTAGCCAAGGCACACGTAAGGAGCACAATGAATGCTACGACCGCTTTCCTTTTGTTCATCTGATTGTTCATCTCGCATTTTCCTTTCACATTCTGATTCTGGTTTGAATGCCAAATCTTTAACTATCCACGATGGCGTCCGCGAAACCACGCGCGAAGTCCTGCGGACCAAACAACCGTCCAATTGCTTGCCGTCCTGCCCTCCTGTTACCGGGTTGCGTTGGATGCGAAGGGTCGTTATCGCATCGGCGGCGGCCAGATCACCCCGCGCCGCTCCTACTTAGACCAAGGCGGAACCACTCCGTTGCTGCGCGCGTACGCGATCGATTGGCCCAGGTGCTCGTGTTGATCTCCGAGAATCAGCATCAGCGCAGCCTGTTTCGTCATGTCTCTTCCGAATAGTTTCACCGGCGCCTGCAGGTCGCTGTCGGAAAGTCCCGTAATCGCTTTTTGCAGATTGACGTAAGAAGCCTTCAGAGCTTCTTGCATTTTCTCCGGATCGGTGATGGGCGCGGGCGGTACCCCTGTATTCGGTGTGCCCGAAAGCACGCCGGCGAGCAGGCCGTTCTCTTTAACGATCAGGTTGAAGACGTCGGCGACGGAGCGAACACCCTGGCCGGGCTTCCAGTCGTACTTGCCCGACATAACGCGCGCGAGCCCGGTGAATTTGTCGGAAAGCGTTCCCGCATCTTTTCCGAAGGCGGCCTGCAATCCTGCCGGCTGCGACTGCGCCTGCGCCAACGGCACCATCAGAGCGACCGCAAGCGCGAACACTCCGTACTGAATCAGAATCTTTTTCATGTGGAACTCCTCTATGTAAATTTTGTGTTGGACACCGGACGTAAAGTCTCCGCGTCTCTACTACTGGGCGCGGTAGACGACGCCGGCGAATGCGATTCGAGCTCTATGAATATTGACGCGCGCTCTTTGAACCACAATTTCATTTTAAGATAATTTCACGAAACAATTCTTGGCCCAGAACTTTTCTGTATTCACTCCGGCCCACTCTGGCCTTGTTCTGACATTCGGTGCTACAGATTACTTTCTTGGCCACTTCTTCTTCCTCGACGCCTTTATCTAAACCTGCCATGTTTTTATAAGTGATCCAGAGAATCACATTGGGCTGACCCGGTGATTTTGGAGTGAGCCTGAAGACCTTGTAATCGATGATTAGCCCAGCTTTCTTCGTGGCTTCCATGGTCGGCTTCCATGTCGAATTTAGCCAATCGATGTACTCTTCAAAATGCCCATACTCAACTTCTATGTAGGACACCCGAGTGACCGGGCCCTCAGTGTAGGCGCGCTCATCCTTGGCACCCGCATTAACATCCTGGGTATCTGTATTAAGCGACAGTGAGGAAGCTGCGAGACACATGGATAAGATAATAGTCTTAATCATTCCTTCTTCTCCTGTTTTGATACATCTCTACTCGGCATGGAGGAGCGCTCGACGGTTTAAGACACAAGGGCGGACGGCGGCACCTCGATTTCGCCGCTCGCGATGTAGGCCGCGGCACCACCAACGCTGACAGAGGTCACGACGCTTCCGCTCTTACGCGCCTCCGCTTCGATTTCGCTTCCGCGCCCCATCAAGACACCTTGCTGGATCGAAAGGCGATAGGCCATCCCGCCAAAATCGGGCTTCGATGCCATTGCCCCGACGAGGCCGGCACAAGCGGCGCCTGTCGCGGAATCTTCTTCGATGCCCAGCGCGGGTGCCCACATGCGAGCATAGAGCTTGCCGCCATCCCGTAGATTTCCCGCGAAGAAGATGTGGGGAGACCACGCGCGCGCGAGCGTTGTCGCCCAGGCAGCCCGATTGATCGTCGCCCGATCGACGACCTCGTTCGAGCTCAGTTGCGCAAAACAGAATGGAACACCGGCGCTCGCGAAAAAGACTTGGCTCACCTCGGCGGGCCCGACGGATAGGACGGCGGCGAGTTCAGTCGGAGAAGGTGCGCCGGTCGGTGCCTCGACCTTCCCCGATAATGTCAACGTGCCGTGGAACCCCCCGTTTCGCTGAGCGACATCAACCGTCACGGGACCGACATTCTCCTCCAAAATGAGCCGCATTGGATCACTAGGCCGCACGTGCTCTTGCATCACAAGCGCACAGGCTGTGCCGACCGAGGGATGCCCAGCGAAGTCGAGCTCCACCCGAGGTGTGAAGATGCGTACCCGACACGTGTTCGCAGGATCGTTCTTCGGCAGGACGAAGGTCGTTTCTCCGAAATTAAATTCACGAGCAATCTTCTGCATGCCCTCGGTCGAAATGCCGGTGGCGTCGGGCAGAACCGCGAGTTGATTACCGCCGAACGGTGTCGAACTGAAAACATCGACGATGTGGAATGTGTACTTCATAGGATCAACCTCAGTGCTTCGCCTCAAGCCTTGACGACGAGGTCGATTTCAACGCAGGCCCCGAGCGGCAGCGCGGCCACCGCGATCGTCGTGCGGGCGGGAAAGGGCTGACTGAAATGCTTGGCGTAGATGGCATTCATCGCGACGAAGTCACTCATGCTCGTGAGATACACACAGGCGCGCGCAACGTGATCGAAACTCTTTCCGGCCGCCTTGAGAACCGCCGAGAGATTCTGAAAGACGCGCTCTGTCTCGGCCACAATACCCCTCTCGACCACCTTACCAGTGGCCGGATCTTGGCCGACCTGACCGCTGAAGTAGAGGAAACCGCCGACTTCGATCGCCTGGGAAAACGGGCCGACTGGCGGCGCGAGTTCGGGCGAAGTAATTGCTGTCTTGCTCATGGCAAACTCCTTTTGTCGAGATGCCGATCGAAATACACATCCGCTGCATTGAACAACATCATCCACGATGAGTAGCGTGCGAGGTCATGAATCTCGTTCGGAATCATGATTACGTCATGTTCGATGTTGTGCGACCTCAAGCCTTCGATGAGTTCGGCGGCCTGCTGGGATGGTACAACGACGTCGTTGTCTGCCTGCACAAGCAGCACGGGTGAGTGCCACTGATCGATGGTCGCGATGGGGGAGGATTCCAACGCCTCGCGGTTCGCATCGCCTCCGCCCAATGGCTCGCCCACAGAGGACAGGAACGTCAACCAGTCGTGTATGCCCGCATAATCGACACCGGCCGCGAATGCATCTGAGGCGCGCGCGAGACCAAGGGCCGTCATGAGTCCCCCATAGCTTGGCCCCCAGATGCCTAATCTATGGGAGTCGACGTCCTGTCGGCCTCGCAGATAGGTGATGGCGCCGAGCAGGTCATTGAGCTCGCTGCTGCCGCCGGGGCCGAAGTTGTCAGCCTCTCTGTAGTCAAGGCCATAGCCGATACCGCCGCGATAGTTGACTGACAGCACAATATAGCCCTCGGCGACGAGGTACTGATTAAATGCGTATATCCAGCTATACGCACGCTTGGGATTGAACCCCAGCAGCATCTGTCTTTGAGGGCCGCCGTGGAAGAACAGAATCGCCGGGCGCGGCCTGGAGGTGGTTTCGCGTGGCAGGAACAGTTGCGCGTGCGTTTCCTGGCCATCCTTCGCCGTAAAGGTCACGGCATGGGGCATGACGAGCTTGGAACTCGGGAAGGAGGACGGGATGGCTTCCGGAGCGAGCCACCGCCATTGCCCCCCCGCACTCAACGCGACCGGGTGCAGCGGCTGGTTGCCGTCGCTCTGCAATGCGAAAAGAGCGCCGTCGGCGCCGATCTGCGGAAAGTCTTCGATGGCGTGGCTCTGGGCGGTGCGCACAGCCGAACCATGCTCGGCATCGACCGTCCAGATGTGCATCCTGTCGGTGTCATCCTGAGTAGACGAATAGACCAGGCGCTTGCGGTCCTGGCTGAAGACGACGTGTATGACCTCGATCTTTCCCGCCGTGAGTGCGCGGGCCGTCCCGCCCTGCACGGGGACGGCATATAGATGCAGCCAGCCGCTTTTCTCCCAGGGGAACACGAGATCATCATGGTTGGTCCAGAACAGGTTCGTCGCCGAGGGAGCGTCCATCGCCGCCCCTTGCGTCGGATGGAATACACTGCCCGGTCCCGCGTCGGCAATCCAGACACGTCGCCCCTGGCCGGTTTTCACGTCCGCCGTCCAGATCGACCACGGCCGTCCGCTGCGTTGGGAGAAGAATCCGGGGGGAGTTTTCTCGGCCAGCACATGAATGAAGGCGATCCGCGCGCCGTCTGGTGAGAACGCGGGCGAGCTGTCGTAGTCGAGACTCGGAC
>JBAUTF010000293.1:0-2041 GCA_049582065.1 Candidatus Dormiibacterota bacterium | reverse complement strand
TGCCGGTGGCAGCGCGACCAGCTCCCGGAGGCGATTCGCGAGCTCGTACTCGACGACCAGCGGTTGCGGAACGACATCTGTTGGTCGGTGTTCGACTGCTGAGGGCGCGTTGAGGCGCTTGTAGCCGCGCGCCCTAACTAACGGTTGGACGCGCCGTGATCTTGGACGCCAGTCACACGTCGACGAAGGCACTCTGTGTGATCTGTTCGCAGAGCGCCGAAGGCCGACCTTCGGGTTGCTTCAGGCGCTTTGCCTAGCCCTCGACATGTCGCTCTGAGACGTGATTTGCTTTCAAGGAACCGGTGCCGTTCCCTCAGGCGACGGTCGAACGTTGTGATCGCAGAATGTGGCCGTTGGGTCGGTCGTTAATCGGGCTGAGCGTCTTGGCGGCCATGCTCGCAGCCGCGCTTTGCGTGGCAGCATGTTCGCCGACACCTCATGGATCGACCCCTTGCTTGCCCGAACCGCTTCACGTCAACCCACCGCAGGTCGCAGCGGGGTCGTCCGTGGCCGTCGCGAGTGCCCCCTTCAAATGCGGTGGTACGTACCCAACCGGGAAGAAGTACCTGCTCACTCTGGGTCTGGTCGGTCGCCAGCCGCCGATGGACCTCGGTAGCTACCCAGTCAATACGGACGGTTCGTTCGCCGCGACCGTCCCGATTCCGGCTAACGCATCGCCCGGTGAGGCCGCGATCATCGTCCACGGGAGCCCGTTCGATCAGTGCGATGACTCCGGCCAGGGGTCGTGCGCCGGCTACGGGGTGAGCTTCACGATCATTCCCGCAATTCAGTGATTCCGGCTTGGTCGTCCGCGGAGGGTCGAGGATCTTTGGCTCTCAGTCGGGTTGCACGCGAGTTGCCGTGAGCCGTGCGATCCGTGCGTGGATCCCGTTTGTCATCGCGGCGTTATTGATCGTCGGCGTTCCGGGCGCCCTTGTCGTCGGGATTCTCTGGTACCAGCGCAGCGGCGTGATGGAGACGGCGCTGCAGCCGCAAGTCGTCCGTCTGGGCGCTGATCCCCGCGCCATCTCAGTCGGGGTTACGTGGACAGAAGAGGGTTGGTGCCTGGGTGACTTCCAAGCGCGTGCCACGGAAACGTCGAGCGAGGTTCGTGTTGCAATGATCCACCGACAATTCACCCATGGCGGCGCCTGTGCCGGCGTCGGTACCACCTACAACACGGCGTGGGCGGACGTTACGCTCAACGCGCCGGTCGGTACTCGTGCTGTAGTGAGATCCAGTGACGGCACGCAGCTGCCGGTCCTGACACAGGACGAGCGGTTTCTCCGCAGGCATCCAGTCGCCGCAGACGTCAAGCAGTTCGGCGGCCTGAACGACAATCCGCCACTTGCCCTAAAGAAGGAGACGCAGATCATCGATGCAGCTGCGCTGGAGAACCTAGCGACACAGCTCGATTCATTGCCTCCATTTCCAACGGGAACAATCTATTGCCCAAACGACGACGGTTCGTATTACCTGGTGGAGCTGGACTATGCGACCGGAGGGAGCACCTCGCTGAAGATCGATGCGCGTGGTTGCACCGGTGTGTACGTGAACGGGCTGAAGAAGCCGACTGCGTGGGCGCTGTCCGGAACGGTCAACATCTTCCTCCTGCTGAATTCGCTTCTGGGTGAGTAGCGAATTGAGAAGCCTGGGGGTTCAAGGGCGCGATACCGGTCGTCATCGTGCTCGAAGCGTGCGCTCTGCGCGGGGATCAGGTAAATGGTCTCCGCCGAAATGAGCCAGCCGGGCTAAGATCGAACCGAATTCGCCAGGGATTGAAGACCACTCGGTAAGGAAAAGCTGCCGATTCGAAGCCGGTAATAGTCTCCACAACCTCCTCTCACAAGAGAGGCAGTGTCATACAATTGTGATACAATCCACTCAATGGAGAAGGCGATTTCGATCAGGCTGGATGAGCAGGCTCAGGAAGCTCTCCGCACACTCACCGGGTCGGGTCGAAGCCAATCCGAGGCCGTCCGAGAAGCTATCGTCGAGCTCGCGCGGCGCGGGCAGCGCGGTGACCTTGTCGCTGAGGCGA
>JBAUTF010000292.1:0-5081 GCA_049582065.1 Candidatus Dormiibacterota bacterium | reverse complement strand
TCCGGGCCCTGGATCAGCGCGGTCGCCTGGTCGGCTGTGAAGCCCTTGACGTCCTTGTCCCCCACCTTCGTGATCTGGTCGCCCTTCTGGATGCCGGCCGTCGCGGCGGGAGAGCCCGGGACGGTGGCGGTGATGAGTGGATATCCGGTGCCGAAGCTCAGGTAGATCCCGATCCCCGAGTACTTGCCCTGGTAGCTCTCCTGCAGGCGCTTGTACTGCGCGGGGTCGAAGTAGGCCGTGAACGGGTCACCGAGCGCGCTGACCATGCCCTGCACGGACCCGTTGGAAAGGTTGGTGGCGTTGAAGTTGCTGTCCACGTAGTTGGCCTCGATCAGCCGGGCTGCCTGCTGCGCTTCGGTGAGGTCGATCTTTCCGACCGACCGCTGCCCGATGTAGGGCATGTACTCGGGGTAGGCCTGATCCGCGTACAGACCCGCGAAAAAGCCCGCGACGAGGATGAGCAGGACAGCGCCACCCCGCAGGGCGGCGCGGCGATTCATCTCAGCAGACTAGCTCGTCTAACAGCCAAGCCAGATGCAAGGATCTTTGGGAACCCCGTTGACGTTGATCTGGAAATGCAGGTGCGGTCCAGTCGAGTTTCCGGTGGAACCCTCAAAGGCGACCGTGGTTCCACGAGCCACCGCTTCGCCCGACTGCAGGCCCGGAGCGTAGCTGGCCAGGTGAGCGTAGTAGGTCGAGTAGCCGTTGCCGTGGATTATCACCAGCAGGTTGCCGTAGCTGTAGTCGTTGGGATGGAGTTCCGCGATGCCTGTGTCCGCCGCCACGATCTGCGTGCCGTAAGGCCCCGCGATGTCGATGCCGATGTGTTCCGTGTGGGGCCAGGGGCAGTTGGCGTCGTAGATCTCGAAGTAGTAAATCGTGCACCCAAAGCCCTGGGTGATGCAGCCGTGCCCGCACGCCGGCATCGGCCACTCAAACACGCCGGAGCCTCCACCCGCCTTCTCGGCCGCCGCCTGGTACTGCTGAGCCTCCTGGGCCACCAACGCGTCGATCGCGGCTTGCGCAGCCTGGACCTTCGCAAACTGGGCCGAGAGCTGAACTTCGAGCTGCTTTTCGATTACCAGCGCTGCCGCCTGGGTGGCCAGGTTCGTCTGCATGTCCGCCTCGGTGGCCTGCTGCTGCTGCAGCAGCACCGCTACCTGCTCGCGCTGCACCGTCAGGTCGGAGTTCGCCATCTCGACCTGGAAATGCTCCGCCTGGAGGTCGGTCAGAAGCTGCCGGTCGGACGCGGCGATCTGCTGCGCGCCCACCATGCGGTTCATCAGCTGGTTGAAGCTGCTCGACGTGAGCACCAGCTCGACGTAGTTGAGTGAGCCATGACCGTCGATGTAGCGCAGCCGCTGGTTCAGGAGCTGGTCGCGCACCGCCACACTGGCTTTCAGGGTCGTCAGAGCGGCCTCTCCAAACCGGATCTTCCGGTTCAGGTCGTCGATCGTCGCTTGCGTCTGCGCAATCAGAGTCTGCTGCGCGGAGATCTGGTTCTTCAGGCTGGCAATCAGAGAATCGATGGCGTTCATCTGGGCCACGGCGTTGTTGATCTGCCCCTGGATGCTCTGCAACTGGTTCTGGTTGTTGACCTGCTGCCCGATCCCGTTGTTGTAGGCGAGGCAGGCCTGGTAGACGGCCGGTGGATCGCCCGAGTAGCAGTAGAGCGCGGACACGGTCCGAGTCGACTGCGGTATCCAGAACACCGTCGCGAGCAGCGCGGCAGCGGCCAGTCGAGCTCTCACCTCAAACCTTCACGTAGCGGCGTACGCCGATGTAGCTGCCGAGCGCCCCGAGGAGCGCCCCCCCGAGCAGCAGGTCACGCGCCAGGCTCGAAACGAAGGCCGGGTCATATGACAGCGGGATGAATGCGATGTCGGCACGGAAACGATCGACCGCCGGCTCGTACGCGACCACCAGCAGCGAAAGCGCGATCGACGCGGCGATCAGGCCCGTCATCACGCCCTCGAGGATGAACGGCCCGCGGACAAACCACTCGGTCGCACCTACCAGCTTCATGACCTCGATTTCCTTGCGCCGGTGATACACGGCCGTTCGGATGGTGTTCATGACGATCACGATCGACACCACGACAAGGATCGCCATGAGCCCCACGCCGGCGACGCCGAGCCATGACGAGAGCTCGAGCATGCGGTTGACGAAGTCCCCCTGGTAGTTCGTGGGGTCGGACGGGTCGACTCCCGGCCAGGTGCGCGCCAGAGAGTCGATGGACGCCACGTCGGTGAGCTTGGCCACGCTCACGTCGAGCTTGGCATCGAGTGGGTTGCCGTCGATCTGCTGCGCCAGCACCGCGTTGTTCGGGTCGGCCCTGAACTGGGCCAGCGCCTCATCCTTGGTGACGAACCGGACGCTCGTCACGCGGGGATCGATCGCCAGCTGGTGCTGGAAGTCGTAGATGCTCTGCAGCGGGGTGTCGTCGGCGACATTGATCGAGATCTCGCTGACCTTGGCTCGAAAACCGTCGAGGACCTGCGAGAACGCGTGACCGATCAGCAGGTTGACGCCCGCCAGGATGAGGATGAGGGTGATCGAAAGCACCGCGGCCAGGCTCACGGCCAGGTTCCGCCAGAAGCTCTGCCAGGCGCTATTGAGCGCGAACTTGAGGTTTCTCAACATCTTCGTGGTACCTGCCTGAACGGTCGTCCCTGGCGATCTGCCCGGCGTCGATGGCGACGACGCGGCGGCGCAGCAGGTCGACGATCTCTCGGTTGTGGGTCGCCATCACGACGGTGGCCCCACGGGCGTTGATGCGGAGGAACAGCTGCATGATCTCCCACGCGGTGGCTGGGTCGAGGTTGCCGGTCGGCTCGTCGGCGATGATGAAGCGCGGAGCGTGTACCAGCGCCCGCGCAATGGCGACGCGCTGCTGCTCCCCACCGGACAGGTGCGACGGATAGGTCTGCTCCTTACCCGCAAGACCCACCGTGTCGAGCGCCTCGGCGACGCGGGAATGGATGGAGTGATCGGGCACGCCGAGCACGCGCATCGCAAAGGCGACGTTCTCGTATACGGTCAGGTTGGGCAGGAGCTTGAAGTCCTGGAACACGAGGCCGACCTTGCGCCGGTAGTAGGGGAGCTGGCGCCGCTTCATGCGGCCGAGCTCGACGCCGTCGACGAAGATCTTGCCCTTGGTCGGCTTCTCCTCCCTGATCAGGAGCCTGACGAGAGTCGACTTGCCTGCGCCTGAAGGCCCGACCAGGAACAGGAAGTCGCCTTCGGGCACGACGAGATTGACGTCGCGGAGAGCTTCGGTACCGGTCGAGTACCTCTTCCACACGTGCTGGAAGCTGATGACAGGCCGTGTATCAAAATCTGGTGTTAGGACCATAAGGTGCGTCTCTTGCTGTGACGTTTCGCGCCGGCGGGCGCGCGTGGCTGAGTCGCGGGCAGTATACCCTATGCCGCCACCTGCTCCAACCCCTTCCCAGAGAGCCAAACACGTGTGTAACGAACGCGGCCTGCTGGGTCTTGCGCGGCAGAGCTGCTAGGCCGCTTCTCCGTTCTTGCCGAGACGCCAGCGAAGCCAGCTCTCGATGAATGGGTCGAGCTCGCCGTCGAGCACCGCCTGTGCGTTTCCGAACTCGAGGCCGGTTCGGACGTCCTTGACCAGGGTGTATGGCTGCAGGACGTAGTTGCGGATCTGGGACCCGAACTCGGCAGGCATGATCTGGCCGCGGATCTGGTCCAGCTGCGCTGCGGCCTCCTGTTGCTGCCGCTGGAACAATCGCGCCTTCAGCACCTTCATCGCCATCTCGCGGTTCTTCATCTGCGAGCGTTCGTTCTGGCACGTGACCACGATGCCCGTAGGCAGATGAGTGATCCTCACGGCGGAATCGGTCTTGTTGACGTGCTGGCCGCCCGCGCCCGTGGACCGGTACGTGTCGACGCGCAGGTCCTGCGGGTTGATGGCGATCGCGTCCTCATCGGACCGCTCGAGCTCAGGCATCACCTCGACGAGCGCGAACGACGTGTGACGCCGGTGGTTCTGATCAAAGGGCGATATGCGCACCAGCCGGTGGACGCCATGCTCCGACCGCAACAGGCCGTAGGCGCGCGGCCCGCTGACAGTGAACGTTGCGCTCTTCAGGCCCGCCTCTTCACCCGGCGAAGTGTCGAGAATTTCGGTCGCGAAGTGTTTCCGCTCCGCCCACTTCAGGTACATGCGCATGAGCATCTCGACCCAGTCCTGAGCCTCCACCCCACCCTGCCCGACCGAAATGGTGATCACGGCGTTGTGGGTCGCAAACGGGTCCGTGAACAGGAGGTCGAGCTCGCGCGAGCGCAGCTCGGCGGCGATCGACGCGCGCTCCTCGGCGACCTGGCCCTGCAGCTCAGGGTCGCCCGAAGCAAGCTCGTCCAGCTCGATCAGGTCGCGCGCCCTCTTCTCGAGGCGTTCCCAGGTGCCGAGCAGCTGGCGATGCTCGGCCGCCTCGCGTGCCATCTGCCCGGCGCTTTTGGGGTCGTCCCAGACTCCGGGCTGGGTCAGCTGAGCGTCTAGCTCGTCAGCGCGCTTGCCCTTCGCGGGTAGGTCAAAGGTGCTCCTTCAGCTGCACAATCCGTTTCAAGAGCTCTTTGGGTTCGAGTTCAGCGTCCATTACTACTCCAATAATTTACTCGCGTGGCCGGGTTGGCCCAGCTTCGCCGGGCCATGACTCCACGTAAACCAGCAAACCAACTCGCGGCGTGGAGAGGGGGTTTCGGTAAGGGGGGCGCAGCCCCCCTTGCCATGAATCAAAGGTGCTCCTTCAGCTGCACAATCCGTTTCAAGAGCTCTTTGGGTTCGAGTTCGGCGTCCATCATTTCTCCAACAATTCACCGCGTGGCAATGATGGCCCAGCTTGCCTGGGCCACGACTCCGCTCTCTTGGCTCCCGGCCGATCGTGGCTGGGAGAGGGGGGTCAGTGGGGGGATCCTGATCCCCCCGCTATCTTCCGTGACAGCGCTTGTATTTCTTGCCTGACCCGCACCAGCACGGATCGTTGCGACCGATCTTAGCCTGGGCCTCCGACGGGGCGACGCCCACCGGCAGCGCCGCTCGCTGCCTGGGCGCAGCC
>JBAUTF010000291.1:0-1681 GCA_049582065.1 Candidatus Dormiibacterota bacterium | reverse complement strand
CGCAGCTCGGCCTGCGCCTTCAAGGCGAACTCGATCGCATCCCTCCGCGTCTCGATGTCGATGGCGACACCTGGGCGGCTCGGATAGGTCAAGCGCTCCTGCAGATGGAGCACCTTGACACGCGTGCCGGGCGTCGACAGCTTCGCGACGGTCGACAGAATGCTTGCCACCGATGAGCTCCGATTCACCGCGATGAGGATCTTCTTGAACGCCTGCGAGCCGGCCTTCCGGGCCTCCGTTGCTGGTGTGCCTGTGGCGATCATTTGCCGTCACCTCCTCGTGATCCACGGTAGGGGGCCGAGAGTCAATGTCCCGTCAACGTTCGAGTGCCGGTCCTCCGAAGCGGTAGCCCCGCGTTCCAGCCGTGACGATTACCTCGGGATTCTTCGGATCCTGCTCGAGCTTCACGCGCAAGCGCTGGACGAACGTCCGCAAGTAGTTGCGCTCGTCGCCGTACGAGGGCCCCCACACTTCGCGCAGAAGCGTGCGGTGGTCGATCACCTGGCCGGCGTGGCGGGCGAGCGCGGCCAGCAGGCCGAATTCCGTCGGCGACAGACGCACCTCGGCATCGTCGCGGGTCACTACACGCATGGCGAGATCGACGGCCACCGCACCTGCCTTGACGACCAGGTTGGGCCCGGCCGGCGGTTGGATTCGCCGAAGGACCGCCCTGATTCTGGCCAGCAGCTCTTCGGCGCCGAACGGCTTCGCCAGGTAGTCGTCCGCGCCCATGTCCAGCGCACGCACTTTGTCCTGCTCGCCACCTCGCGCGCTGATCACGATCACGGATGGGATCCGCCGGCCTTCCAGGCCCCGAAGGATCTCCCAGCCGTCCACGAATGGAAGCCCGATATCGAGCAAGACCACGTCCCAGGCTGCGCCGGTCTGGAGCTCACGAGCGCCTGCCGCACCGTCGCCGGCGGTCCGGGCTTCATGGCCGTCACGTTCGAGGATCGAACGGATCGAATTGCGCAGAGCCGGGTCGTCCTCCACGATCAGGATGCGGCTCACGCGGCAGGAGCTTCGGGCAATGTGAAGCGAAAGACTGCGCCGGGTTCGGTGCCGTCTTCGACCGCCACCGTGCCGGCGTGGGCCTCGACCAGGCCCTTGACGATGGCCAGGCCCAGGCCGGTGCTCCCGGCCCAGCCGTCGCTCTCACCGCGAAAGAAGCGCTCGAAGATGCGCTCGCGCAGCTCACCGGGAACACCCGGGCCGCGGTCGATGACGCGGATCGTGACGAGCCCGGGCGTCTCGCGCGAGACGCGCACCACCAGCGGGGTCTCAGGAGGCGCGAACCGGTCGGCGTTGGACAGGAGGTTGTCCAGGATCTGTCCCAGCCGGTCCCAGTCGGCGAAGACCTCAACGTGTGCGCCGTCTGAGTTCCAGTCGAGCTTTCGGTCAGGCGACGCTCGGTGCAGGCGGTCGGCGGCGGCGACGATCGCGTCGCCGACGTCGAGCGAGACCAGGTCGAGCTCGAGGGCGCCGCTTTCGATCACCGCCATGTCGAGCATGTCATCTACGAGCGCCTTCAGCCTCCGTCCTTCGGCTGCGATGGTCTGGAGGGTGCGTCGGGCCTCGGCCGGCGTCTGTGCGTTGCTGAGATCAGTGCTCTCGGTCAGGATGGTGCCCAGCGGCGTACGCAGCTCGTGCGAAACGTTCGCGAGCAGATCGCGGCGGAGCC
>JBAUTF010000290.1:0-4596 GCA_049582065.1 Candidatus Dormiibacterota bacterium | reverse complement strand
CCTCGAGGTCATCTCGCCGCCCGCACTGCCGAACAAGTTCCTTCGCGCCGGCGAGGCTGGAGGCGGCGTGCCGGAGATGATCGTTCTCGTCCCGCACCCGGACCGCTCACACGAGTTCCCTCGCGAGAGGGCGAAGCGGGTGCTTCATCACCTCGCGTTTCGCGTCGATGCAGGGGATTACGGCGCGCTGATGCAAGGCTTCGAATCTGCAGGTGTCGAGGTTCGCTCAGGCATTCACCCCGTGCTCAAAGGCGTGCGCACCTTCTACGTCGACGACCCGGACGGGAACGAGTGTGAATTCATTGGACCCGATTGAGGGGCTGCGTGACGCTGGCGCCTTAGTTTCGTCGCCGGTCCTCATCGATAGTCAGACACCGCACTGATAGAGTCGCCGGGCAGGTATCGATGTGCAGCTGACGAGGTGCGTCGTTGTGATCGCCCTGCTCGTCGTGGCCTGCCAATCGGGATCAGTTTCAACCGCCAGTCCTTCCCCGACGGCCAGTCACACGGCCACTCCGACGCCCGTGCCGAGCGTCTTACTCATCCTCACGCCATGGGTCCCAGACCCGAAGGTGGGCAACGGCCCGGAACCGGGCTACAAACCGGCGTTGTCCGATCTCACGGGTCATGACATTCAGAGCGCCACTGCAGTCATCGACAACACCGGCACGTCCTGGGTCTTTAACATATCGTTCACACCGCGCGGCACGACTCTGTTCGCGATGCTCACGCGCGACAATGTCGCAGCTTGTCCGGGTGACTCCACGGGAGCCGGCCCGGGCTGCCCACTGCGGCACTTAGCGTTCTGGCTTGACCTGACACAGGCGGACATCGACAACTGGGAGGATCCGACCCATGCGTCAAAGGTTTCGCAGCTCTACGACCTGGGCTGCCTTTCACAACAATCGGCGACGACTGTGTGCCCAAAGTTGATCTCGGATCCCATCACCCTCCAAGAGATCGACAGCGGGAAGGTCATCATGAATTGCAGTTGCGATCAGCCCGAGGCCAAGGAGCTCGGCGACGCCATCAACGCGATGGCGCATTCGTGACCGGGAGGCCATCGTGCCCAATCGTGCTCTTCGGCTCTCGAGCACTCTAGGTGAAGTTCCAGCAGACATATTGCACAGGGTCACCTACGGTGCGGGTATGCCTACGTCTGCGGAGATGCATCCCGGCGAACCGCTCGCAGGTTCAGGCTTAGACCGATGTACGACCTTGGGCAACCTGAGCCAGCGGGGAACGAAGTCGAGGTGATATCGCCGACCTGAGATGACAAGGGCTGAGCGCAGGCGCATCAGGTGGTTCTTCGCGGGGCTGCTGGTGGTCAACGCCGTCCTCGACATCTTGGGCGCGCTGCTGATCCAGCACCAGACTCGCAGTCAGGTCCTCGGCGCGCTCCTGCCCGCGAGCGTGAGCCTCGGAGGCCGGACCGGCGCCGTGCTCGCCGGGCTGGCCCTCCTGCTCCTTGCCAGTGGGATCGCTCGCGGAAAACGCGTCGCTTTGCGCCTCACTTTCGCCGTGTTGATCGCGTCGATCGCGTTCGACCTCGTCAAGGACCTGGACTTCGAGGGCGCCTCGCTTTCGGCATGGATTCTTTTCGGCCTTTGGTGGTTCCGCCACCACTTCGAGGCCGATTCAGACCCGGCGCGAGTGCGTTGGGGCATGGCCGCGCTCGGCATCGGCGTGGGGTTGGCGGTGCTCTATGCGATGGGCGGCTCTCTGGTGCTCGGCAGCCAGCTCCAGCCCGAGGTCGGCCTCGTGCGGACGCTCGAGTCGCTGGCTGCCGCGCTGGCCGGCAACCCCACGCGCTACCACGCTCTCACTCAGCGGGCCGATTGGTTTCTCGCCTCGCTGCCCGTCGTGATCTATGGCCTCGTCATCCTCGCGTTGACCCAGCTCCTGCGGCCGGTGCTGGCCCCTCGGGCGGTGGCGGCAGATCGCGAACGGCTGCATGAGCTGCTTCAGGTGTGGGGGAGCAATCACATCTCGCATCTGGCGGTCCACGGCGCGCAGAGCTATCACTGGCTCGAAGGCGATGCGTGCGTCGCTTTCACCCTGCGCGGCCGGACGGCGCTTGCGCTGGGCGATCCGATAGGCCCCCCAGACTCCGTCGCACGCGCCGCGCGGGAGTTCCTCGCGTACTGCGATCGCCAGGACTGGACTCCCGCCTTCTATCAGGTCGACGACGGCGCTCGCTACCGCGAGCTCGGCATGACGCTGGTGCCGATCGGCGCGGAGGCTATGGTTCAGCCGGCAGCTTTCGGTCTCGCAGGCAAGGCTCGCTCAGACCTGCGCTATGCGGTACACCGATGCGAAAAAGAGGGCGTCCGATTCACGTTCGCGCCGGGGCCCGAGGTCCTGGCTGCGCACTCGGCTCAGCTCGGCCAGGTTTCCGGGAGATGGCTCCAGAGCCACAAATCACCCGAGTTGGGCTACAGCCTCGGCACGCTCGCCACGCTGACCGACCCCGACATCGTGGTTGGGCTGGCGCTAGCCAAGGACGGAAGGCTGGAGGCATTCGTCAGCTGGCTGCCGGTCCCCGCGCGCAAGGGCTGGACGCTGGACCTGATGCGCCGCCGGCCGGACGCGTCATACGGTGTGATGGAAGCGCTGATCGCAAGGTCGATCGAGGAGGCGGGGCGGCGCGGGATCGTCGACGTCAGCCTTGGGGTGGCCCCGCGGATCATCGCGTCCGGCGAGGAGCGCGGCATGCTCGACCACGCGATGCGGGCGATGTACTGGGGTCTCGACCGGTTCCAGCGCAGCGGCACCCTCCAGCGCTTCAAGACCAAGTTCGGCCCGTGCTGTGAGGACCGCTACCTCGCGATCCCTGGACCGCCGGCGCTGCCCGGGGTGATGGGCGCTCTCGTGCGCGCCCACCTGCCGACGCTTTCGAGCTCGGCGGTCTGGCTACGTTCGGCGCTCGGCCCGGCCGGAGCCCCGGACCACGGCCCCCGGGCGGCCGCCTGACCTCTCAGGCCGGTCCGGGCTTGGCCTCGACGACTGGCTTGGCCCGCGTACCGATCGCGACCCCGACCCCGGCCAGCGTGGCCAGCCCGACGACCACGAAGGCGAGCGGTTCAGGGAGGTGGATGCCGAGCATGGAGTCGAGCGAGTAGGCGCCGGGCCCCGTGAGCGCGATGGCCACGGCGGGCGCCACCAGTGAGAGGTTGAACTCGTAACCGCGCTTGCCGTTCCAGAACCCGTTCGGCCAGTGGACCAGCGCGATCGCCACCAGCATGGCCGCGACGATGCCGAAGCTCGGCAGCGGCGTCAGTAGCCCGAGCGCGAGCCCGAGGCCGCCGAGGAGCTCGGAGAGCGCGGAAAGCCACGCCCAGGGCGCAGCGGGACGGATGCGCATGCGCGTCATCGCGGCGGTCCACCCGGTCATGCCGGGGCCGCCCCACCATCCGAGAACCTTTTGCGCGCCGTGGGCGGCCACCATGAGGCCGATCACGACCCGAAGCAACAGCAAACCGAAGGCAAGCATCTGGTCCTGTATCCCCCGCTAAATCCTATTGAATCGCGCCCGCACAGTTGATCCGAGGACTTGCAACGCATCCGACAGCCGCCGGATAGACTCAGCCCGCGGGCCCGTAGCTCAGCTGGTCAGAGCGGGCGACTCATAATCGTCTGGTCGATGGTTCGAATCCATCCGGGCCCACCAAATTTCGGAGGCAGGCCGTCGAATCAAGATTCTCGCCGGGCCAACCGCCGCGCCATGTAGATCCCGACGAGTACCGGAAGCAGAAGCAGTATGACGGCGACCCCGACGGCCGCGACGTTGAAGAGGGTCTGTTCCCAGCCCGGCAGGGCGGCGAAGCCGGTACAGGACTGGTTGATCATATTGCCGTGCGAATCGAAAGTGCCGCCACACGTGCTCGTGGTCATAGCGGCGAACGAAAGGATATTGAAAGCCAGCAGCACTCCAAAATAGCCACCAGGGGGGACCAGCGTGGCGATGAGCTTGTCGCGGGTGTTCCAGGCCGGCGACATCCAGAGCAGGATCACGCCGACCGGCCAGATCAGCGGCGTCAGCACCAGGGCCAGGATCTCGACGGCGCCGGCGCCGCTTCGCACGTTGACCGGTTCGGCGAGCGGCCTCGATTCCGAGCGGGCAGCGGTTGCGAGCGTGTATGGCTCGCCCACGCGCTCGAGCAGGTTGTACACGTCGGCGTCCGTTTCGTCGCGCAGCGCCGCGCGCTGCTCCTCGATGTGGCTGCGGATCTCGCCCACGATCTCGTCGCGGCGGTCGGGCGGCACGCCGGCCAGCGCGGTGTTGAGGCGCTCCAGGTAGTCGGACACCAACCGGTCCGCAAGGGGTGTGCTCACCGTCTTCGCCCTCCCTGGTCGCTGAAGATGCCGTCGACCGTCGCGCGGAATCGAAGCCACTCGCCGTGGAAATCGGTCACCGCCTGGCGGCCGCTGCGGGTCAGGCTGTAGTAGCGCCTGGGCGAGCCGCCTGCGGTCTCTCGCCACTCCGTCTCGACCAGGCCCTCCGCTCGCATTCGGCTGAGGAGCGGGTAGATCGTGCCCTCGCTGACCAGTAGCCCATCGTTGCTGCTCAGCAGCTGCACGAGCTCGCCTCCGTAG
>JBAUTF010000289.1:0-16444 GCA_049582065.1 Candidatus Dormiibacterota bacterium | reverse complement strand
GTGATCGGATAGATCGCGATCACCTCGCTCAGCCGGTGCGCGACACGCGCCACGGCTTCGTTGCCGTCTACTGTGACGAAACCGTTCACTCGATGGCCCGATTACTACGCTGCCAGCAAGTGGCCTGAAGCCCCACGGCCGAACGGCCCGCCCGGACGGGGCCATTGATCACTTCCCCGCTTCCTTTGGGGACCCCGCGCGTCCAGCGCGGGGTAGGTGCCGCGAACCTCCCGCCATGCGGGGAAGGTGGCTCGGCGCGCTTCCCCGCCATGCGGGGAAGCTGGCTCGGCGCGCTTCCCCGCCGTGCGGAGAAGCTGGCTCGGACTTCCCCGCTCCGCGCGGAAGTACCCGGCCCTCGGCCGGGGGATGGGGAAGCTCGCTAACCGATTCCGCCGAGGTAGCCGTCGTGCCACAGCTCGAAGGCGAAAAGCGTCCATAGCTGCTTGCGGTTGTCGCGACGCCCGTCCAGATGTTCTTCGATGAGACGGCCCACGGCGGCGGGGTCGAAGAAGCCGTCACGCGCGATGCGCTCGGGCGAAAGCACCGACAGCATCTGCTCTTTGAGCGGACCGCGAAACCAGTGCGCGACTGGGATGCCAAAACCCTTCTTGGGCCGGTCCAGGATGCGGTCGGGCAGGATCCCACGCAGCGCCCGCTTGAATATGAATTTCGAGCGCAGGCCGCGCAGCTTCATGTTGAGCGGCAGCTGCGTCGCGTATGCGACGAGATCGTTGTTCAGCAAGGGCACGCGGCCCTCCAGCGAGGCCATCATCGAGGACCGGTCGAGCTTGACCAGGATGTCGTTCTCGAGGTACATGCGCATGTCCATCATCAACACGTGGTTCAGGGGATCGAGCGACGGCGCCTCGCCCACGGCTGAATCGGCTCCACGTCGTGAAAGCTGTTCGCGCACATCGCCGGAAAGCAGGGCCGCCCGCTCCTCCGGGGCGAAGGACCCCATCCAGCGCTGGTGTCGCTCCGCGACGGGATAGCCTGCCCCGCCGACGAATCGCTTGGCGCGGAAGTCGAAGCTTAGGTTGTCGCGCGAGACGGGCAGCCGCCTGACCACCGGTTCCACAAGTCCCTCTCGGAGCAGGCGCGGCGCGCGCATGTAGTAGCCCGCGAGGCGGTGTGCCTGCAGCGTGGGATAGCCGGCGAACAGCTCGTCCCCACCATCGCCGCCGAGAGCAACCTTGACGTGGCGCCGGGTGAACGCGGAGAGGAGATAGGTCGGGATGATCGAGGCGTCGCCGAGCGGCTCATCCAGCAGCGTGGGCAGGCGCGGGATGAGGCCCAGCAGCATGTCTGGCTCTAGCGTCAGCTCGTGGTGCTCGGTCCCGAGGTGGCGGGCGACCTCGCGCGCGTAGGGCGCTTCGTCAAACGAGCGCTCCGCGAAGCCTACCGAAAAGCTCTTCACGTTTCCGCCGAGCCGGGTCATCATCGCCGTGACCGCGCTCGAGTCGATGCCGCCCGACAGGAAGACGCCGACCGGCACGTCGCTGATGAGCTCCTTGCGCACAGATTCGCGCAGCACCGTCCGCAGCTCGTCGCACTCCTGATCAAGGGTGCGGTTCCGGCTGGCGCCGTCGACGTTCAGCTCGGGCGCCCAGTAGCGACGCAGCCGGTGCGAGCCATCCTTGATCGACCACGTGAGCGTGTGGCCGGGTTGGAGCTTGCTGACACCGAGCACGATGCTTCGCGGCGACGGCACGAACTCGTATGCGAGATATTCATCCAGGGCTACCGGGTCGATCCCCTTCCGCAGGGATGGGTCGCGCAGCAGGGCCTTGAGCTCTGATGCGAAGACCAGGCGGCTGCCGTCGATCGCGTAATGGAGGGGCTTGATGCCCATTCGGTCACGGGCCAGGAAAAGCGCTCCGCGCGCGCGATCGACCAGGGCGAACGCGAACATGCCGTTGAGCCGTCCGACGAGGTCCTCCCCCCACTCCTCGTAACCGTGCACCACGACCTCGGTGTCGGACTGCGTATAGAACGTGTGGCCCGCGGCCAGCAGTAGCGCGCGGAGCTCGAGGTGGTTGTAGATCTCGCCGTTCTGGACGACCCACACGCTCGAGTCCTCGTTGCGGATCGGCTGGTGGCCTCCCTCCAGGTCGATGATCGACAGGCGGCGCATGCCCAGCGTGACGCCGTCGAGCTGCACCGTCCCCTCGTCGTCAGGGCCCCTGTGGACCATGGCCGAGCACATCTTTCCCACCAGCTCGCGGCCGTAGACGGGCTCGCCCCCGGAAACACCGCAAATTCCGCACATCTAGGGACGGTGCCGGACGGATGGCCTCCCGTCGGCCGCGGTCTCGCGGCGCAGCGATCGTTCGATGATTTCCCGGATCACGTAGGTCGCCTTGCCCTGCGACTCGTGGTAGGTGCGGATCGAGAGCTCGGCCAGCAGGCCCATGAGGATGAACTGCACCCCTACGATCGCGAGGAACACGGCGAGCAGGAGCAGCGGGTTGTTGTGCGCATATGGGTAGGGGGGAAGGAGCTTCTGGACGATCACGATCGCGCCGAAGACTATGGACAGCGCCCACAGGCCGAACGCGGCGAATCCGAAGAAGTAGATCGGCTTGGTCGAGTAGCTGCCCAACAGCTTCACCGTCATCAGGTCGAGCAGCACCCGCGAGGTTCGCGACAGCGAGTACTTCGACTTGCCGAACTTCCGCGGTCGGTGGTTCACCGTGATCTCAGTGATGCGCGCGCCCACCCACGATGCGTACACGGGGATGAAACGGTGCATCTCGCCGTAGAGCTTCACATCCTGGATGACCTCGCGGCGGTATGCCTTGAGCGTGCAGCCGAAATCGTTCAGGCGCACGCCGGTGACCCGCCCGATGATCCAGTTGGCGATCCTTGACGGCAGGACGCGCGAGGCGTCGTCCTGCCGGTCCTTTCGCCAGCCGCTCACCACGTCATAGCCCTCGTCGATCTTCTCCAGCAGGCGCGGGATGTCGTGCGGGTCGTTCTGCATGTCGCCGTCCATGAAGACGAGGATGTCTCCGCGGCTGTTGTCGATCCCGGCCTGGACTGCCGCCGTCTGGCCGAAGTTGCGGCGAAACGAGACCACGCGCACGCGGCCATCGCGGACGGCGAGCTGGCCCAGCTGCTCGCTGCTGCCATCGCGACTTCCGTCATCGATGTACACGACCTCGAAAGAGAAGTCGAGCGCATCGAGGACCCCCATGAGCTCCTCGTGCAGAGGCGCGATGCTTTCGGCCTCGTTGTACACGAGCACAATGACCGACAGCCGCGGGGCGATCGTGGCGGCTGGGCGTATCCGGGTGGCCATCCAGCGATTTTAGGCTTGGTAAGCTCCCTCCCCGATGACCTCCGAAGCTGCACTGGTGAGCCGGGCCGAGCGTGAGAAGAGCCGCACCGAAGCGTGGTGGATGTTCCCGACCATTCCGCTGTTGGCCGCCGCGAGCGCATTTGCATGGACGCTTCACGGAGAGCTGCAGCGACTTTACGGGATGACGGGCTCGGCCTGGGACTTCGCCTACGACCAGCAGGTGATCTGGAACATCTCGGTCGGGCAGGGCTTCTACTCGAGCTTCGCGCGGGCGAACTTCCTCGGCATCCACTTCGAGCTCATCTTCGTGGCGCTTGCCGCAGTCGAAAAAATGTGGCCGAACCCCGCAGTGCTGCTCATCTTCTCCTCCGCCGGCCTGGCGGCCACCGCGCCGGCGGCTTATTTCTTCTTCCGCGCCATCCTGCCCGCCGACCGCGCCGAGTCACCCTGGCTCGCGATAGCGCTGGCCGCGCCCATTCCCTTCTGGGCTGCGATCCAGGAGGCGACGCGCGATTTCTTCCACCCCGAGAACATGGCGCTGGCGTTCGCGCTGCTGGCCGCGTGGGCCGGTATACGCGGACATCGCGTGACAATGTGGATTCTCTGTGTGCTGACGCTCACGTGCAAAGAGGACCAGGTCTACACCGTGGGCGTGATCGGCATCCTCATGGCGGCCTACGGAGCGCCCGAGGTGAAGAAGCACTGGCGTTTCATCGTGTATCTCGCGGGCGCGTGGTTCCTCATCGGCACAGGAATCGTCCAACAGCATTTCCGAAATGGCGGCTACACGGACTTCGTGTACTACCGGTGGCTTATCGGGCTCGACCCCTCCATCCCGCTCACTCTGAGCAACTTCCTCGGGGCCCTGTTCCGGCCGGGAGCTCTTCTGGTCGTGGCCGTGATCCTCGCCTCCATGTTCGCCCTGCCTCTGCTCGCCCCACGATGGCTGCTTCTCGCCATCCCGCCCTACCTGGCCGACGTCTTGAGTGGGCACAACCCCCAGAACGTGCTCAACCTGCACTACGTCCTGCTGCTTCTGTTCCCGCTTATCGTCGCGGGCGGCGTGGGCGCGCGGCACTTTCTGCGCCTGCGCTCCATCCGGCCCGCGATTGCGCTGCTGGCGATCCTGCCCGCTCTCATCCTTGGTTGGGGCACCGGGCGCTTCCCGCCGGCCCTGGGCGGAGATCCAAGCCTTTACTCCAAGCCCAACACGGTCGCCGAGCTGCTGTCCGCGACTTCGATGATCCCGCCCGGCGCGCCGGTCAACGCCGACGACGGCCTGGCGGTGTGGCTGGCCAACCGGCACACGATCAACGATTTTCCCGACCGGCTGGACGGGAGCTGCTATGTGGTGCTCGACCATCAGGCGTACTTGAGCGGGCCGACCCATCCCGACCAGCGCCTGGTCGCGATCAACGCCCTGCCGAACAGTGGGCGGCGTTTGCTCTTCGATGACGGCAGGTTCCAGGTCTGGAGCCCGGTCGGACACTGACCACCTCCCTGATTCCTTTGGAAACCCCGCCCGTTCAGCGCGGGGTTGGTGCGAAGCCGCCGGGTGGGGAGGTGTGCCTTTGTATCCTGAAGGGTCCAATGGCGGTCGCCACTTCGGTCAGGCAGCGGCTCGATCAGCTGTTCCAGCAGCGGATCGTGATCCTCGACGGCTCGATGGGAGTCATGCTGCAGCGCCGCGGCCTCAGCGACGAGGACTTCCGCGGCGAGAGGTTCCGCGACCACCCCAAACCGCTGCGCAACAACAGCGACGTGCTGTGCCTCACCCAGCCCGACCTGGTGACGCGGGTCCACCGCGAGTACCTGGATGCTGGGGCGGACATCATCACGACCAACACCTTCACCGCGACGCGGGTGTCCCAGGCCGACTATGAGCTGCAGGACTTTGCGTACGAGATGAACCTCGCCGGCGCCCGCCTGGCGCGCAAGGCTGCGGATGGATTCGAGAACCGTTTCGTCGCCGGATCGCTCGGACCGACCAATGTCACGCTCTCGCTGTCACCAAAGGTGGACGACCCGTCCTACCGCGATGTGACGTTCGATGAGCTTCGCGACGGTTACGCGGAGGCGGCGCGCGCGCTGGTCGAGGGCGGGGTCGACGTCCTACTCATCGAGACAGTCTTCGACACGCTCAACAGCAAGGCCGCGATCGCGGCGGTAAAAGAGGTCGCGCCCGAAGTGCCGCTCTTGATTTCAATGACGGTGGTCGACCGCAGCGGCCGCAACCTGTCCGGCCAGACGGTGGAGGCGTTCTGGACCTCGGTCGAGCACGCCCAGCCTTTTGCCGCCGGCATCAACTGCTCTCTCGGCGCGACCGAGATGCGGCCCTACATCGCCGCCATGTCACGGGTCGCCCCCGTCTACGTGTTCTGCTATCCGAACGCCGGGCTGCCGAACGCGTTCGGCGGCTACGACGAGCAGCCGCCCACCACCAGCCGCCTGCTGAAAGAGTTCGCGGAAGCCGGTTATCTCAATGCCGCCGGAGGCTGCTGCGGCACGGGACCTGAGCACATCCGGCAGATCCGAGAGGCCGTCGCGGGCATCACTAGGCGCGAGGTTCCCCAACGAGTTGCGCAGACGACGTTCAGCGGTCTGGAGCCCTTTGAGATCGGCCCCGACTCGGGCTTCGTCGTGATCGGCGAGCGCACCAACGTCACCGGGTCGATCAGGTTCCGCCGCCTCATCGAATCGGGCGATTTCACCGGCGCCGTGCAGGTCGCGCTGGACCAGGTGCGGGGGGGCGCCAACCTGATCGACGTCAACATGGACGCCGACCTCCTCGACTCGGAAGCCGCAATGGTGAAGTTTCTCAACCTCATCGCGACCGAGCCCGAGATCGCGCGTGTCCCGATCATGGTCGACAGCTCGAAGTGGTCTGTGCTCGAGGCCGGGCTGAAGTGCGTGCAGGGCAAGGGCGTGTGCAACTCGATCAGCCTGAAAGCCGGCGAGGAGCCTTTTCTCGAGCAGGCCCGCAGGGTGCGCGAGTACGGGGCGGCCGCAGTCGTGATGGCGTTCGACGAGCTCGGCCAGGCCGACACGTTCGAACGCAAGGTGGAGATCTCCAGCCGTGCCTACAAGCTGCTCACCGAGAGGGCCGGCTTCGAGCCGGAGGACATCATCTTCGACCCCAACATCCTTCCGATCGCGACCGGCATCGACGAGCACGCGGCGTACGCGAAGAACTTCATCGACGCGACGCGGGAGATCAAGAGGCTCTTTCCGCGGGTGCGGGTATCGGGTGGAGTGTCGAACCTCTCCTTCTCTTTCCGCGGAAACGACCGTGTCCGCGAAGCGATCCACTCCGCCTTTCTCTACCACGCGATCCGCGCCGGGCTGGACATGGGCATCGTCAACGCCGGGCAGCTCGTCGTCTACGAGGACATCCCCAAAGACCTTCTCGAGATGGTCGAAGACATCATCTTCGACCGCCGGCCAGATGCCACCGAGAGGCTGGTCGACTTCGCGAAGTCGGTCACGGGCGCCGGCACCAGGCGCGAGAAGGATCTCGCCTGGCGTGAGGGCTCTGTGGAAGAGCGCCTAGCCCATGCCGTGCTGCATGGCGAGGTCGAGTACATAGAGCAGGACGCAGAGGAGGCGCGCATCAAGTACGGCAAGCCTCTCCTGGTCATCGAAGGTCCGCTGATGGACGGCATGAAGGTCGTGGGCGACCTGTTCGGGGCCGGCAAGATGTTCCTACCCCAGGTGGTGAAGAGCGCTCGCGCGATGAAGCGCGCGGTCGCCTACCTCGAGCCTTTCATGCAGGCAGAGAAAGAAGCATCGGGCAGCCAGCGGATGCGCGGCAAGTTGGTGCTGGCGACCGTCAAGGGTGACGTGCACGACATCGGAAAGAACATCGTCGGCGTCGTCCTCGCCTGCAACAACTACGAGGTCGTGGACCTCGGCGTCATGGTGCCGGTCGAAAGGATCCTCGACACCGCGATTGAGCTGGGCGCCGACGTGGTAGGGCTCTCAGGCCTCATCACGCCCTCGCTCGACGAGATGGTCGTGGTGGCCAAGGAGATGACCCGCCGTGATTTCAAGATCCCGCTGCTGATCGGCGGCGCGACCACTTCCAAGCAGCACACCGCGGTGCGCATCGCACCCGCGTACAACGGGCCCACGGTGCACGTGCTCGACGCGTCGCGGGTCATCGGTGTGGTGTCGGACCTGCTGGACGACGACCGTCGCCCGGTCTTCGACAAGGACAACCGTGCCCTGCAGGACAAGCTACGCGCCCAGCACTCGACTTCACGGCGCGCGCTCTTGTCGATCGACGAAGCACGGGTCAGGCGCCTGAAGCTCGAGTTCCGCGACCTGCCCAAACCGCCCTTCACCGGCACGAAGGTGGTCGAGCCCGAGATCTCGCTGCTGCGCCGGTACATCGACTGGACCTTCTTCTTCCACGCCTGGGAGCTCAAGGGCAAGTTCCCGGCCATCCTCGAGAGCCCTTCGCACGGGGCGGCCGCGCGCGAGCTCTTCAGCCACGCCGAGGAGATGCTCGACGAGATCCAGTCCAAGGGCTGGCTGCGGGCGCGCGGCGTGTACGGGTTCTGGCCCGCCCACGCCGAAGGGGACGACGTCGTCCTTGAGAACGGCGTGCGGTTCCCGATGCTGCGACAGCAGGTCGACCATGGCGACGACAAGCCATATCTCTCTCTTGCCGATTTCATCGCCCACCAGGGCGACCACCTCGGCGCGTTCGCCCTCACCGCCGGTCTTGGCGTGGACGAGCTGGCTGCGCAGTTCCAGGCGGAGCACGACGACTACCGAGCGATCATGGTCAAAGCCCTGGCCGATCGACTGGCCGAGGCCTTCGCCGAGTACCTGCACGAGGTGGCCCGGCGTGAGTGGTACGAGACAGGGCCCACGCTGTCCGGCGAGGATCTGCTCGGCGAGAAGTACCGCGGCATCCGCCCCGCGTTCGGCTACCCGGCCTGCCCCGACCACTCAGAGAAGCACAGGCTGTTCGACCTGCTCGACGCGCGCTCGATCGGCATGGACCTCACCGAGTCGGGCGCCATGACGCCGACAGCGGCCGTCGCCGGCCTTTACTTCGCCCATCCCCGGTCGAAGTACTTCATGGTCGGCAAAATAGGCCGCGACCAGGTCGAGGACTATGCCCGTCGCAAAGCAATGCCGGTCACGGAAGCCGAGCGCTGGCTCCGCCCCAACCTGGGCTACGAGGAAAGCTGAGAAGGCCACTAACCCTCAGGGGCGTCCGGTGCGCGCGACCGGGGACCGAACGTGACCGTCGGTGGGACGGTCAGCAAGCGTCCGTCACCCAGGCGGACCAGCTGCCACCCACCCTCGTGCACCATCCGGTGATGCCGGTGGCACAGGAGCACAAGGTTGTCGAGGTCGGTCGTGCCGCCGTGAGTCCAGTGCACCACATGGTGGGCTGCACTCCAGGACGCGGGCCGGTCGCATCCCGGCCACCGGCACGAACCATCGCGCGCGTTGAGGGCCCGCCGCGCCGGCCCGGACACCACCCTCTTCGAACGCCCGACGTCGATCACCGTAGATTCCGAATCGAGCAGCACGCGCGTGACGCTGCAGTCGCAGGCCAGCCGCTCGACGGTCGCTGACGAGATCGGTAAGGAGAACTCCATGTCGGCCGCCGGCGCTCCCGCCAGCCCCAGCAGTGTTTCCACCGAGCTCGTGACCTGGAGCTGGGCGCGCTCGGCTCCGCCGCTCGCGAGCTCGACCAGCGCATCGGCCAGGCGGCGCTCCCTTTCTCGATGGTCGTGCTCGCCGGACCTCCGCGCGAGCGGCTCGAGGGCCGTTCGCAGCGCGGCGCCCCCGAATGCGTCGAGCACCCCGCTCAACAGCATCGAGCCGTCCATCCACGTGCTCAACGACAGCCGCCGATTCTCCACCTGCTCGGACTCCTCGGCCGCATAGCCCTTCGGGTCGGCGGCGTGCCGGGCATGGCGGCAGAAGTAGTGGAACTTTCCGGGAGTGTGCTCACGCGCGAAGTCGATCAGCGGCGCTTCGTCAAATCGCTCCTTCAGAGTCTCGGCGGTCCGCGCCATCACCGAGACGTGCGCGAAACCGATCTCGCCGTCACCGATGGCCTGGATGCTTCGCGGCGTGCGGTGCATGACCCGGCCGACCGCAACCCGGTCCGCGGCCGCGCCGCCGGTCATGTGGCAGTTGAACCGGATCCAGTCGATCGCGCTGATGAAACCGAGCTCGTCATAGTCGCCGATCTCGCTGTACCGGGCGGCATCCTCCGCGAATGAGAGCTCCATCAGGTCGATGGCGTGACGCTTGCGGACCATCCGTCCGCGCAGCTCCTCGTTCCTCGCTGTACCCACCGGTGCCGGCTCGCCCACGGCCCGAATCTACGAACATCCGTACGACATTCCAACCCCGCCTGTTAAGGGCGGAAATCGAAATCGACAACCGCGAAGCGCAGGTGATTGACCTGGAGACGGCGCTCACCGCCGAGCCGCCTGGATCGCCTCCCACACGCGCATCGGGTGCATGGGCATGTCGATGTGCCGGACACCGAGGTACGACAGAGCGTCGATGACCGCGTTCTGCACCGCCGGTGTCGACCCGATCGTGCCCGACTCGCCAATCCCCTTGGCCCCGAGCGGGTTGAGTGGCGTCGGCGTCTCCATCTGCACCGTCTCGATGGCCGGGATCTCGCCGATGCTGGGGACGGCATAGTCGATCAAGCTCGTCGTCAGCGGATTGCCCTCGGCGTCATAGACGAACTCCTCGTACAGCGCCTGCCCCACGCCCTGAGCCACGCCTCCGTGGACCTGCCCCTCCACGAGCATTGGGTTGAGAATCGTTCCGCAATCGTCCACCGCCACGTGGCGAACCAGGCGCGCCTCTCCGGTCTCGACATCGACCTCGACCACAGCGACGTGACAGCCAAAAGGAAAAGTCTGGTCATCCTGCTCGAAGTCAGATTCAGCCGCCAAAGTCACTCCGCTCGCCAGCTGCGCCCAGCTGAGCGCGGTGGCGGGAACACCCTTGACACCGAACCGCCCATCATCGAGTCGCACGATGTCATCGGGACTCGCCTCGAGGCGGCGTGCCGCCTCCTGCCTGGCCATTTCGATCAACTCCAGACAGGCTCCACGCACGGCGCTTCCGCCAAGCTGAAGGGAGCGCGAGCCCGACGTGCCATAGCCTCTGGCTACGGCGCCCGTGTCCGATTGAACCACCCGGATGCTGTCCATCGGCACGCCGAGCAAATGCGACGCCAGCTGCGCGTACGCCGTTTCATGACCCTGCCCGCTGGAGGTGGTCCCGGCGGTGACGACGATTGTTCCGTCAGGCTCGGCGCGTGTAGCGCCGAACTCCGAAGTCCGCAGAACGGCGGTCATCTCCACGTACATGGACAGCCCCACCCCAAGCTGCACTCGATCGCCGCGCTCCCTGCGGGCCTGCTGCTCGCGACGCAGCTCCTGATACCCGGCGGCTTCGAGCGCGAGGTCAAGGGCTCGGGCGTAGTCGCCCGAGTCATACGTGACGCCTGTGGCGGTGGTGTGCGGGAAGTCGCCAAGGATCAGGTTGCGGCGGCGCAGCTCCGCGGGGTCAATGTGCAGCTCCGCCGCCAGCAGGTCCATGGCGCGCTCGATCATTGCGATCGCTTCGGGCCGGCCCGCCCCCCGGTAGGCGGACATCACCGCCGTGTTGGTGTAGACGCTCGTGCCGCGCCAGCGGATCTTGGGAATCGCATACACCCCTGAGGACAAGAGCGCGGTGAGGATGAGCTGCGGCGGAGCAAGCCCCGCGTAGGCGCCGGCATCGGCGATGATCTCAGCCTCCAGGCCGACCAGCTTCCCGTCCGACGTGGCCCCCAATGCGACGTCTTGAACCAGCCCACGGCCGTGGGTCATCGCGACCATGTTCTCCGTGCGGTATTCGAACCAACGCACCGGCCGGTCGAGCTTCACCGCCAGCGCGGCCACCACACACTGCTCCGGGTAGGCCATGAGCTTGGCGCCGAACGCGCCGCCGACGTCGGCGGCGATGACGCGGACGTTCTGCTCATCGATGCCAAGCGCTTCGGCGCACTGGGTGCGAACCTCGAAGGGAACCTGGGTCGACGCCCAGATACGCAGCCCGCCATTGCCGTCGGGCTCGGCTACAACCGCGTTGGCTTCGATCGGAACGGCGGCGAGGCGCTGGTTCACGAAGCGGCCGCGCACCACCACGTCCGCCCCTTCCAGCGCGCCTTCCTCACCGATCTCGAAATCGAAGGCGACGTTGTCGCTCATTTCCGAATGGACCAGGGAGGCGTCCGGACGAAGGGCGGCGGCGCTGTCTACCACCACCGGCAGCGCCTCATAGTCGACCACGACCGCCGCCGCCGCGTCGACGGCCGCCGCGCGCGTTTCCGCCACCGCCACGGCGATCGCGTCCCCGACGAACTTGACCTCCGTCGAACACAGGCGCGGGCGCGCCGGTTGCGACTCGAACGTGAGGTCCGCGCTTTGCAGGACTCCAACCACACCAGGCAGAGCCCGCGCGGAGCTGACGTCCACGTTCGCAATTCGCGCATGCGCCATCGTCGAGCGGGCGAACACCGCGTGCAGGCAGCCCTCAGGCTGGATGTCGTCTGTATAGCGGCCGGCTCCCGTCACGAGCCGGCGGTCTTCCCGCCTACGCACAGAGCCGCCGAGCGCCGCGTTGACTGCCATCAGAAGACCGGCGCGCGCTGCAGCTTGCCCATCGCCAATGAAACGATAGAGCCGACGATGTCCGAACGCTCGCGACGCTGGGGGGTCCTGCCCGCCTACTTCGGCTGGCAGGGCGACGTGAAAGAAACGACGCCGGAAACCGAGCACGCCATCCTCGAATCCATGGGCGCGACGCGGGACAGACCGCCGCGGCTGAGGCGGCCCGGCCTGACGCCCGACCCCTGCTCGCCGGCGCCCGACCGTGCTTGGGGCTGGGCCCTCCAGCTCTACTCCCTTCGCTCCCAACAGAGCTGGGGCATCGGCGACCTCGCCGACCTCCGCCGCTTCGGGCGCTGGTCACGCCGCGCCGGCGCGTCGGTGATCCTGCTGAACCCTCTCGGGGCCCAGACGCCGACCCAGCCTTATCAAGCTTCGCCGTACTACACGTCGACCCGCCGGTTTCGCAACGTCGTCTATCTGAGGATCGAAGACATCGACGGCTCGCAGGCCAGCGCAGCTGTCCTCGCGCCGCTGGCCGCGGCCGCGCGCGAGCTCAACCAACAGCCGCTGATCGACTACGACGAGGTCTACCGGCTGAAATCGCAGGCCCTCGAGCTCGTGTTCCGAGCCGCCCCGCGACCGAGCGGTTTCGATGCCTTCGTCCGCCGGCAGGGCACGGCGCTCCGCGACTTCGGCACTTTCAACGCGATCTGCGAGGTCCACGGACCTGCCTGGCGGAGCTGGCCGGCGGATCTCCGGCACCCCGCAGGCACGGGACTTGACTCCGTCCGCGAGCAGCTCGCGGAGCGGGTGGCGTTTCACCAATGGCTGCAGTTTCACCTCGACCGCCAGCTGGCGCGGGCAGGGCGCGAGATAGGTCTGATCACCGACGTGCCCGTCGGGTTCGCATCGGACGGCTTCGATGCATGGCGGTGGCAGGACTTCTTCGCCCCGCGCATGCGTGTCGGCGCGCCTCCTGACGAGTTTTTCAGGGACGGCCAGGACTGGGGCCTGCCCCCGCTCGATCCATGGCGGCTCGGCAGGGCGCGCTGGGAACCTTTCGTCGATGCGATCCGCTCGGCGTCGCGGCACGCCGCCGGCGTCCGGCTCGACCACGTGATGGGCCTCTTCCGGCTGTTCTGGATCCCCGACGGGATGAGCGCCGCCCAGGGCGCGTACGTGAGGTACCCCGCCGCGATCCTGCTCGGCCTGCTGGCCCGCGAGAGCCGCCGGGCCGGCGCTTTCGTCGTCGGTGAGGACCTCGGCCTGGTGGAGCCGACGGTGCGCCGGCACTTGCGGCAGCGAGGATCGATGTCATACCGCCTCCTCTGGTTCGAAGGCTCCGACCCTTCGACCTGGCCGCGCGACGCCGTGGCCTCGGTCGGCACCCACGACCTGCCGACGGTGGCGGGCATCTGGACGCTGAGCGAGCCCGACCACCGCCTACACCACCTGCGCCAGAAGCTCGTGAACATGACCCACTTGCCCGACGGCACGCCGCCGGTCGACGTGGCGGTCGCCGCCTACGCGGCCCTGGCTCGCGGACGGCCGCGCATCGTGCTCGCGTCGCTGGAGGATGCGCTCGGCGTGCATGAACGCCCCAACGTCCCTGGAACGACCACCGAGTTTCCCAACTGGCGCCGCACCCTTCCGCTCGGGCGCGAGGGCGTCGAGGCCGCGGACGGCGTGCTCCGCATCGCCGAGGCGATGCGCGCCTCCGGGCGTTAGTGTCCGAGTACGATCTGAGAATGATCGAAAGGGCCAGGCTGGCCGGCACCGACTTCGATTTCTACCCGCTTGAAGCGCTCACCCGGTCCGGGGCGAAAGACCCCTCTCGGCTCCCGATGACGGTGAAGGTGCTGCTCGAAGGCATCGTCCGCCTGGCCGAGGCCGGCACGACCGGCGAGAGGAATGTCGGCGCGCTGGCGAGCTGGCCGGCCCCGCCTTCCGAGGACGCCGAGCTGCCCTTCCTGCCCGCGCGCGTCCTCATGCAGGACTTCACGGGCGTGCCCGCGGTCGTGGACCTCGCGGCGATGCGCTCCGCGATGAAGCGCGCCGGGAAGGACGCAGGCCTGGTCGACCCGCTCGTCCCGGTCGACCTGATCATCGACCACTCGGTGCAGGTCGATTCCTTCGGCTTCCGCGACTCCTACACGCGCAACATCGAAAAGGAGATCGAGCGCAACCGCGAGCGTTATGCGCTCCTGCGGTGGGCGCAACAGGCGTTCCACAACTTCTCGCTCGTGCCGCCAGGCATGGGCATCTGCCACCAGGTCAACCTCGAGCACGTGGCGAAGGTCGTCCAGGTCCGGGAGATGGACGGCCGGAAGGTCGCCATCCCGGACACGCTCATGGGCACCGACTCGCACACCACGATGGTCAACGGGCTCGGCGTGCTGGGCTGGGGCGTGGGCGGCATCGAGGCCGAGGCGGCGATGCTCGGCCAGCCCGCATACCTCGCCTCCCCGATCGTGGTCGGCGTCAGATTCCACGGCGCTCTGCCGGCGGGCGCAACGGCCACCGACCTGGTGCTGACGCTCACGGAGATGCTGCGCAAGCACGGCGTGGTCGAGAAGTTCGTCGAGTTCTGCGGCGACGGGCTCTCGACCCTGTCGGTGCCCGACCGCGCGACCATGAGCAACATGTGCCCCGAGTACGGGGCGACCTCGGCGCTCTTCCCGGTCGACCACCAGACGCTGCGCTACCTGGAGATCACGGGCCGCAGCCGCGAGCAGATCGACCTCGTCGAGCGCTACACCAAAGAGCAGGGGCTGTTCCGCAACGATGGCGACAAGACGCCCGAGTTCAGCGAGCTGCTGGAGCTCGACCTGGGCAAGGTGGAGCCGAGCCTCGCCGGTCCTAAGCGCCCGCAGGACCGCGTGTCGCTGCCCAAGGTGTGGGACAGCTTCACAGCTGCCTTCGGCAACGGCCCGAAGCCCAGCGGCGAAGCACTCTCGCGGCTGACGGGCGAGGGCGGGCCGGTCAACGGCCGGGCATCGACCGCCGTCGTCGCGGGGCCCGAGGCCAAGCTCGAGAACGGCTGCGTCGTGATCGCCGCGATCACAAGCTGCACCAACACCTCTAACCCGTCGGTGATGGTGGCCGCGGGCCTGCTCGCCAAGAAGGCGGTCGAGCTCGGCCTTCAGGTCAACCCATATGTCAAGACGAGCCTCGCGCCCGGGTCGCGCGTGGTCACCGACTACCTGGAGACGGCCGACCTGATGAAGCCGCTCGAGAAGCTCGGTTTCTTCCTGGTCGGTTACGGATGCACCACCTGCATCGGCAACTCAGGCCCACTGGCGAGCCCCGAGGTCGAGGCTGCGGTCGTGGACGAGAACCTCAGCGTCGTCGCGGTTCTCTCCGGCAACCGCAACTTCGAGTCACGCATCCACCCGCTGGTCAAAGCGAGCTACCTCGGCTCGCCGCCGCTCGTCGTCGCCTATGCGCTCGCCGGGTCGGTGAACATCGACCTCACGAAGGACCCCATCGGCCGCACGCACGATGGGAAACCGGTGATGCTGTCCGACCTCTGGCCCTCGCAGGAAGAGGTCAACGCCGTCGTGCAGAAGGTCGTGCAGAAGGACATGTTCAAGCGCGAGTACGCGCGCATCTATGAGGGCGACGAGCACTGGAAGAAGATGGCGGCGCCAACGGGGCCGATCTTCCAGTGGGACGAGAAGTCGACATACGTGAAGGAGCCGCCCTACTTCGAAGGGCTGCGCCCTCAACCCGAGGCCTTGCACGACGTCGAGGGCGCGCGCGCGCTCGCGGTGCTGGGCGATTCGGTCACCACCGACCACATCTCTCCCGCAGGGTCGATCCCCGCCGACAGCCCTGCCGGCAGATACCTGATCGAGCGTGGCGTCGAGAAGGCGGACTTCAACAGCTTCGGTTCTCGCCGCGGCAACCACGAGGTGATGGCTCGTGGCACTTTCGGCAACATCCGCCTGCGCAACAAGCTGGTCGAGCGCGAGGGTTACTGGACCCGGCACATGCCCGACGGTGACGAGACCACGATCTTCGACGCCTCCGAGCGCTACCGCTCCGAGGGCGTACCGCTCATCGTCCTGGCGGGCAAGGAGTACGGATCAGGGTCGTCGCGCGACTGGGCGGCCAAGGGCCCTCTGCTGCTGGGCGTGCGGGCCGTGATCGCCGAGAGCTTCGAGCGCATCCACCGTTCCAACCTCGTCGGGATGGGCGTGCTGCCGCTGGTCTACGCGGCGGGACAGAACGCGCAGTCGCTGGGGTTGAGCGGGCGCGAGCGCTACACGATCCGCGGGCTGGACTCGATCAAGCCCGGCCAGGCGGTCGAGGTGGAGGCGGTCGGCGACGACGGCAAGACAAAGACGTTCACGACGCACTGCCGCATCGACAACGACACAGAGGTCGGCTACATGCACCATGGCGGCATCCTGCCCCAGGTCCTGAGAGAGCTGATCGCGAAGGACTAGCGGATCGGGACCGTGAGGGCCGGGGTCAAATCCCGGGCCCC
>JBAUTF010000288.1:0-1783 GCA_049582065.1 Candidatus Dormiibacterota bacterium | reverse complement strand
CGAGCGGAACTGGGCGATGTCAGTGCCCGCGACGAAGGCCTTGCCCCCGGCGCCCGTCAGCACCATGGCACGGACATCTCGCTCCGCGTTGACCTGCTCGCAGACCTCGATGAGCCGGCTGTACATGCTCCAGGTCAGGGCGTTGCGCGCCTCGGGACGGTTGAAGATGACCCATCGCACAGAGCCACGCCGCTCGGTCATCAGCTCGTCCGCATTCTCGACGCCTGTCATGACATCACTCACGAATTCGCCGAGCCTCCGAAACCCCGATCACGTTCCGCCCCACGAGCTGCGCGATCGCATCGTCCGCGTAGCCGATCTCAGACAGCACGTCCTGCGTGTCCTCGCCGAGCATCGGGGCTGCTTTTTCGCGGCGCGCCGGCGTCCTGGAAAACCGCATCGGCGAGCCGAGCTGGCGCACGGGGCCGGCGGCCGTATGTGTGGCATCCCAGAAATAGTCGCGCCCGACAAGGGCGGGGTCGCTGAACACCTGCCCGAAATCCTGGATCGGCGCGCACGGAACGCCCGCCTCGTCAAGGACCGATATCCAGTGCTCGACAGCGTGCGTGGCCGTGACTCCCTCAATCTCAGCCGCCAGGCTCTCACGGTTTCTGAATCGAAGGTTGGCGTCCAGGTAGCGACGGTCATCGACCAGCCGCTCGAGGCCCAGTGCCCGGCAGAGCGCGGTCCAGTTGAACTTCGTCGTCGCGCCGATCGTCAGCCAGCCGTCCGCGGCCCGGAACGCCTGGTAAGGAGCGCTGGTCTGATGCGCGGAGCCGAGGGGGCCGGGGACGCGCCCGTTTCCGAAGAAGCCGCCCGCCTCCCAGATCGCAAGCGAGACCCCGGATTCGAGCAGCGAAACATCGATGAACTGGCCTTCGCCGCTCTCGCTTCGCGCGATCAGCGCGGCTGTGGCCGCGAGGGCCCCATAGAGAGCGCAGACCAGGTCACACACCGGCACCCCGACCTTCACCGGATCCCCACCCTGCGTCCCGGTGATGCTCATCAGGCCCGAGCGCGCCTGGGCCATGATGTCCATCCCGGGACGGTCGCGCAGCGGCCCGTCCTGCCCCCATCCTGATGCCGCGACATAGACGAGGCCGCGGTTGAGCGAGCGAAGTGACTCGTAGTCCAGGCCAAGGTCCCTCATCGTCCCCGGACGCAGGTTCTCGACGAGGACGTCGGCCGTGCCGACGAGCCGTCGAAAGACTTCTTTGCCTTCAGGCGTCTTGAGGTCGACCGCCACCGATCGCTTGTTACGGTTGAGACGCATGAATGCCGAGCCCTCACCGGCGATCAAGGGCGCCACCGAGCGCACGGTGTCGCCGCCATCGGGGTTCTCGACCTTGACGACGTCGGCTCCCAGGTCGGCCAGCTGCATCGCGCAGAACGGACCCGCCATGTAGTTGCCGACCTCGACCACCCGGATCCCGGTCAGCGGCGCACGTCCGTCAGCCATCGGTGTGCTCCAGCCAGTCATGCAGGACCTCCTCGGTGTGCTGGCCGAGGACCGGCGGCGGCCGGCGGATGGGACTCGAGCTTCCGTCGAGCTTCCACGGCGCGCCGACCTGGTCGATGCGGCCGGCTGTCGGGTGCTCGACCTCCAGCCTCATTTCGCGCCCGGTCGCAAGCGGGCTGGCGAACGCTTCCTCCATGTCGAGGATCGGCCCGGCGGGTATTCCGAACTGTTCGAAACGCGCCAGCCACGATTCACGCGTTTCCGCGCGGAGGTGGACCTCGATGCCCTCGACCAGGGCGGGTCGCGCTCCCTGCCGCTGGGCGT
>JBAUTF010000287.1:0-3299 GCA_049582065.1 Candidatus Dormiibacterota bacterium | reverse complement strand
TCGGCGAGGTCCAGGAAACTCGTCGCCTGCACATCAGCGTGCGGATCGGGCAGGAGATCCGCGCCTCCCGATGGTCCTTTCTCCAGAGGCCTCTCGACGAACGCCGCACGAAAGCCCGCAGCCTGGGCGGCCCGCAGGTCACCCTTGTGCGCCGCCACCATCATCACCTGGGAAGGCTCGAGGCCCAGCGCCGAAGCGGCGCCCAGATACACCTCCGGGTCGGGCTTGTAATGGCCGAAGTCTTCCGCCGACAGCAGCCGTTGAAACGGCAGTTGCCCGAAACTGACCAATGCAGCTTGCTGGGATCGATTGCCGTTTGAGAGGGTCGCGACCGTGAATCGCCGACCCAAACGCTCCAGGCCCTGGACGGCGTCAGGCCAGGGTGGCAGCCGCTCCCAGGCACCGGTCAGCGCCTCACGCGCGGCGTCGTCGAAGCCTTCCGCTCCGACGTCACGTAGGACCTGGTCGAGCGACAGACGATGAAGGCGGTCGAAGTTGGTCCACGGCAACTCGCCTCTTCGCACCCTGTTCATCGACGGCATGTACAGCCCGCGCCACGTGTCCGCCAGCCTCTCCCAGTCAGCGTGCACGCCGGCTTTCGCTCCCAGACGCCGTGCTTCGGCGCTCACACCGCTACGCCAATCCACGGTCGTGCCGAAGACGTCGAACGTGAGCGCGCGCACATCGCTAAATCCGGCCCATCGACCCATCACTTCTTGTCCTGATCGTCGATCAAGCGCAGACCCGGCCGTGACTCTTGGGTGGCCATGTGACGTCGAAACCGCACGTCCAACCGGAATATTCAAGAAGAGTCCCAGCCTTCAATTCGCAGGCGTTCTCGAGAAGGGGTCGGGCTTCAGTCGTAAGAGGATCGATGGGCAACCAGCAGGTTCAGGCCGCCTGGGCGGGGCCGCGCCAACCTGCGTTCTCTTGCCCGCGACCAGGATAGGACGAGCGCCGCAGTCAGCCGGGATGGTCGCCCGGCCTAAGGACGTCCGCCAACCGTACCCAGCCTCGCGTCTTCCGATCAGGGGTTGGCGCCTGTTTTCCTACCGCCCTCGGCGCGCGCTCACCGTGTCAGCTTGTCACCAGGAAGCCTTTGAGCGTCACGACCACTACATGCGCCTAGACAGAACGCCCCAACCTAAGGCCGATGTGGCTGGGGAGGCACGGGTTGGCGAGCGCGAAGTATATGTACGTCGACACCTGAGAGCAGCCGGATGATCTCGCTGGTCGTATCCAGGGGGAGCCATCGGGCGCGGCGGCGGTGGCCGAGCACCACTTCGGTCGCCTGTGCCTCGCGGACGTACCCGACCAGCGCCCTGGCCACGTTGCGGTCGTCAAGCCGGACGAACTCGCCTCCGAGCTGGTGCGTCACCGAGGCGTAGCCGCCTAGCCGCTCCTTCTCCTCATCCCGCAGCTGACGGGTCCGGACGGTGACGACCGACAGCTTGACTCCCTGTGACACGGCATAACGAGCGACCGCGCGGATCCGCTCTTCCATCCCGGCGGCGATGGGAAGACCGAGCACGATGCGTCCTCGGAACTCGAGCGGAGATGGCGTCGTGGGTAGGTATCGGGACAGCTGCCGGTCCATGTGCTCGGCGGTCATCCGCAACGCCGTTTCGCGCAGGATGGCGAGCACCGCCGGACGCAGCTCGCGCTGCATGCCTGCGGCCAGCTGCGCCGGCGTGAGAATCGCGTGCTGCTTGATGCGGGCCAGCAGATCCTCAGGAGTGATGTCGACGTACTCGATCTCGTCGATCTGATTGAAGAACTCGTCGCCAAGCAGAGGCTCCGGGAGGCGGTCGCCGAGCATCCCGGCCACAGCGGCCGCGGCGCTGCGTAGCGACAGGAGGTGCAGCGTAGCGAGCACCGTTATCCCGGCTGAGAGCAGCCGCGGCACCGACTCGATGCGCGGCCTCCCTGAGACGTCGAGTCCCATGACATCGTCGACGCACGCGACCTCGGGGTTGCGCGCGAGCAGCGCGGCTACGTCGAGCGGCCGCGATGCCGGCATCTCGCGCGTGGCCTGGATCACCTCGAGCGCCCCGAGCGCCTTCGCCGGCGGATCGTGTATGTCATACGCGGCCACTACCACGTCGGTTCCGCGGCTATGCCGCCTGAGTGCTTCGTCGAGCATTGCCGTCGTCGTGCCGCAGCCACGCGCGTAGCCGAGGTAGACGCGCAGCATCGCGCGCCGCCGACCTTCGGCAGTGATCTGGCGCAGTAGCTCCGCCGGATCGGGACGGCGTTCGTACTTGCGGCTCACCTGGCAAACCTTGCGATCACGTGGATATCCGCCTCGGGCAGCCCGTCGATGATCCGATCGACCACGTTCGGGAGGAGACGGTCGATCCACCGGCTGTCGCGCGGTTCGCCGACGACAACGTGGTCGGAGCCCGCGTCCCGCGCCGCCTGGATGATGGCTCGCGCTGGGTCGTTCCCGGCGAGCACCGCGAACGAGCACCCGAGGTGTTCCGCCAGCTCACGGTACGGGTCGACTCGCGCGTCCTCCGATGGGTCGGCCACCACGGTTACGACCAGGCAGAAACCACCACGCCGGCGCGCCAGACGCACGCCTCTGCGCATCAACTCTTCGGACGCCTCTCCGCACGACACCGCGACGAGCACGTCCTCTGGTGAGTCGACCACGCTGCGCGTTCGCGCCATCGAGTCAGCGACCAGGCGCAGTCCGATCTGGCGCATGGCGGCAAGGTTGCCAGGCTTGAAGAAGTTGGCTAACGCTACATCTACTTTGTCTTTCGCGTAGATGTTGCCGTGCCGCATCCGCTTCCGAAGCGCCTCGGGGGCGATGTCGATGAACTGCACCACGTCCGCACTGTCGATCTCTTTGTCGGGCACCGTCTCGCGCACAACGATCCCGGTCACCTTCTCGACCAGGTCTTTGACACTCTCAACGTGCTGCACGTTGACAGTCGATATCACGTTTATGCCGGCGTCACGGAGCTCCTCCACTTCCTGCCATCTCTTGGGGTGGCGCAGGCCGGGAGCATTCGTGTGCGCGAGCTCGTCGACGATCGCGATCTCGGGCTTGCGCTCGAGCATCCAGTCGAGATCCATGTCCTCGAGGGTCGCGCCCCGGTAGCTCACGACGGCGCGCGGCGCGATCTCGAGTTCCTGCAGCAACTCGACGGTCCGAGGCCGGTTGTATGTCTCGACGTAGGCGACCACCACGTCGTGACCCTGGCGGATCAGCTCGTGGGCCTCGCGAAGCATCGCGAACGTCTTGCCGGCCCCCGGCGTCGCCCCGAGGTAGATCTTCAGGTGGCCGCGCG
>JBAUTF010000286.1:0-9360 GCA_049582065.1 Candidatus Dormiibacterota bacterium | reverse complement strand
GCGTGCGGGTGCGGATTGACGGTGAGGTTCCTTTAGTTGCGGAGGTGACGCCTGCAGCGCTGAGGGATCTGAATCTGGTCGAAGGAGGCGAGGTCTGGCTGTCGTTCAAAGCCACAGATGTAGGCGTTTATCCAGCTTGAAATCAGGAGGAAACACATGCAACTAAGCGCGCGCAATCAACTGAAGGGTCAAATCGTCCGCGTCAAGTCAGGTGCCGTTATGGCCGAGGTGGAAGTCAAGGTCAGGGCCGGCAAAGTCGTGGCCGCGATCACCGACGGTTCTGTGAAGCGGCTGAAGCTCAAGGCGGGTGACAAGGTCACCGTGATCATCAAAGCCACCGAGGTCCTGATCGGCAAGTAGGGCGTAGTCTCTGCCGGTTCCGCATTCCCCGCCCGCCGAGCCAATGAGAAGGTTCGACGTGGTCGAGGCCATCGACGAGACGGTCGCGTCGTACCGGATGGCAGGTCGGCTGGTCGGCCTCACGCCTGTCGGGCATTTGATCATCGAGCTCACGCGGTCGCGACAAATCGAACTGCACCCCCACAAGGTGGATCTCACCGACCTACCTCCCGCAGGGATGGATCTGACCTGGGAACTCCTCTACTGGCTGTCGGAGTTCGAATGACAGACCTACGGGTCTTCGGTGAACATATGTTCTAGAGGCGGCGGGACCTTCCGTCTCTGGGGTCTCCGTGCGTTACTTGATCTGAGCAGGTTTCTGCGTACGGGTCAACCGAACCACGATAGAAAAGCAAGGAGAACCTTATGAATCCATCAGAATTCGGCGCTGGGCTTAAGTCGGAAGCTGGGAAACCCGAGTTCCGACTGTCCCGCAAGATGTTGCGCGGCGGGGTTTCGTTTGCCCTCGCAGCAGGAGTTGCGGCGGCAATGGCAACCTCGGCATTCGCCAATGGAACCAAGCCGTCCCCCACGCCTTGCGCGACGTCAGCGCCGATCACGGTGCCCTGCGTCGCCAACGTGACTAACACGGGCAGCAGCTACTCGATCGTGCTGCCCGGTATTGGAACCCTCAACTTTACGGTCGACCAAACGACCGGCAAGGTGACGGGAAGCCCAAGCACAGCTAGTCTCGGAACAAACTACACCGCGACCATCAAGGTGGACAAGGACACTGACAGGATCACTGTCGTGTTCACCAACAGCGCCGATCCAACGAAGAGCGTCCGGCTGGTGGTCAAGACCAAGCCTGGAGCCACCGGCGGAACTCCGGTGGTCACCGCCAAGGTGAAGGCCGTCCACCATGTCGGCGACGAAGCCAACGAAACAGAGCACCACGGCGACGGGTCGGGGCACTCAACAACGTCCGGCACCGGACACGATTAACAAACGCAACGCTTCCGACCAGCGAGGGCAGGTGCGCTCGTCGCACCTGCCCTCGTGTTTGATGTGGCTCTGATGAGACCCCTGTCCACTCGCCCGCGGGTCTTATCCGTTTCGCTTGGCGCTGTGTGCCTGATGTCACTTGCCGCGTGTGGCAATGCGACCAGCGCGGTGCCCCCGAGCGGGCCAGCTCAGGACCTCAACGCCGCAGCGGCGGCAATGCAGACCGTGACCTCGTTTGAGTTTACGGCCAAGGTGGTTACTGGGTCCCAGGAGGCCCGAATAACTGGAGAGTTCGCCGCCCCGAACAACCTTCACGAGACAGCCCAGATCGGCACGCAGAGCCTTGAGCTGATCAGGGTAGGCTCCCGCACTTATGTCCGGTCCGCTGCTAACACCCCATGGGCGCCCGCCACAGGGTCACCCGCTCCGGCGGATCCCCGAGCTGCGTTTCGAGTCCTCGAGTCGGCCGGCGATGTGACCCTCTCAGGCTCGACCTACGCGTTCACGCTGACCGGCGCCGCGGCGGCGGCTCTAATCCAGGGCGCCGCCACAGTCAAAGGCACGGTCACCCTCGCCGGGGGCCGCATCGCAACTCTGTCCTATCAGGCGACCGCGCCCGCCGTCTCGGTCGACCTCGCCTACAGCAACTTCAACGGCGCCCCGGCCATTACGCTCCCGCCAGGCCTATAGGGCTTAGCCCGTCGGCTGGTGACCGCCGCTAGAGACGCGAAAGAGTCGATCAGCTGGCGGGTGGGAGGCCCGCCCGGGCAAGCTGCCAGAAGAACCCGGAAGTCAGCCTCCGGCCTCCGCTGAGTAGTGTCGCGAGTCGCGCGACATGACCCGACTGCTTTCGGCCAGGTTGCCGTTCTCTTGGCCGAGCTCGATCTTCGCCGTGTCACAGACGGGTCACAAGAATCCCGGATACGGGAGGGGCTACAGGAGGACATGGGCAGGACCGCGCGGCCATGGGTTCGAAATCCTGAGGCCCCGAACACGATCTACACAGTCATCCGCAGACGCTGGCACCCGCATCACAAATTTCTCGGCACAAATTGCAACTAGCCGGTCTTTGCGATCTCCAAGCAGACACGCTCGGCGACTCCGGCTTCAATAACTTGGTATTGCGGCCTTCCCCCTCAAACGGACGCTGATTGGTTCGGAAAGCCTGGTGACCAGGTAGGTGCCGAACGCGAGTGAAGTAATAAAGAAGCTCACCGGATGTGGGGAGTAGTACGCAATGGAGAGCCCGGCCCAGGTAAAAGCAAGCGCTAGAAGTACGCCCGTCACGATGGCAGCGAACGGGCGGCTCGTGAAGCGCACAGCGATTGCGGCAGGTGTGACGATCAGCGCGAAGATCAGCAGGACGCCCACCACCTGGACTGCTTCGGTGACCGCCACGGCCAGGATGACCATGAAACCAATCGACAGCGCCGTGACCGGGACGCCCTTGGCGCCTGCGAGTTCCTCGTCGACGGACGCGAAGAGCAGCGGGCGGTAGACCGCGATCAAAGCGGCGATGGTCACGACGCCGGCGACCAGCGTCACAAGCACGTCATTGGCGCTGATGCCGAGGATCAACCCGAAAAGGATCGCGTAAGCCTCGTTCGCGTAGCCGGTATACAGCGAGATAAACAGCACGCCAAGTCCCAGTGTCCACGCCAGGACGATGCCAATGGTCACGTCCCGTCCTCGCAGGCGGTTGCCCAGCGCGCCTATGGCGATGCCGGCCCCAACGGTGAAGGCCAGCAGGCCGAAGATCGGGTTCACTGCCAGGACCACCGCACCGGTCGCGCCGGCAAACCCGATGTGGGAAAGCGCGTGCGCAGCGAAGGCCGAGCCGCGCAGGACCACGAAGTAGCCGATCGCGCCGGCCACGATGGCCACGATCGTGCCCGCTTCGAAGGCGTGGACCATGAACTCGTAGTGGAAGAGGGCCGCGATGTCGTCGAACAAGTTCCATGTGAACTGCGGTGAGGTATTGGTGATGGTGGCGAAGATTCGCTCATCCATGCGGGTGGCTCACCTCCTCCTCGAGGCCGACCACGAACACCCGCCCGCGGCTGTCCTTGAGGACTTCTACAGGCGTCGAATAGATTCGTGTCAGCGAGTCGGAGGTGATGATCTCCTCCGGCCTGCCCATCGCGACGTTTCCATGCGCGACGTAGAGCACGTGGTCGACGTGGGGCAGCAACGGATTGACGTCGTGAGCGATGAGCAGGACGGTGAGCCGGCGCGCTCGCTTCAGGTCGCCGATAAGCTGCACGATCACGCTCTGGTTGCGCACGTCGAGCTGGGAGAGCGGCTCGTCCATCAGGAGTAGCTGGGGGCTGCCGACCAGCGCCTGGGCTAGGAGCAGCCGCTGCTGCTCACCTCCGGACAGGCGTCCGATCGGGCGGTCCGCGTACTCCTCGGCCCCCACCGAGCCGATCGACCGGTCCGCCGCGGCTGCGGCGCCCGAGCCCGGAAGCCGCACCCCCCAGCGATGGCCATCGACGCCGAGGTTGACGAAGTCACGCCCGCGGACCGACAGCTCGGGATCAAAGCTGGACCGCTGTGGGATGTAACCGATGAGTGGATTTCCGCGGCTCGGCTTCTCGCCCAGTACTTCGAGCCGGCCGTGGGCAGGTGGCAGCAGCCCCAGGATCATCCGGATCAGGGTCGACTTGCCGCCGCCGTTGGGTCCAAGGATCGCTGTGAACGACCCGGCTGGGATGGAGAAGTTGGCGTGCGCCCACACGGAGCGCGCGCCGTAGCTGGCGGCCACGTCCACCGCTGAGATTGCCGGCGAGCCGGCGGTTGTCAGCGGCTGAGCCTCGATCATGCCGGAGATCAGCTGCTCAGCGCCGAGGCGTTCAGCGCGTTCTGCAGTGCGAGGAGCTGGGACAGCTGCCAATCCTGGAAGGTTGCGGACTCCGGCTGCATCGTCTCGGATACGCCCACGACCGGGATGTCGGCGAGCGCAGCGATGTGCTTGATGTTGGTCGTGACGGCCGTCGCCGTCTGGACGTTGTAGACGAGTACCTCTACCTGCTTGCTGGTGATCTGGTTCTGAAATGTGATGACGGCCGCGGCGGGCGGGTCATTGCCCTCGGCGACGGCGTTCATGAATTCCGGGGGCGAGATTAGGTTCAAGCCGAGGGCTGTCGCCATGTAGACGAAAATGCTCTCAGTCGCTCCGACCGGCACACCGCTGAACTTCGCCTTGATCTCTGCGATCCGCTGCGTGTACGGCTTGAGGGCGGTGGTGAAATCGGCGCGCTGCTGATCGAAGTACGCAGCGTCGGCAGAGTCGATGGACTTGTAGTCCGCTGTGATCTGGTCGGCCATCCGCGTGACGTAGTCGGGGTTGTACCAGAAGTGGGGATTGTCGCCGGCTTTCTTTCCGAGCAAGTCGGCGGCTATGAGCACAGTTCGGTGGCTGCTTGGATTGGCCGATAGGAGCCTGCTCGCCCAATCGTCGTAGCCGGCTCCGTTGAGGATCACAAAGTTGGCGTCGGCGATAGCGCGGGCGTCGTTTGTGTTGCTCTCATATTCATGAGGATCGGCGTTCGGGTCGGTCACGACGCTCTGGACGCTAGCCCTCGATCCGCCTAACTGGGTCGCGATACTGCCCCAGAAGTTCTGCCCAGCCACGACTTTGAGCGGACCGGCTTGCACGGCGGGCGTCGAGCTCCCGCATGCACTCACGGTCAGCGCCAAAGCAGTCAGCCCCCAAATCAACCTACCTGCCAACGGCATCACCTCCAGAAGGCTGGATCTCCGTCCTGGACCTACTCGCGCAAGAGTATTGCACAACTGAGTTGGGCAAGTCGTATGCAGTGCTGTATGATCGGGTCCGTGCCGCGACCGAGTCCCGTGACCGACGTGGTCAAGAGCCTTTTCGTTGGGGAGGTCCGCCACGCCTGGTCGCTCGAAGAGCTGCATCAAGCAGCGCAAACGACCCTCGGCGGTGCCGACTATTCGACGGTGTTTCGCGCGGTGGCGGCGATGGAGCGCGAAGGCGCCATCCGGCGAATCGACTTAGGCGACGGTAAAGCCCATTACGAGGTCCGTGAGGGCCACCACGAGCATGTCCGTTGTGAGTCTTGCGGTCAGGTCGCCGAGGTACCGGGCTGCGTTCTCGAGGACGCGGCCGCAGGGGTGCAAAACAGCACCGGATTCAAGATCACAAGCCATCACCTGGTGTTTACCGGGCTCTGCCCGGCCTGCTCAAGCCAAGACGAGCGCACTGCACCAGCCAGCGGTTAATGTCTCGCCGGCAACCGGACGCGGTTCCGGCACACGGCCTTCCAAGCTACACGTGAGAGCGAGGCTGTCGAGATGTCTTCCGGCGACGCTCGTGATGGCAACTCGGGAGCGGCTTACCTAATCTGAGTGCGTGCCGTTCCTGGTCATCACCGACCCGCTGCCTCCAGGTTTCTATCTCGGCCCCCTCCAGATTCGCTTCTACGGCATCGCCTATGTGGTCGCCTTCATCGTCGGCACGGCCATCGCTACTCGCCATCTCGAGAGGCGAGGAGTGTCGCGGAACGTCGCCGGCGACATCGCCTTTTGGGCGATCGTATTCGGGCTCATCGGTGCCCGCCTCTATTTCGTCGTTCAGTCGGGCTGGTACTGGTACCTGACCCACCCGCTTCACATCTTTGCCTTTTGGGAAGGTGGCATGGCCTTCTTCGGGGCCATATTCGCCGCCCTGATCGTGTTGATGGTGATGGCACGTCGCCATCACATCAACTTCTGGGACCTACTCGATGCCGGCGTACTCTTCGCCGCCGCCGGTCAGCCGATCGGCCGACTCGGCAACGTGATGAACGGCGAGATCCTGGGGCCACCTTCGAATCTGCCGTGGGCGATTCGTTACACGAACCCTGCATCCATGGCTCCCCATCTAGGGGTCGCTTATCAGCCGGCAAATCTCTACGAGGCATTGGGGACGCTCGTGATTCTTGGTTTGCTGCTGTACCTCCGTCACCGAGGCGTGGCGCCAGGCATCTTGGGGCTGACGTATCTCATCCTCTACCCGGTCAGCCAATTGATTTTGTTCAACTGGCGCACCGACTATGAGACCCCGGCGATACTGTGGGGCTTGAAGCAGGCGCAGCTGACCTCGCTGGTCATGCTGCTGACGATAGTGCCCGTCTTCTTCATTGCCTGGCTGCGCACCAGGCCACGGTCGGGAGGAAGGGGGTCACCTCAAACGGTATGATCCGATCGTGAACCGGCCGCCCATCCGGCTGCTTGGGCTGCTCGCCTTTGGCGCCCTCCTGGCCCAGGCAGGCCACCTGATCGCCTACCAGCTCGAGTTCGGCGCCACGGCTCAGGCCGTGCAGAGCCAGGGTGCTCACGCCTACTTCCCGGGATTCGCAAAAACAAGCCTCGGCCTCGTGGCGGCAGCACTCCTCGCCAGCCTTCTCCTCATCGGCATCGCCCGGTTCGTCCCAGGCCGGCCGGTTGTTGTCACCAGCCGCGCGCCTTCTTACATCAGCCTGCTGGCGGTCCTGTTCACGGTCCAGCTCGTCTCCTTCATGGCCCAGGAGACGATCGAATCGCTGGCGGCCGGAGACGCGGTCCCATCGGCGCTGAACCTGATTCTCCTGGGCAGCGCCGGCCAGCTGCCGGTTGCGGCTTTTGCCGCCCTCGCTCTGAAGTGGCTGGCGGTCCGCGTTGACGCCGCCCTGCTCACCCTCCGGGCTGAGCTGGCGGTCAGGGTGGCCGACGTCGCCCCCGCCTCGCTGCTCGTATCGCTACCTGCACTGGTTCCGGTTTCGGCTCTCGCCGAGACCTGCCCGACTGTCTACACCAAGCGAGGGCCTCCGGCGATCCTGCGCGCCTAGCTCTCGTCGCAGTCATCACGTGCGCACATAAGCGCGCGCATGAAAGGGAGGAATTTCGGTGTCACGCGTATTGGCGTCGGCGAACGCCCGATTGGCGATCGTCGCTGCAGTTTTGGTGATATTTGCGGTTGGCGGAGCAGTCCTGATCTTCGGAAATCAAGGGCCGGCTCCTCAGCAGCGCTTGATTCAGGTCACCGTCACGGGCGACACGATGTCGCCTGGGCAACTGCAGGCCAACGAAGGGGACACGATAACCGTGTCCGTCTCCGCGGATAAGTACGAGGAGATCCACCTTCACGGCTACGACAAACACTTCTTCCCTAGCCCCGGCCAGCCGGCAACGCTCACATTTCCTGCTGACAAGACCGGGAACTTCGTAATCGAGATCGAGGCAACCAGCACTCCGCTGGGGCTGCTCGACGTGAAGCCGCGAGGCGGCTTCCTTGGGCTTGGCCAGCCGCCCGATCAGAGTTCGACCACGATCCATGCTGCCGCGGCGGGGACACAGATCAAGTTGGCTACCACCGCGAGCTACAACCTGGTCGCCGAGATCGGCGGTCTCCAGGCCATGTACACACCGGCTCAGGTGTCGAGCCAGCATCCGAAAACCGGAGAGATCATGTTCGGGGGCACGATGACGATGCCTCCGGGAACTACCAACATCTCGCCCGACTGGCACCACCTCGAGGTCCACATCTTCGAGAAGAAGACCGGCAACGTCGTCAAGACGGCGAACCCGGTCCTCACGGTCAAGAACGACGCCTCCGGCCAAACCATTCAAGTTCCGATCGTGGTGATGCAGGGCATCGTCGAAGGGCCGAACGACATCCACTACGGCAACAACGTCGATCTACCCAAAGGCGAATACACGGTGACCGTGGTCATCGGAAGTGAGACTGCGAGTTTTGATTTCAACATTTGAAGAGGAGCAGATAGATGGCGGAAGCTCGGCGCACGTCGTCTCCGGTCATCCCTGTCATAGGACTCATCCTGGGTATCGCGGGCGCCTTGCTCGCCAACTACACCCTGGATCACCTGGCTGACACGAGCGATACATGGCATCAGATCCAACACGGAACGTTCTTCATCTCCGGCATCCTCGTCGGCTTCGGACTGACGGCCTTGTATCGGGTCTTGAGAAAGAGCGCATAGAGGCGAATGACCGACCGGGAGTCCTGTCCATCGCGGGCAGGCTCTCGGTCGGCGCCCTCGGACTGTCGCTGGCGCTGATCGTCAGCATCGCTTGGGGGACAGCGCTCTTCTACCTGGCGGCCCGGCTCGGCGTCGACACGAGGGTCAGGCTCACCTGGATCGACGCCGCGCATGTATACGTAGGACTGGTTGGAGGCATTTTCATCCTGGCCAAGATCGCCAGGGTTCGTTTCCGTTACAAGGTCGCGGGCGTCACCGAGGTGATTCCCTGGCAGCGTTGGATTTCGTGGTCGCTCCTCATTTTGTATTCAGCAGTCTTCGTTAGCGGTGTGCTGGCTCTGCTACCAATTCACGGCCGGCTGTACGAGGACCTGCTCAATTTCCACCTCCTCTCGTCGGTGTGGGCGGTTGCCCCGACCACATGGCACGTCTGGCACTACCGCCGACGGGCGGCGCCCTATCTCACGCGCATTCTTCCTCGCGGCCGCACAGTTCGCTTCTGGGTAGGCGTTGCGCTAGCGGTCACACCGTTGGTTTTGGTCGTCGGCAACGCGCGTGCGTTGAGCCAGCTGCCGCAGGTCATGGGCGGCGCGGCCTGGTCTCAATCGTCGCTCAACGGCAGTTACCTGGATCGGATCCTCGTGGGTCCAAATGGCTCGCTGATCGCCGCGGGGGATGCTCTGTACGTGAGCCCCGATGGCACTGTGTGGACGCAGATCGACATCCCCGGCGTGCCGCTGCCGCCCTCAGCTAACCCGACGCCAGCGGTTCACCAGCACGGTGCGCCGACGGGAAAGAATCTCGGACTCGCTCTGGCTGTCGCAGGCAACTCGATCTTTGTCGGAACTAACAACGGTCTGTATCGAACCGACAGCCAGAGCGGCCCACTGGTGCAGGTAGGCTTCCAGGGCAAGACTGTCACCGCCGTCGCGGTGGACCCGTCAGATCCGAGAACACTGTGGGTTGGCTCTTCGTCGGGGTTGATGCGCAGCTTGGATGGAGGGGCTACGTGGTCAGCCGCAGCCGCCGG
>JBAUTF010000285.1:0-5066 GCA_049582065.1 Candidatus Dormiibacterota bacterium | reverse complement strand
TAAAAGAATGCCGTCTTACCACGAGGGTTACTCCAACTAGAGCAATCGTAAAGACAGCCACTATCGCGAGCTGGAAGGGAAACTCCGGAACTCCACCGCCTTTCGAAGTTGAGGTCGCGGACGCACTTCCCAAGGTGTTGGTCGAAGCCGAAGTACTGGTGGAGGTTATGGAAAAACTCGAAGTTGTAACGGAACTGGTGGTAGAAGTCTTAGTCGATGGCGTCGAACTGGTGGCCGTTGTGGTTGATGGTGGTGAACTGCCATATCGCAGAACCCTGTAATTTCCGTAGTCTGCAACCCAGAGGTTGTGGCCTGAGTCGAATGCGAGGCCTTGAGGAGCACCCAGCGTCGTCGAACTGGTGCCGGTGCTGTTGCCTGTGAATGTGTTCTGACCTATTACGAGGCTGGCGGCTTCAAAGGTGGAGAACGGGGTCGTGTATTCCAAGACTCTGTTATTACCTCCGTCCATAACCCAGAGGTTGTGGCCCTGGTCGAAGGCGAGGCCAGTAGGAGAATTCATCCCCGTCGAAGTGGTCACGCCGCCAATGCTTGTGAAGCAACGAACGCAGGCTGTAAAGCTCGACTGGCCTATCACAAGGCTAGCGGCTTCATGGGTGGAGAACGGGGTCGAGTATTCCAGGACTCTATCGTGACGGAAGTCCGAAATCCAGAGATTGCCGCTCGAGTCAAATGCGATGGCATTGGGACCATTCAGCCCAGTGGAACTAATCGGGAAGTTGCTCGTCGTGAAGCTCGGCTGGCCGATCACGAGACTAGCGGCTTCGCCGGTGGAAAGCGGAGTCGTATATTCTAAGACTCTGTTGTTCTCCTCGTCAGCGACCCAGAGGTTGCCGCTCGAGTCGAATGCGAGGGCAAATGGAAAACTCAGTCCAGTCGAAGTGGTCGCCAAAGCGTTGGTCGTGAAGCTTGACTGGCCGATCACGAGACTGGCTGCTTCGCCGGTGGAGAGCGGAGTCGTATATTCTAAGACTCGGTTGTTACTTGTGTCGACGACCCAGAGGTTGCCGCTGGAGTCGAATGCGAGCCCTTGAGGAGCATTCAGCCCCGTTGAAGTGGTCGCCAAAGCGTTGGTCGTGAAGCTTGACTGGCCGATCACGAGACTGGCTGCTTCGCCGGTGGAGAGCGGAGTCCTGTATTCCAAGATTCTGTTATTATTCAGGTCCGCGACCCAGAGGTTGCCGCTCGAGTCGAATGCGAGGCCTTGAGGAGCATTCAGCCCGGTTGAAGTCGTTGCGGCGCCGCTGCTTGTGAAGTCCGACTCACCTATCACGAGGCTCGCCGCCTGACCGTTAGAAAAAGCAAAGTCGTGTGGCATAAAGCCGAGCAGAAACACGAACAGCAGACAAACAAGGGTTATCCTCATCGACTTGTGATGCAGCACTTCCATGTTTCGCTCTCGAGTCCTCGCTTTGGCAATAAAGCTTGCGGAGAAAGATGTTCTGGTCGGTATTGGGCAATGATCATTGCTCTTTGCTTCGTGATTGCCGTGGTCTGGATGGAGGTGCTGTACTTTGCATGGCGGGCAGTACGCCCTAACGCCTGTTCGTCTACCATTACGGCAGCAACCTCAAGAGTCCTTTCTGCCAGACTTTTCCGATCTGCTTGGCACCTTTACTGCAATGACGGTTCAGTGACTTCCTCCAAGAAGAGGGTTTCTACACGGGCCTGCCATTCAGAAGGCCATTAAGGGCCCGTATTCAGGCAAAGTCAATTTTTATCCCGTCGCTATTGGAATAACAATATAGCTTAACGATTCAAGTTGAGATCTCCTACGGAGCCAAGCTGAAATTTAGGCAATTTTTACTAGTAAATTCGGTTTCAAATCCCACATCCCACTCGCGACATACTAGTAAATACAAATCCCATATCTCACACTCAAGATTCTCCAGAAGACTCGCTCCGGTTCCTAATTTGTGTTGATTTGCAAAAGATTCTCAACAATAAAGATCGTGTTCCTGATCTAACTTGGCTCGAGCGATGCATGATTAGTGGGAAGAGTGTAGAGTATTTGTCAAAGGTCAGTTCGTCGATGCAGGTGTTCTACATACTTGCTACGAGGCGCATGAAGTCGTCAAGCCCGTAGCAGCTCTCAATCAGCTCTCGTAGCCGCTGAGTAAAGCGTGCCGCTGGAGCGCCATCGATGATGTTGTGATCAACACTAATCGTCAGACTCAGATACTCTCGTCTTGTGACCTGGCCGTTAACGATCAATTGCTTCTCGCCGATGCCACCCACGGTGATCATGAGGGGTGTAGGGGTGGGGATAGGGATACCCCAGCCGGCACCTTTACCGAACATGCCCACTGCGGTGATGCCCACGGTCCCCACGTTCTTCTTTTGAAACCGAGGGTTCACTCTCCCTATCCGCCAAAAGAGCCAGATGTAGGTCCCGAAGAGAACAGCCGGGAGGAAGCGATGCCCCTTCGAGACGTTTTCGACATCCACCATCTGGGCTGCCCTGATCTCGTCGTGGATCGCGCGCAAGGTCTTGCGATTCGCTGCTCTGACAATGTGTGGCAAGACCACCTTCTGCCCGGCTATGTCATGCTCAATCGTGGTCCATACATCAACATCATCAAATATTACGAGAGAGTTCCTGCCTTTGCGCAGCGCCTGCACGGCCTTATGCTCGTCGACTGCTTTTCCCAAGCAGGCAGTTAGGAACGCTGTGAACGACAGGGATTCCCCAATCTTTGCTTTGTACTCGCGCATGTTCGCACGCGCCGTGGTCACGTCGACTTCGATTAGACCGTGGATCATTGGCTTGTTTCGAACTGAACGAAACGCGGCGGCAGTCCACCGCCGGCTCTTCGAATACGGAACCACTCGCTCGCCTAAGCCGTGTTCTTTCATGCTAGAGCTTCCTCTTTTCAGCCAGACACGTCGCTCGTCGTTATGAAGAGGGCGCGCTCTTCCGGGCCATGTATCTTGGGAAGGCGTGTCTCGCCGATCGAGCGGTACATCGCGGTACGGAGAGCCATATCTCTCGGATCCTGTAGGTGTGCGCCCATCTGGTTGGGGACGTAGGCATATCCTATCCTAGCTTGTGGGTCGGCAAATCCGAATGAGCCTCCAGATCCCGGGGCACCAAAGGAGCTCGGATGACCGAAGGAGTTGCTTGGGCTCGGTTTCATGAAGCCAAGGGAGAAACAAACATCTACTTTCAAACATTCATCATGAAAACCATGTACCGGTGCGACCGCGGGCGCCATCAATTTTTTGAGTGTTTCCTCGCGCAAGCCAAGCTCGTGGCCGCCGGTTGCGAACACACTGTACGCTTGGGCAATGCCGGAGGCTGATGCAACTGCTCCTCCCGACGGGATTTCCAAATTCCGAGCGTAGACGCGTTCTCCATTCTCTAAAGGTAGCATAGATCCATCAAGCGCCCGGCGGATTCGCGAATGTGGATTCATCGCTGCTAACGCGAACAGAGGCGGCGTAGTAAATATCATAGATATCATCGAACCAAGACCAAGTGAACGTAGGACCGCAAGCCTGGAACTGGGAATCTCTTCGGGAAGTCTAATGTAGACGTCGAGCGAGAGTGGGGAGGCAATTTCATCTTGGAAGAACTGCCCTAAAGTGCGGTGTCTGGGATCTACCCGGCGAAGCAGCTCGCTTTCGTAAAATCCAAGCGTGATGGCGTGGTAGGCCTGTCGCGTGCCGGGCTCCCAAGCTGGTTTCTGTCGAGCTAGAACAACTGCGAGCCTGTCGAGGTCGACGGCAAGGCTTTTTTCCACCGGGACGTCTGATGCATACAGCCCGGCCTGATGTGAGAGTAGTTGCCTCACCGTGACCTTTTCCTTCCCTTGCTGTGCGAACTCCGGCCAGTACTTGGAAACACGCTCTTCGTAGTCAAATAGTCCACGGGAGTGAGCAAGCGCCATGGCCAAACCAGCGAGACCCTTGGTGGTCGAGTAGACGAGAGCCATCGTATTCTCTTCCCAGGGTTCGCCCGTCGCCTTGTTGCGGATGCCGCCCCAGAGGTCGACGACTCTTTCTCCCCGATAGTAAATGCAACAAGCAGCTCCAAGCTCGTTACGTTTATCGAAATTCTCTATGAATGTTTCTCGCACGGTTTCAAATCCTGGTTTGACGAAACCGGAGACTGCAACTTTTTTGGTCGTATCAGATTCACCTCATCATTGCGCTTGGAATCTCTTCGGGCTCTACAATTCAGCTGCTCGGTGGAAGCGTCTGCACTTCAGTTGCCTCTGCAACTTTTTGTTGTTCATGTATTGAGAAGAAAGCTACAGCTGTTAGGATCTGTGCTACAAAGAGTATAACAAATCCAACAGCTACTATTATCGTTGCGGCACCAACCAAGTAGAGCAACCCTGCTCTGCCAAACATGTCAACACCAAGCTTTGACCCAATTGTTTTGTAGCTCCTTCGCAGAAAAACCGCGGATACTAGAAAGAAAACCCATGCTCCCAACAATCCGAGTCCGATTGCAGACCCAAAGGCAATCCACTGCGCTGTTGTAACACTTGTCGATGGAGCAAAGTTAGGCCCAGTGAAGTAGTCATTTAGGAACGCATTAAGTACGGTTCCCAGTACTACAAGAGAACCTACAACGACACCTGCTATTGAGAGAATGACTGCAGTCATCATGTTGTTGAAAACCTTTCTCTCGTTGAGATCGTCTGCAATGTACTTGACTGCCACAAGCATCATTACAAATCCGGCTATTCCAAGTATCCAGCCGACGCTGGGCACCGCAGTGAGTAGCACCAAAATGGATCCAATTCCACCTAACGTTTTTGCATTTGATAACGAAGACATTTCTAAATCTCAGCACTCTCAATAAGAGTAAATGTCTTGACATTCGATATAAAATTGGTACACGATCATCAAGATTGAGAATGATAGTTGCGATTCGCATCGTATGGATGCTGACATGACCCCTAGGAAAAATCAAATCCACTTTGGCTTTGTGCTTACTTGGGAATAGGTTTGAAATCGCCATAAGGAACTTTGCCGTTCGTAGAAATGAGGAAGTTTCGTCTGCTCAAGAAAGCTATTTGTTCAATGGTATCATAGTT
>JBAUTF010000284.1:0-2801 GCA_049582065.1 Candidatus Dormiibacterota bacterium | reverse complement strand
CACCCAGGGCGGCGTCTACATCACCCTGGAGATCCAGAACCTGCTCACCAGCGAGACCCAGCAAACCCAACCGGGTCTCGCCCAGGCCCTCGCCCTGGCCATGGTCATCATCGTCGTGATCGTGATGTCCTTCTACACCCTGCTCCAGAGGCGAACATCGCGATGGTTGCAGTGACCTGAATGAACCGATCACGCCGCCTCAACCTCAGGCTCTTCCGTGGGGTGGTCCTTTTGTTGGCGGGCGCTTTCTTTCTCCTCCCGATCGCGGCGATGTTCGAGTTCTCGACCAGGGGCAATTCGATCGGTGCACCCCGCACGCTCGAGGCCTGGAGCTCGATCGCGCAGACCCCCGGCCTCGTGAGGGGAATCGTCGTGTCGCTCGAGCTGGCCGTGATCACGTCGGTCGGGATGATGGTCCTGCTGCTGCCGACGATGGTCTGGGTGCGCCTCCGTCTTCAGCGTTTGAGCCGGATCCTCGAGTTCGTTTGTCTGCTTCCGTTGGTGGTGCCCGCGATCGCGCTGGTGGTGGGCCTCAAGCCGATATTCATCTGGATCGAGATCAACGTCACACCGTCGACCCTGGGCCTTGCGTTTGCCTACCCCATCCTGGTGCTGCCGTACGGCTACAGAACGCTCGACGCTGGGCTTGCCTCGATCGACCTGAGGACGCTGTCCGAGGCGGCCCGCAGCCTGGGTGCAGGCTGGGCCACGGTGATTCTCCGGGTGGTCATCCCCAACATGCCGACCGCCATCCTCAACGCGACGCTACTGTCGGTCGCCCTGGTCCTGGGCGAATACACCGTGGCCAATCTCCTCAACTACCAGAACATGCAGGTCGAGATCGCGTACGTCGGCTTGACCAGCGCCGGCACGTCTATCGCGGTCGCCGTGGCCTCGCTACTCTTCACGTTCCTACTTCTCTTCCTGCTCTCGATCGCTGGCCGGGCGCTGAGTCGCCGGACGCGCACGGAGGAGATCCTGCCTTCGGCGGCTTCCGCGGCCGGGATCTGGGGGCAGCGGGTGTGAGCGAGAATCGGCCGGCCCGCGCCGGGGTCGAGGTGCGCCTCGAGGACCTGAGCCGCCGGTACGGCGGTGTCACAGCGCTGAACGGGCTGAGCCTGACCATCGCGCCGGGCGAGCTGGTCGCGCTGCTCGGCCCGTCCGGGTGTGGCAAGACCACCGCGCTCCGCCTGGTGGCCGGGCTCGAGGAGGCTGACGGCGGCCGCGTCGTCTTCGGGGGCAAGGACGTGACCGGGTTGCCGGCCAACAAGCGTGATGTCGGCATGGTGTTCCAGGCCTATTCGCTGTTTCCACACATGACGGCTCTCCAGAACGTCGCGTTCGGCCTCCAGCTCCGGCGCAAGCCGGCGGACGAGCAGCGCCGTCGCGCGGCCGAGGTGCTCGAGCTGGTGGGCCTGTCCGCACACTCGCACAAGTACGCCAGCCAGATGTCAGGAGGCCAGCAGCAGCGCGTGGCGCTGGCCCGAGCGCTGGCCATCGAGCCCACGGTGCTCCTGCTCGACGAGCCGCTCTCCGCACTGGATGCCAAGGTCCGGTCTCGGCTGCGCGACGAGATCCGCCGGGTGCAGCTCGAGGTCGGCATCACCACCCTGTTCGTCACCCACGATCAGGAGGAGGCGCTCGCCATCGCCGATCGCGTCGGCGTCATGCAAGCCGGCCACCTGGAGCAGCTCGGCCCGCCGACCGAGATCTACTCGCGACCGGCCACCCCTTTCGTGGCCGAGTTCGTCGGGTTGACCAACCGCATCCCGGGAACGGTGAAGTTCGGCACAATCGAGGTCCGGGGTACGCAGCTGCCGCTGGTCCAGTCTGACGTGCCGGCCGGACCCGCCATCGCGCTCGTCCGGCCCGAGGCAGTCTCATTGACGAGCGAGGGCTACAGTCAGTCGGGTCCGCTCGTGGGCACGGTCATCGCTGTCTCCTTCCTGGGCGCGATAAGCCGGGTCACTGTGGACCTCGGAGACATAACTGTCATCGCCCAGATGCCGACGGCACTAAGCGCGGAGCAACCGGCTGGGACGAAGGTCCGACTGGCCTTCCGGCCCGACCCGGTTCTGATCCAGAGAGAAGAGACGCCCGCGACCGGGTCTTGAGCTAGCGACCTCTGTGCTCACCACGGAGCGCCGGCTCGGCGCCGGACCGATACTGCGCGCGGGCTCGCGCGCCCCCTACCGCTCGGTGGTCGCGGAGCCGGGCGAGCCGCACCTCGTGCGGTCGGAGCTCGTCCCGAAGGCGCCCGCGGGCGACGTGGGGGCGCGTGGCGGGGCCATCGCATGCATCGGCCACATCTCCGATTTGCACGTCACCGACGTGCAGTCACCGGCGCGGTTCGAGTTCGTCAACCGCGAGTGGGAGGACCCGAGGTTTCGCCAGCTGCTCACCATGCAGCGACCGCACGAGGCCCTGACCTCCCGGGCCATCGAAGCCCTGCTGCGGACACTCGATCAGATCGAACGGGCGCCGCTCAGCGGGAGCCCCATCGAGTTGGTGGCGATGACCGGCGACTCGATCGACAACACGCAGCTCAACGAGCTCACCAACTTCCTCGCGCTGATGGATGGGGGCACGGTGCGCCCCGATTCCGGCGCGCCCGGCTATGACGGTGTGCAGGCGGTCGGGTGGCCGTCCGAGATTTTCTGGAAGCCCGACGGCGCCCCCGACCGTGACCTGTTCCAGGCGGCACTCGGGTTCCCCAGCGTGCCGGGTCTGCTCGAGCGCGCGATGGAGCCGTTCCAGGCCCGCGGCCTCGGGCTGCGGTGGCTGGGCTGTTACGGCAACCA
>JBAUTF010000283.1:0-14467 GCA_049582065.1 Candidatus Dormiibacterota bacterium | reverse complement strand
GCTGCAGAGAAACACGCTTGGGGCGGACATGCTCACCCGGCTTCGCGTTTACGCCGGGGCCGAGCATGGGCACCAGGCCCAGAAGCCGAAGGTGATCACCTTCGACGCCAAGGGAGAGATGAAGGTTGGCTGAGACGTTCAATCGAGGCACCGGCCGGCGCAAGAACGCGATCGCGAGAGTGCGGATCCAGCCGGGTGAAGGCCGCGTCACGGTCAACGATAAGGACCCCCTGGCGTACCTGGGGCGGCGGGTGCTCGAGATGGCGGCGATGGCACCGCTGCGGGTGACGAGCACCCAGCGCAGGTTCGACATCAGCGTCAAGGTGATCGGCGGCGGCACCAGCGGCCAGGCAGGCGCGATCTCGCACGGGATCGCAAGGGCCCTGATCAACTTCGACCCGTCTTTCCGCGCGGTCTTGAAGAAGGCCGGGCTGCTCACGCGCGACGCCCGCATGAAAGAGCGCAAGAAGTACGGGCTCAAGCGGGCCCGCAAGGCGCCGCAGTACACGAAGCGCTGACTCCGCCAGCGGCCAAATAGGGCCGCTCGGTTCTGGCGGTCGACCCGCCAAGCGATGCGAAGCCGATCCTCAGGCTGGCGTGGCGCGTCCGCCCGGAGCGACAATCTGTCCCGTGGAGGGGTTGGAGGGCGCTGGCGTGGCCGGTTCCGGCAGACCTGCGGATCTGACGCCTGCGCGCAGCGTCGTCGACGGGGTCCCTGTCTTTTCGCTCGCCATGCCCGGGCCTTTGCGGGCGATGCTCGTATTCAGGGTGGGCGCCGTCGACGAAACTCTTCCGACCCACGGTCTGACCCACCTCGTCGAGCACCTCGCAATGTTCCCTCTGATGCAGGGCATCGATGCCGCGAACCGAATCAATGCACGCGTCGAGCCACTTCGAACTCGTTTCATCGCAACCGGCACTCCAGAGGAGGTCACAGCTTTCCTCGGTAATGTCACCTCGACGCTCAGCCGGCTCCCTGTCGACCGGCTCGAAAGCGAAAAGAAGGTGCTTCGCACCGAAGCCGCCAACCAGAGGGCGGGTTCGCTCAAGGCCGCGTGGAGCTGGCGGTATGGCGCCCGGGGACCTGGCCTCGTGGATTTTGAAGAGTTCGGCCTCCGGTGGCTGGGCCCGGATCATCTGGCCGACTGGGCCCATACGTGGTTCACAGCCGGCAACGCGGTCCTGTGGCTGACAGGCGCCGTTCCCGACAACCTGCGCTTGAATGTACCGGTCGGGCCGCGCAGGCCGCTCCCGGACCTTGTCCCGCTGAGATACACGACGCCGGCCATCTACCAGCAAGGCGACCGCTGGGTGCTGCTTTCGATGTTGGGCGCGCGGAGCAACGCAATACTCATCGGAACGCGGGTGCTGGACGCACGACTTCGTGAGCGGCTTCGCAACGAGCGGTCGCTTTCTTACGACGTGCATGCAAACTACCAGCGTCTGGCCAGGGACACGGCCGAAGTCACCGCGTTTGCCGATTCACTCGCCCCAAGCGCCCGCGAAGCAGCTGAGGCGATGGCTGACGTTGTAAGGGGAATGGCGGATGGCGGGCCAAGGAAGGAAGAGCTGAGCGCTGTTCTGGCGGAAAGGCGCCGCGTACAGGAACACCCCGACGCCGGGCTTGGCCGGCTCGACCAGGTGGCCGTCGAGGAGCTCGAGGGCCTGGAGAGCACGTCGATCGCTGAGCTGGATGCTGAAGCCGAGGCTCTGACCCCTGCAGACATCTCGGAGGCCTTCCGCTCGGCCTACCAGACCTCGTATCTCGGCATTCCGAAGGACGTGCCCATGGCCGTGCCGGGATTCACCCCCATACCGGCGAGCAGCGGTGAGCCTATCAAGGGCATCCAGGTCGTGCCGATGCCGGGTGCGGGACATTCGGACGTGATCGATTACTCGGTTGAGGGCATCTCGCTCACCCAGCCGAACCGCACAACGATCGGGCTGAGGTGGAGTGATGTCGCAGTCGCGCTGTGGTGGAGTGACGGGCGCCGCAGCCTGCTCGGCAACGACGGGTCCGGTATCCAGATCGTGCCGGCCAAGTGGCGAAACGTGCAGCCGCTCCTGGACGCCGTTCGCGCCAACGTGCCCCCCGATCGGTGGGTCCCGATGGATGAGGCCGGCGCTATGCCGCGCCTGGCAGGGCCGATCTGTTCCATCTGCCAGGCTTCGCCGGCAATCGAAGTGACGTTTCGGAACCCGAGGTCGTTGCTGATGATCTGGTTCGGAAGGGTCCACGGCGTCCTGTGTCGAGATTGCGGGATCGCAAAGTTCCGCGAGATCCAGAGGCTGGTGCTGCTCCGAGGCTGGTGGAGCATTCCGGGCATTGTCGTCGCCCCTGTAGCCCTTCTGTACAACACCACCATCTACTTCAGGTTCAAGAAGCTCCCTGTTCCCATCCGCACGTCGGGCATCAACCCATTGCCCAAAGGTCGCACGATCTGGCTGTACCCGGGCATGCTGATTCCGGCTGCGCTCGTGCTGGCGGCTGCCTGGGTCCTCTGGCCGCGCTGACCTATTTCAGGCCGGCAGCTTCACGCACGCTCTGGAAGGCGACCAGGGGCGATCCGAGATAGTTCCAGGGAAGGTTCTGGATCCCGGGGCCGATCTGCTCGAGCTCTTTGCGCAACAGGTCGCGCTCCCCCATCAGATAGAAGCAGCCGGCGAACAGTTCGCGGAACTGTGGCTCGAGGTACGATCTCTCTCTGGCGGGCGATCCGAGGTACTTCCCGTAGGCGTCGGTGATCGAGTTTTGCACCTCCGGCTGCTGGAAGTAGCGGCTCGCATGAACCTGCGAGTTGCGATCCATCCGCTCTGCCACCCACTGCTCGAAGTGGCCGTGAGGCACCAGCGACCACAGCGGGCTTCCTGCCGGCTCATTTCCCACCTGATCAAGTACGAACTTCCACATCATGTCCGCGGCGCCATGCCACCGTGGGCCGATGTAGGTGGCGTAGGCGAGGGCGCCTAGCTCCGTATCAGGGTCGCGCTGTGCGACGTTTTGCCAGCGCTGCCAGGTTTCGTCGAACGCGGTGCCGAGGCCGATCGCGCACCACAGAAGCGCCACCCACGGTGCGCTGTCGTCAGGCGCGAGTGCCGCGGCGTGACTCAACTGCTCATCGGCATGAGTGAGCCAGTCCTGGAATGCTTTCATGCGCTCGGCGGGCACGTAGCGTGGTTCTGCGCCGCTTCGTACGTTCCACGCGTGCTGGACAGCGCAAGCGCCCCACATGGTGCGCGCCGCCGCCGACTCGGGCCGCTCTCTGACCCAGGCGTCGACCCACCTGAGGTCGCTCGTGTGCATCGGGACCGCATCCACCAGGAACTCTCGGCGCTTCGGTTCAACCGTCGCGCCAAGCGCCGCGTCCACCGCTTGCCAGTCGCCGGAGGCCGCCGCCGCGCGCAAGCGCGCCGCCTCCGCGTCACCGCGGGTCTCATCGATGAACGGCTTGACCTGCCTGCCGAACAGGGGGCTCAACCTCGCATGCTCGCGATCACCACTCTATCAACCCTCGTCTGCCGGTCCGCCCCGGGGGACGGTCGTGGTCGATCCGGTCCTGGCTTAACAGGCGGGGTAGGCGACTACCCCGCCTTTCCAGCACCATCCTGGGTACAGAGCATCCAGGAGGTCTGGCGATGAGACAGAAACCACCGGTCGTCAAGCAGCTGTACCGGCTGAGCGTCGAGCCGCGGGTCGTGGATCGGCTGGCGCGGATCGCCACCCGCGCCGGCGAGCCCCGGAGCCGGCTCGCGACGCGCCTCTTCACCGAAGCGGTGATGGGTTTCAAGCCGCCCCCGAAGTCGAGGGCGACGGGGCCGAAAGCCTAACCCTCGGCCTTCTCCAGCGCCGGGTCGACGGAGTGGCCGCCGGGCGGGTCGGTGTACATGGCCTCGATCTGCGCCTGGTACTTGCTGTGGATGACGCGTCGCTTGAGCTTCATGGTCGGCGTCAGCTCTTCCGACTCCGGCGACCATTCGGACGGAAGGATCGTGAAGCGCTTGAACTGCTCGACCCTCGACAGGTGGGAGTTGGCGACTGACAGCGCGCGCCGCACCTCGTCGACCACGGCAAGGTGATCGGCCAGATCCGCCATCGACGTGGCGGCGATTCCGCGCGCCTTGGCCCAGGCCGGCGCCACCTGCGGGTCGAGCACCACCAGCACCGAGATGAACTTTCGCCCGTCGCCCACGGCGACCGCCTGTCCGATGATCGGGCTCGATTTGGCCAGCGCCTCGAGGTTGGCGGGCGAGATGTTCTTGCCGGCCGAGGTGATGATGAGCTCCTTTTTGCGGTCGATGATCCTGTACTGCCCATTGGCTCCGAGTTCCCCGATGTCGCCGCTGTGAACCCATCCCTCGGCGTCCACCATCTCGGCGGTCTTCTCGGGATCCCGGTAGTACCCCACCATCACGTTGCCGCCGCGCACGAGAATCTCGCCGTCTTCGCCCAGGCGGACCTCGACTCCCGGGATCGCTATGCCGATCGATGGCGCCGCGTGCTCGTCATGCGGAACGGCGGTCGCCGGGCCGGTCAGCTCGCTCATGCCCCAGACCTCGAAAATGGGCATCCCGATTGCCGCCCAGAACTCGTGGACCTCGGGACGGCAGGGAGCGGTCGAGGTGATCGCCGTGGCGCACCTCTCCAACCCGACTTTGGAGCGCAGCAGCATGAAGAACGGCTGGGCCCGCTCCACGCCGGCAGCCAGCTCGGCTGGCACGGGCTTGCCCTCATGTCGCAGCCGGTACGCGGATATGGCCGCCGACAGCGCACCCTGGGCCATCTGGCGCTTTTCCTCGTCGGGCTCCGCGGCAATCCCTGCCTGGATGCCCGCCATCAGCTTTTCCCAGACGCGCGGCACCCCCACGAAGTACGTCGGCCGTGACTCCAACAGGTAAGGGAGCAGGAGGTTGGGGTCCGGGCACAGCCATACGTTGTGGCCGTTGTACATGCCTCCCCACTGAGACGTGAACCTTTCCGCCACGTGCGCCAGCGGCAGGTAGCTCACCAGCGTCTGCGACTCCAGTTCGTAGAACCGCCGAATCGATTCGAGTGTCCACGTGACGTTGTTGTGCGAGTAGACGACGCCCTTCGGGGGCCCGGTGGTACCAGACGTGTAGATCAGCGAGATCGTGTCCTCCGGGCCGACGGCCTTCCAAGAAGCTTGGAAATCGGCTGGGGAGCGCTCGTAGAGCGCTCTTCCCTTGGCCAGCAGGGAATCCCACATGAGGACACCGTCGCGGGTTGAACCTCGAACCAGCACGATGTGCTTCAGATGCGGGGTCGAAGGCCGGATGGCGAGGAACTTCTCGAGGAATCCCTCGTCCTCGACGAACGCAACGGTCGCTTCCGAGTGGTTGGCCACGTACTCGATCTGTTCGGGCGCCAGGGTGTTGTAGACGCTGATGGCCGCCCCGCCTGCATGGACGATCCCTAGATCGGCGATCACGTGCTCCGGCGCGTTGCGAGCCATGATCAGCCCGAACTGGCCGGGGCCGAATCCCATCGACCGTAATGCCAGCGTGACCGCTGCGACCTCATCCCTGTACTCGCGCCAGGTCAGGGATCGCCACGAGCCGTCGTCCTTCCAGTGCAGGGCGTCGCGATCTCCCCATTTCGACACCGCCTCGTCGAAAACCGTGCAGACCGTCTTGCCCGAAACCGCCTTGTCGATCGAAGTTCGCTCTGCGATCACATCCATGTGCGGGAATACACTACTCGGTGGTGGGGCGCGCTTGATCTACGTGCGATCACGCCGGTCGATCTTGACGCTCGGGGCTGCCGGGCTCGCCTGCGCGGTGGCTTTCGGCGCTTTGGCCGTGGCCGCGTTCTTGATCCCCTCGGGAGGGCTGGCCGGGATCCCCCTCGTCGCGGGCGCCGCCGGGGGTGGCGCGGTGGCGGCCTGGGCCGGAATTCAGCTCAAACGGTGGCCTTTGCGCAAGCTCGCGCTGTTTCGCGACCGCCTGGTGGTGATCCAGGGCAAGCACGAGATGCGCGCCGTCTGGTCGCTGATGGAGACGGTCACCCTCGCCGAGACCGACGCGTGGCCTGACTTCAGGCTCACGGACCGGCTCACCATCCACTCCCGCAACGAGGCGCCCATCAGGTTCCGGCCCGCCGTGTTCGGGCTCGAGCCCACGGCCTGCCGCGACCTGATCCTGCGGCTTCGTGACGACTCCAAGCTGCGCACCCGGCTCCCCGAGTTCGATTCAGCGCGCGACCTGGCGATCTCGCCGGTCGTGGCCGGTGAACTTATCGAACCCCGTCTCTAAGCTCAGCGATCATGATCGCTGCTGTGCAGACGCTCCGCGGGCGCGACTTTCTCGACGTGGCCGACCTCAGCCGCGAGGAGCTGCGTCACCTCCTCGACCTGGCCCACGAGATCAAAGCAGGGCGGTGGCGGGAGCGGCCCCTCGAGGGGGCCCACATCGCGATGCTCTTCCAGAAGCCGTCGCACCGCACACGGGTCTCGTTCGAGGTCGGCATCGCCCGGCTGGGCGGGTCGACCACGACGCTCAGCGAGCAGGACGTCCAGCTCGGCGTCAGGGAGTCGATCTCGGACGCCGCGCGGGTCCTCGACCGCTATATCGATGGCATCGTGGCGCGCTTGCGCCTGCATGAAGACCTCGTCGAGCTCGCTCGCTCCGCGGAGAAGCCGGTGATCAACGGCCTCACCGACCGATCGCACCCCTGCCAGGTCCTGGCCGACCTCATGACGCTGGAGGAGGTGGGCGGCGACCTGGGGGCGCAGCACGTCGTCTACATCGGCGACGGCAACAACATCGCCACCTCGCTCATCGAAGCGGCGGCCCTGGCCGGGTTCCAGCTGACCGTCATCGGTCCGCGGTCCCATCAACCCCGCAGGTCGGTCATGGAACGGGCGGCCCGAGTCGCCTCGGGCGCCCCGCGGATCGCGCTGACCGATGAGATCTCCGGCATCGAGGACGCCACGGCGGTCTACACGGACGTGTGGGCGTCGATGGGACAGGAGGCGGAGAAGGAAAGCCGCCGCGCAGCGTTTGGGCGCTACCAGGTCGACCAGGCCGTGATGGACCGTGCGCCTCGCGCCGTCTTCATGCACTGCCTGCCCGCCCATCGCGGTGAAGAGGTGACCGACGAAGTGATCGACGGGCCGCGGTCGGTCGTGTTCCAGCAGGCTGGCAACCGCCTGTACGCCCAGATGGCGCTGATGGCGGAGCTGTACGGAGCCGGGGCATGACCCAGGCGATCCACCAGTTCCTCCTTCAGCTCAGCGAGGTGGTCAGGCACATCGCCCTGGTCGAGGTCATCGACGTCGCCGTGGTCGCTTTCATCCTGTATCAGCTCCTGCGCCTGCTGCGAGGCACCCAGGGCACGCAGATCCTGGTCGGACTGGTCCTGCTCGCCGTGGTCGGAGTCGTGGCCACGCAGTTCAACCTCATCCTTCTGTCGTGGTTGTTCAGGAACGCCGCGTTCTTCATCGTGATCGGTGTGATCGTGATGTTCCAGCCCGAGCTGCGGCGAGCGCTCGACCAGATCGGCCGCATCGGCCACATCGGCCGTCCCCTGTCGAACTACAACACCCGCCTGTACAGCCAGGCGGTCTCGGAGGCGATCCGCGCCGCCGAGCGCCTGAGCACCAAGCACACGGGCGCCCTCATCGCTTTCGAGCGCGAGGTGGGCCTCGAAGACTATGCCGCCACCGGCGTGAGGATCAACGGCGATATCTCGGCGGAGATGCTGCAGTCGATCTTCTATCCGAACTCGCCGTTGCACGACGGTGCGGTAATCGTGCGCGGCAACCGCATCATTGCTGCTGGATGCCTCCTGCCGCTGCCCGAAGAGGGCACCGTCCGCGAGAGGCTTGGGACGCGACATCGCGCGGCGCTCGGCCTGTCGCTGGCCTCGGACGCGCTTGTCATGGTGGTCTCCGAGGAGACCGGGAACATATCGGTGGTCGAGGAGGGAAAGATCAGCCGGAACCTAGACGCCGACAGCCTTCGTCGTAGGGTGAGCGTCAAGGTGCCCTCCGGTTCCAACGGCAACGGATTCCTGAGGTTCCGCAAGTGAACGTGATCCTCGAGGATTGGCGGCTCAAGCTGCTGGCGATCGGTCTCGCCATCCTGATGCTGGGCGCCGTGGCCTTCTCCCAGAACCCTCCAACGAGCGGCAGCCTGACGATCAATCTCAATTACACGATGCCGCCGGACCTGATCCTGATCAATCCGCCGGCCAAGACGACCGTGACCTACACCGGGCTGGCGGACGCCATCAGCCACGTCAACACGACCAACGTGACTGCCTTCGTCGACGTCACTCACGCGAAACCGGGTCCGGCGGTGCAGCTCAACATCGTCGCCCACACCACGCTCCCGCCCCAGCAGGTGACTGTGCAGAATCCGCCACCGATCGTCGCCGATGTCGAAACGCTCCAGTCCAAGGATTTGACCGTCCAGGTAGTGGCCAGGCCGGCGCCGGGTTGGAGCGTAACCAAAGCGGTGGCGATATGTTCGGGCGCATCGCAACCGAATCCATGCGTGGTGAGTTTCACTGGCCCAGCGAGCTGGGAGAACAACCTGGTCGCCAGCGTCATTTTCGGCGCAGCGGTCAACGTCGGCAGCATCGACTCGCCGAGTCAGCCGGTCCTGCTTCAGAACAACAACGGTGCGCTGGACCAGTCGATTCGCACTGTGCCGAATGTCAGCCTGGATTTCCCAAACGTTTCGGTCCACATCGAAGCCGCCCCGGGATCGACCAGCAGCACGGTACCTCTGATCGACTCGCCTCCATCGAATCCGCCGCCGTCTGGCTACCGGGTGACGGGCATCACGATCACGCCCCAGATCGTGGTCATCAGCGGGGAAGCCGCGGTCCTGGCGCGGATCCAGTCCATCCTCCTGCCGCCGGTCGACCTCACCGGACGCACCTCGGATGCGACCTTCCAGGTCGCCATCCCATACAGGACCGGGGTGACCGGCAATGTCGCCAACGCCACGGTGAAGTACTCGATCTCGGCCAACCCGAACGTTTCACCGAGCCCCTAAAGGCGTAACCTCGGCCCCGCTAGCCCCGTTTCAAGCACTGGTCGAAACAAACGTCCTGGGAGTTGTATTGAAGTAAAGAGATGTGCGGAATCATCGGTTACCTGGGCGACAAGGAAGCCACTCCGATCTTGATGGAGAGCCTCAAGCGGCTTGAGTACCGCGGCTACGACTCGGCCGGGGTCGCGGTCCTGGAGCTCCCCAAGGCCGGCGCGGCCGGCCGGACCAGCATCACCAAGTCCGAGGCCAAGGTCGACACCCTGATCGAGAAGCTCCAGGCCAACATGCCGACGGGCACCCTGGGCATCGGCCACACCCGCTGGGCGACGCATGGCAAGCCGACGTATACCAACGCCCACCCGCACACCGACTGCAAGGGCAAGATCTTCGTCGTCCACAACGGGATCATCGAGAACTTCGCCGAACTCAAGGCTGAGCTCCAGGTGGCGGGGCACAAGTTCATCTCCGACACCGACACCGAGGTCGTGCCCCACCTCATCGAGTCGTACTACAAGGGCGACTTTTTGGCCGCGGTCCGCCAGGCCCTCAAGCGCATTCGCGGCGCCTACGCGCTCGCGATGTTCTCGGCCGACGACCCTGAGCTGCTGATCGGCGCTCGCCTCAACGCGCCGCTGGTGGTCGGCATCGGCGAGAACGAGTACTACGTGGCGTCCGACATCACCGCCATCATCCCGTACACCAAGCGCGTGCTTGTGCTCGGCGAGGGCGAGGTCGCGGCGGTGACCCCGCTGGGCGTCGAGGTGTCGTCGCTGGACGGCGTCTCGGTCAAGCCGAAGTTCGTGCACGTCGACTGGGACGTGAGCCAAGCCCAGAAGGGAGGTTTCGCCCACTTCATGCTCAAGGAGATCCACGAGACGCCGGAGGCAGTCTCCAACGCCATGCGCGGACGGCTGACCGATGACGGCATGGTCTCGTTCCGCGAGTTCGAGACCTCCGACGACGAGCTTCGCAAAATCGACGAGGTCCTGCTGCTCGGAATGGGCACATCGCGGCATGCCGCGATGGTCGGCGAGTACCTCATCGAGGATTGGGCCGGCATTCCGGCCAGGGCGTTCGACGCGTCCGAGTTCCGCTACCGGCGCCCTACTTTTGGGCCGAAGAGCCTGGCCGTCGTGCTCACGCAATCCGGTGAGACCGCGGACACTCTGGTCGGCATGCATCGCGCCAAGGAGCGGGGTGCGATGACGGTCGCGGTGACCAACGTGTTCGCCAGCTCCGTCGCGCGCGACGCGGACGGTGCGATCTACCTCCATTCGGGACCTGAAATTTCCGTGGCCTCGACCAAGACGCTCGTCGCCCACATGGTCAGCCTTGCGCTGCTGAGCTTGCGTCTTGCCAACGCCAACGGCCGGGTCTCGCTGGAGCGCAGGCATGAGCTGGTCGAGGCCATGCGCGCGCTGCCGGAGCAGGTGCGCACCCTGATCGACCGTGACAAGGAGATCGACGGCCTCGCGCAAAAGTACAGCCATTACCGCAACTTCATGTACTTCGGCCGCGGCCTCTCCTACCCTGTGGCGCTCGAGGGCGCCATGAAGCTGAAGGAGATCTCGTACCTGCACGCCGAAGGCACGAGCGGCGGTGAGCTGAAGCACGGCCCGATCGCCCTTCTCGACAACCAGTTCCCGGTGGTCGCGATCTGCACGGCCAGCTCGACCAGCGAGAAGATGGCGAGCAACGTCCACGAGATAGTGGCCCGCGACGCCCCGGTGCTGGCCCTGGTGACAGAAGGCGACCGGTCGCTCGACGGAGTGGCGACGGATCAGTTCGTGATGCCGGCGGTCGAGGAGATCTCCGCCGCGATCCTCAACACGGTGATGCTCCAGCTGTTCGCCTACCACGTGGCGGTCGAGCTCGGCCAGGATGTGGACCAGCCTCGCAACCTCGCGAAGTCGGTCACCGTCGAGTAGTGAGATAGGGACCTCCCCCCCACCTTTGGGGTCCCCGCGCGTCGCGGGGGGGTCCGAAGGCGCCGGGTGGGGAGGTCCATCAACCAACCGAGCCACAATGTGTCCATGCAGCGGATCGGCGTTGACGCGGTCTCGGTCGAACGTATCGAGCTCGCCGTCAAGCGTTCCGGCCCCGGCTTCCTGAACAAGGTCTACACGGCCGCCGAGCAGGCCTACTGCGCCGGGGACGCCGAGAGACTGGCCGGCCGCTGGGCCGCCAAGGAGGCGGTCATCAAGTGCTTCGACGGCACGGGCATCTGCTTCCCCCGCCGGCGCATCGAGGTCCTGCCCGGCCCCAACGGCGCCCCGCGCGCGAGGCTGATCGGTGAGCACCGCGGTGCGCGGGTGGAGGTCAGCATCACCCACCACAGCCGCCTCGCGGTGGCCACGGCGCACCTGGAGATGCCGGAGGCCTCCGCCGCGCTCTTGCCGGCGCCCGACGCGGTGGTGCTGCCCGAGCGCCCTCGGGACGCACACAAGGGCACCTTCGGCACGGCGGTGGTGCTGGCGGGCAGCCTCGGCCTGACGGGCGCGGCGTACCTCACCTCGACTGCGGCGGCGCGTGCCGGGGCGGGCCTGGTGCGCCTACTGGTGGCCAACACCATCTACCCGATCCTCGCCGCCAAGTGCACCGAGGTCATGGCCACCCCGGTGCAGGAGGTCGCGCCGGGGGCGGTCGGCCATGCGGCGTACGACTCGATCCTGCGCCAGATGGCGGCCGCCGAGGTGGGGATCGTGGGGCCCGGCCTTGGGAGGGACAGCTCGACCTGGCGCCTGGTGCTCGACCTCGCCCTCCACGCCCGATGCCCGCTGGTCGTCGACGCGGACGGCCTGAACGCGCTGTCCGACTCGCCTCGCGCCAAGGGCAAGCTGGGCAAGCACCGTGTCCTCACCCCGCACCCGGGCGAGCTCGCGCGCCTGACGGGCAGAACCACAGAGGCCATCGCCGCCGACCGCACGTCTGCAGCGCGCAAGGCGGCCAAGGAGTGGGGGGCGATCGTGGTCCTCAAAGGCGCGCACACGGTGGTCGCCCATCCCGACGGCAGGACCAGCGAGGATCCACACGAGGTCCCCGCGCTGGCTACCGGTGGCACCGGTGACGTGCTTTCGGGAATCATCGGCGGCCTGATCGCCCAGGGTTCCGACCCGTTTGAAGCTGCCGTCACAGGCGTGTACATCCACGCCGCCGCCGGCAGGCGAATCTCCCAGCGCCTGGGGGACTCAGGCCTGCTGGCGAGCGACCTGCTGCTCGAGATCCCGCTGGTCATGAACGTCCTTCGCCAGGGTGGCCTCTGACCAGCGCGCTGCGCAGCGCGGAGGTGGACCTCGGCGCGGTCCGCGCCAACTGCGCGCTCATCCTTGCCCATCTCCAGAAAGGCACGCGCCTGTTTGCGGTCGTCAAGGCGGGCGGGTACGGACACGGCGCGCTGCCCGTCGCCCGGGCGGCGCTGGACGGCGGCGCGGGGGGCCTGGCCGTGGCGACGCTGGAGGAGGCTCACGGTCTGCGCGGCCTCCTGCCCGCCGAGCACGTGCTGGTGATGGGCGGGATCATTCCCGGACAGGCTCATGAGGCCGCAGCGACCGGGTGCGGAATCGGGGTCTTCAACAGGGAGCTCGCGGACGCCCTGGGCGACAGCGACGAGGTCGTCCCCGTCCACCTCAAGATCGACACCGGCATGGGCCGGTTCGGGTGCAGCCCCGACGAGGCCCCCGCGCTGGCCCGGCGGATTGAGGCCTCGCCCGGATTGCGCCTCGCCGGCACCTGGACGCACTTCGCCTCGGCGGATTCCGACGACAGGATGACGCGCGGGCAGTTCGACCGCTTCCTCGACGCGCTCGCCACCTTCGACGCCGATCCGGGCATGCGCCACGCGTGCAACTCCGCCGGCGCGCTGCGCCACCCTGAGTTCGCTCTCGACGCCGTACGCTGCGGCATTTCCATCTACGGTTGCGAATGGCCGGGTACGCAACCCGCGCTGTCTCTCAGGAGCGTCGTCACACACGTCAAGTCGGTGGAGAAAGGCGCGACCGTCGGTTACGGTGCGCGGTGGACCGCGCCCACGAGGTCCCGCGTCGCCACCGTGGCGATCGGATACGCGGACGGCGTGTACCGCGCTCGGGCCAACCGTGGCGACGTGCTCGTGCGCGGCCGGCGGGCGCCGCTCATCGGAATGGTCAGCATGGATGCCATCACGCTCGACGTGAGCGACGTCCCGGGCGTCCAGGTCGGCGACGTCGCCACGCTGATCGGCCGCGAGGGAGATGAGCAGATCACCGCCGAAGAGGTGGCGGGCTGGTCGGGCACGATCTCCTACGAGGTCCTGACCTCGATCGGCGCGCGCGTGGAACGCATCTACCGGGAATAGTTGCTTCTGCACTTCCTTTGAGGTTGGTGCGCAGCCACCGGGTCTCACTTCCCCGCCACCTTTGGGGACCCCCGCGTCCAGCGCGGGGTAGGTGCCCGCAGGGCCGGATGGGGAGAGCCAACCCAGCAGTGGCCGGGAATAGCTTTCGCCAGCCGGCCATTTCAGATGGTGCAAGGGCAGGTGAATCTACACTGGCTGTAGAGATGGCGGAAAGTCCCGCAAGAACTGCCTTCGCGGAAGAGGCATTGACACATCTGGACACTCTGTACCGGGGCGCGCTCCGGCTCACTCGCGATCCCGACCAGGCCCAGGACCTGGTCCAGGAGGCCTATCTCCGGGCCCTCCGCTACCAGCACAGCTACCAGCAGGGCACGAATATGAAGGCCTGGCTCTTCGCCATCATGCGCAACCTCTTCTGGGACCGGTTCAAAGGCTCGCGCAAAGAGGACGTCAGCCTGGACGACGTCGGCGAGTTCGTTCTGTACGAGAAGCTGCGGGACGAAGGCGCCAAGCCCGAGGAGGACGTGCTGAACAAGCTGGCCGCCTCCGAGGTTGTGACCGCGGTTGAGAAGCTGCCTCCCCTCCACCGGGAGGTGGTGCTGCTGGTCGACGTCGAGGGCTTCTCGTACAAGGACGCCGCGCAGACCCTCGGCGTCCCGATCGGCACCGTCATGTCCCGTCTGCATCGGGCCCGGCAGCAGCTCCAAAAATCCCTCTATGACTATGCGGTCGAATCGGGTATCGTCCACAGCGGCGGCATGAAGCAGGTTCCGCAGCAATGAACTGCAAGGACTGTTCCGAGAAGCTCGACCGCTATGTCGACCGCGAGCTGAACGACACCGAGGTCCTCGAGCTGCAGCTGCACCTCGAGGGCTGCCCCGACTGCGAGGACCATTACGAGTTTCAGTCCCACCTCAAGCGCCTGGTCAGGCATTCCTGCGACTGCGACACCGCCCCGCCGGCCTTCCGGGAAAAGCTGCGTCAGATCCTGTCCTGACGCGCCGGGAGCGGCTGCACGCCGCCCGGCTGTACGTGATCACCGGGGACGCCGCGCCCGAGCGCGTGATCGAGACCGTCGCGGCCGCCCTGCGGGGCGGAGCCGACGCGGTGCAGCTG
>JBAUTF010000282.1:0-3443 GCA_049582065.1 Candidatus Dormiibacterota bacterium | reverse complement strand
GCTCGTTGATCCGCCCGATCTCCTCCACGAACCGCCGGCACAGCGGGTGCTCCAGGTCCAGGATCTCCTCAAGCGACCAATGGAAGTGATAAGCGATGTAAGCGATCTCCTCAAACATGCGGTCGGTGTCGTAAGTCACGCTTTTCCCAGGCGATCACCGCCCGCCACATCCACGGCGAATTCGTGCTTGCACTGCGGGCAAGTCACGGCCGCGTGCGTGTGGCCCTCTTGATTGATGCGCCGGTAGAGGTCCTGCAGGAAGGCCAGGTCGGAAGCGAAGAGCCCCTCGATCGTTGTCGGCGTTATTTGCGAGACCGAGCCGAGCCTGGTCACGACCCGCGAGAGCAGGATCACCGTGAGGTAAGCCTCGTTCTCTCTGACGCGCGGGTCGCGCTGGGGAAGGATCTCGTCCCGCGCGGTGGCAAGCCGCATCGCCCCTTCGCGATGGATCGCACCGCTCTCGTCCATGTAGCCCCGAGGCAGCACGAACGTAAACTCGGTACGCAGGCCATCGCTACGAGCTGAGGGGCCGGGACGCGCTGCGGTCGCTGAGGTCACTTGACGCGCTCCAGCTCCTCGCAGACGATCGTGACCTCTTCCACGAGAACCTCGTTCCCGCCCGCCTTGAGGCCGCTCATCGTCACCTTGGAAGGCCAGGCGTTGACGAAGTTGTAGCGACTGACCTCCGAGTGGTCGTAGCTGTACAGAACGACGGAACCGTTCTTACGGGCATCCGAGACCTTGCCCTGGAAGACCTTTTGGTGCCAGTCCCACATGTCGGTCGAGGAGTTCTTGGCGCGCTTGAACGTGATCGAAGGCGGCTTTCGATTGCCCGGCAGCTTGTGGATGATGTACCGTCCGTCCTTCGTGTTTTCCTTGAGATCGATCACGTCGATCTCGGAGGCGATTCCGCTCACCTCCTGGAACTGCGCGATCGAGACGCCGTCGATTTCGATCGAAAAGTGATATCCGGCGAGGGCATCGGTTGGCAACCCTGGCAGACCGCTAGGCATCCTTTGACTCCTTCTTCATGTGTTCGTTCGGTTGCGTCACTCGGTCAGCGAGGCGCCGCCTGAGAACTGGGCGATTCGGAAGACCACGAACTCGGCCGGCTTGACTGGTGCGATCCCGACTTCGACCACGAGCTGGCCGGCGTCGATGACCTCGGACGGATTCGTCTCCGAATCGCACTTGACGTAGAAGGCTTCTTGCGGCGTCGCGCCGAAGAGAGCGCCATCGCGCCAGGTGCGCACCAGGAATGCGTTGATGGTTCGCTTGACGCGTTCCCAGAGAGCCATGTCGTTCGGCTCGAAAACCACCCACTGCGTGCCGCCGAGGATCGAGCCCTCGATGTAGTTGAAGAGCCGGCGAACGTTGAGGTACCGCCACGCCGGATCGCTGGAAAGCATCCTTGCGCCCCAGACTCGGATCCCGCGTCCCGGAAACGCGCGTATGCAGTTGATGCCCTGCGGGTTCAGCTGGTCATGCTCCGACTTGGTGATAAGCAGCTCGAGGTCGATGGCGCCGCGGATGACTTCGTTGGCGGGCGCCTTGTGGACGCCCCGCGTGCTGTCGCTGCGCGCCCAGATCCCGGCCATGTGGCCGCTGGGAGGGACCAGCGTCGGCTGCCCGGCCACGGGGTCGAAAACCTTGATCCAGGGCCAATATAGCGTTGCGTACTTCGAGTCGTAGCGGGCCTTGTCGACCCTCCACTCGCGAATCTGCTGGGCGTTGAGGCCCGGAGGCGGATCCAGGATCGCGACGCGGTCGCCCATCAGCTCGCAGTGCGCGATCATCGCGAGCTGCACGGCCTGCACGCCCTCGAGGTCAATCACGCCGCCCTGGTAGGCAGCCATGAGGTCCGGGACCGAGAGCATCGTGACGGTGTCAATCGCCTCGAGGCCCCCGAAACCTGTTCGGTCCGATGAGTTGCCGACGTACGCGTCCGGGGTGACGCGCACCGGTCCGCTCTTGCCGCCGCCGGAGAGAGAAGCTTTGGCCTGCGCAACCGGTTCCATCGCGGTGCCACCGCTGACCTCTTCCAGCTGGATCAGCTTCGAGGTCTTGACCGCGGTCAACACGCCACGCTTTCCGCGCTTCGTGGTCACGTTGTCGTAGACCTCTTCGACCTTGCCGCCCCGGTTGACGATCAGCTTGAACATGTCTTCGCCCGGCTCGGAAGCGTCGGCAACCTCAACCGTGATGTCGTTGCCTCCGGGTCCAGCTTCCAGCGCGGTCACGCGGTAGGGCAGCGCCTTGTCACGGCCGAGCGGGATCTCGGCGTGCGCCGCCGGGCCGAGGCCGTTGGAGCCGACACGCACCACGAAACAGGCGCCGCCGCCGTTGAGGAAATACCCGTACACCGCGTGGGCCAGGTAGGAGCCTTCCATGAAGTCGCCAAACGTCTGCACGAACTGGCTCCAGTTCGTCACCTGCGTGGGCTGGTTGAACGGTCCCCTCGCCGCCAGGCCGACGAAGGCCGCTACGGCGGTGCCGACTCCCTCGATCGGGCGAGAGCCGGCCTCAACCTCCTCGACGTACACGCCAGGTGATAGGTATTGCGGCATTACGATCGCCCTCCGAGTTTTGGTGAAGGTGGAACGGGGCTGAGGCTCTCATCGGGGAAAAGGGCGTACAAGGGACGAGAGGCCCGACGTAAGGGTGGATGCGCCGGCACTTAAGGGCAAGAGGTCGGCGCTGCCGGGAACCTCGTCAATGGGCCGCAGTGCCCAATGGGCAAGGCGTCGTGCTCTAACGTGCATGCAGGTTCGCACCAAGGACTGCCCACGCGCGGCTTGTGAGGCCATCTCGGTGCCGGGAGCCTCTAGGGCGTGATCCAGGACGTGGATGAATCCCTGCGCGCCCTCGTCAAGCGCGACGCGCTGAACGGCGGCGACGCCGAGGTCGCGTTCGATGCTCCCACCAAGGATTGGGCCGCGCGCCGCAACACCCCTACCGTGGACATCTATCTCTACGACATCCGGGAGGACCTGCACCGCCGTGAGGTGATGTGGGAACCGGTCCACGATAAATCGGGCAGAATGACCGCTCGCAGGCCGCCGCCGCGCCGCTTCAAGTTCTCGTACCTGGTCACAGCGTGGACGCAGCGCCCGGAGGACGAGCACAGGCTCCTGTCGGCCCTACTTTCCTGCTTCCTGCGCAACGAGACCATCCCGAAGGAGGTTCTTGCGGGAGTTCTTGCCACGACACAGGAGCCGATCTTCGTCAGCATCGCACTGCCGCCTCCGCAGGATCGCTCGCTGTCCGACGTTTGGACCGCGCTCGGTGGGGAGCTGAAGCCTTCGCTCGACCTGGTCATCGACGCACCGGTGATCGACGCGCGCTCTGAGACTCCCGGCCCGCCCGTGCTCGAGGAGCCGAAGCTTCGTGTCAATGGAGATCGCCCCGCCGGGCGCGCGGCAAAGGGTCAGGCCGAGCCGGAG
>JBAUTF010000281.1:0-3151 GCA_049582065.1 Candidatus Dormiibacterota bacterium | reverse complement strand
GCCATGTGGGCCTCAGCACGTGGGTGCGCAGGATGGCGCCCTGGTCGTAGAGGCGGTCGAGGGCGGCGTCGGTGACTCCGTCCAACCGCTGCGCGAGCGCCCATTTGGCGGCCGGGTAGTCCTGCGCCTGCACGGCTCCCATCCGGCGCACAGCCGCGATCGCATCGTCGAACGGTTGGCCGATGAGTCGCTGAGCGCGAAGCCGGGCGCCGGCGATGCTCGTCATTTGTGACCGGCGATCAGCGTAACCGGCGAATGACCTCTCGCCCATGCCAACGTCTCGGCGGCTTCGACCGGTTCCTCGATCTCCTTCAAGGCAAAACGGCGCTGGTGATACTCGACCGTTTTCGGGCGGAGACAAAGGCCCGCCAGCGCGATTTCTCCGCTCGCCTCGAGGTCGGCGCTCGGTCAGGCCGTCTTGCGCCGGACCACAACGCCCTGCGGCTGTGGCGTGCTCTGGTATGGCGAGGTCCCGGGCAGGAACCACTGCACCTTTCCCGCCACCGTGTACTGGAGCAGTCCCGCAGGCTGGGCGAACCACTCGTTGCCCGGACGCTTCAGGTCGACGTTCAAGGTCCATTCCATGAAGGCGTGCCATATCGGGGCCGCGATCACGGTCGATTCGAGATACGGGTTCATCGGGCTGAAGTCGGCGTTGCCGAACCAGAAGGCCGTGGCCACGGCCGGGGTGTAGCCGACGGTCCAGCCGTCTCGATAGTCGTCGGTGGTGCCGGTCTTGGAGCCGACCTTGTGGTCCGGCAGCGTCAGGCTGGAGCCGCGGCCGAAGATCATCGCCCGGTTGCTGTCGTCGGACATCATCTGCTCCACGATGTAAGCCACGCGGGGGTCGATCACCTGCTTGGCCCCGGAGCTCGCGTCGAGCTTGTAGAAAGGATGCCCGTCGGCGGTCGTGATCGAGGCCAGCGAAGTCGGCTGGTGCAGCACCCCCTGCGCAGCCAGGACCGACGCGCCGGTGGCCATCTGGAGGGGAGTCTCGCCCCAGCCGCCGAGGGTCAACGAAGCGCCATAGCTGGAGAGCGGATCGTTGTCCGTGAAGTGCTGGCACTCAGGCGGGTCCTGGCAGTGCCAGGGAGGCGCTCCCATGGTGCGCGCCATCTGTGCCACATCTGCGGGCCCGTTCGCCAGGGCAAGCTCGACGCGCACCGCCGGGATGTTCAACGAGTTCAGGAAGCAAGCCTGGAGCTGGCAGGTGCCGTGCAGCCTGCCGTCGTAGTTGCGCGGCGTGTACAGGGGCTGGCCGGGTCCCTGTGGAACCGAGATCGGCTGGTCGTGGACCGGCGAGACCATGGTGAAGCTTCCGCTCGCGATCGCCGCCGTGTAGGTGTAGATCTTCATCGACGAACCCGGGTTGCGAGGCGGCCAGACGGCGAAGTTGTACTGTCCGCCGTTGGCGTTGGGATCGGCTGATCCGACCATCGCGAGGACGGCGCCCGAATGTGGATCGATGGCCACCATCGCGCCCTGGTGGACATTCCCCCAGCCGTATCTCCGGACCTGCGCCTGGATCAGCTGCTGCGCCTCCTGGGTCATGGCCCAATCAAGGGTGGTGACGACTCGAAGGCCGCCACCGTAGGTCACCGACGGCCCAAACCGGGTGACGAGCTCGTCGGTGACGAAGCTCACGAAACCCGGGGCCAGGATCACGTTCTCGGGGGAAAAGATGTGGTTGGGCGCGCTCAGGTCCTCGGCCAGCGCCGTGGCGGCCTGGCCGGCGGTGATCATCTTGCTTCGCACCATCGCGTCGATCACCTGGCCCTGGCGAGCTTTGGCCACCGATGCGTTGACGAACGAGTTGCTGTAGCTGGGGTCGCGCAGGAGTCCGGCCAGCATTGCGGCCTGGGCCAGGTCGAGGTTGGCTGTGGTCGTATGGAAGTAGATCTTTGCCGCGGCGGCGCTGCCGTAAGCGTCGTTGCCGAAGAAGACGGTGTTGAGGTACATCTCGAGGATCTGCCGCTTGCTGTAGGTGCGCTCAACCTCCACGGCAAGCAGCGCTTCTTCGACCTTGCGGCTGATCGAAGGCTCGTTGCCGACCAGGGTCAGCTTGACCAGCTGCTGCGTGATCGTAGAGGCGCCCTCCACGGGCGCGCCCGCCCGCAAGTCCACCGCAGCCGCTCGCAGCAGGGCGCCCGCATCGACTCCTGGCTCCGAGTAGAAGTTGTGGTCCTCGATCGCCACCGCAGCCATGGGCAGGTACTTGCCCATGGCGCTCAGCGGCTCGTAGTACTGCTGGTGTCCCGAAGGATGAAGGTCGGCGAGAAGGGTGGTCCCGTCCGACGCATAGATGAGGGTGTCCTCCGTCATGGGCACCGCCGCGATCACCCTGACGTCCGGCAGGCCGTTGATGTAAGCCGTGACGCCCGGCGATGTGGCCAGGAAGGTGGTTCCGACGATGATCGCAAGCACACCGATCTTGGCCGCCGCGGGCACCACCCATAGGCCCGCCAGCGGCGATGGGTTCCAGGGCCCCCGCTCCCTGTAGAGGGTGGCTCGCAGGGGCTGGCCGTCGCTCCTTCGCGGCCTCGCCGGCTGACGGCCGCCCGCGCGAGGCATGGCGCTCACCGCGTCTCTCCCCTCCAACCGGCGCCGGTGCCGTGGCGAACCCGGCCCCGCGCAGCCGCCAGGTCAACGGAGCTGAAACGCAGTCCGCCGCCTTCACGCGTGCAGGGGACCCGTCCCGCCCGTGCCCAGCGATAGAGCGTGGCGCGCGAGACACCGACGTACTGAGCCGCTGCGCCTGCGTCCATAAAGGCGCCAGGACCAGCCGGAACGGCCGCTCGGACCTGGAGGGGCGGCCTGATGCGTCGTTTGTACTTCACCACCCACCAGTCGCCGAGTCTCGGCTGAGGCTCCTGCGAACGACGCACCACCGATCCGAGACGAACCGCCACCCCGACCCACGCGAGCGCAACCGCTCCCACCGTGATGAGGGCGAGGCTCGCCTCGTGGCTGGACACCCACCGGGCAGCCGGCCCGAGCAGCGAGTCGAGCACCTGCCCGGTCAGCTCGAGACCGGCGCGCACCAGGGACTGGGTGAGCTGGATCGACTTGGCGGTTCGGACGCCGGCCAGCGCGGAGAGGCAGAGGAGCACGAGCCCGACCCACAAAACCAGGTCGAGTCCTTCGGGCAGGC
>JBAUTF010000280.1:0-5125 GCA_049582065.1 Candidatus Dormiibacterota bacterium | reverse complement strand
GCCGTTGCGGGCGCTTTTGGGCGAGCTCAGCTGCTTCAGGCCCAGGATGAACAGCACGGCGGCAGCGAGGTAGGCGAGTGCGATGGCGATCGTCATTTGGGAGTGGGCGTTTGGGGCGCCGATCCTGGGGGCACCGGCTTCGCCGCCTGACGGCCTTTGAACATCTCGAGCATTCGGTCGGTCACGACAAACCCGCCGACCACATTGGTGGTGGCGAGGGTCACAGCGACCAGGCCCAGCGCGATGGTGACGGGCGTATGGGCGCCCGCGGCGATCACGATCGCGCCGACCAGGATGATGCCGTGGATCGCGTTGGTGCCCGACATCAAAGGCGTGTGCAGGATGGTCGGGACCTTGGAGATCACCTCGATGCCGACGAAGATGGCGAGCACGAAAAACGTCAGCTCGTTGAGCAGCTCGTTGTTCATGACGTCGACACGAGCTGCTTGGCCCGCTCGTTCACGATCTCTCCTCCGTGCGTCACGCAGCTGCCTTTGGTGATCTCGTCCGCGAAATCCAGGTTGATCGCCCCGTCCTTGACGAGGTGCAGCAGGAGATTGGCGACGTTTCGCGCGTAGAGCTGACTCGCGTGCAGAGGCATCGTCGAGGGGACGTTGCGCGTCCCGATGATCGTGACCCCGTTCACGTCGACGTCCTTTCCCACCTGCGTCAGCTCGATGTTGCCGCCGGTCTCCGACGCCAGGTCCACGAGCACCGAACCAGGGCGCATGGCCTTGACCATGTCTCCGGTGACCAGGAGCGGCGCCCGCCGGCCTGGCACCGCGGCGGTGGTGATGACGACGTCGGATTTCGCAACGTGCTCGCCGATGAGCTCTCTCTGCTTGCGCAGGAACTCTTCGGACTGCTCACGCGCATAGCCGCCCTCGCCTTCCTGCGTTTCGAGCGCGAGCTCGATGAACGTCGCGCCGAGCGAGCGCACCTCGTCTTTCACCGCGGGGCGGACGTCGTATGCGGACACGACCGCGCCCAGGCGCCGCGCCGTGGCGATCGCCTGCAGGCCGGCCACGCCGGCGCCCATCACCAGCACGCGCGCGGGAGCCACAGTGCCCGCTGCCGTCATCATCATCGGAAAGAACTTGCCCAGCCGGGACGCTGCGATGAGCACCGCCTTGTAGCCGGCCGCTGAAGCCTGCGACGACAGTGCATCCATCGACTGGGCGCGGGAGATGCGAGGCACCAGCTCGAGGCTGAAGGCGGTGACCCCCTGCTTGGCGAGCGCCTTGACGATGTCGCCCTGGGTCGCCGGCTGGAGAAAGCTGATGAGCACGGCATCTTTCTTGAGCAGCTGGATCTCGTCCGCTCCCGGAGCCTGCACCTTCAACACGGCGTCGGCGTCCGCGAGCAGCGCGGCTTCGCCCGCCACCAGATGAACCCCGGCCTGCTCGAAAACCTCGTCGGGGAGGTATGCCGCGGCTCCGGCGCCCGACTCGATCGCCACGTCGAGGTGAGCGGCGATGAGCTTGGTTGCCGTGTCCGGCACGAGGGCCACCCTGCGTTCGTCTGGTGTCCTTTCTTTCGGTATGGCGACCTTCACGTACTGAGGACTCTAAGGAATCGAGGCTCGCCGCTGCAGGCGCGTAAAATTCTTGCCCCTGCGGAAGTGACCGAACAGATCATTAACGACCTCACCATTCAAGCAGCCACCGTCAACGGTTCCGGAAGCCAGACGGCGAACCTGGTTTTGACGCGCGCCATCTTCCACATGGGCATCCCTGTTGCGCCCAAGAACGTCTTCCCGTCCAACATAGAGGGCCTTCCCACGTGGTACCAGCTACGGGTCACGCCTGAAGGCCACATGGCTCGCTCCGACAAGGTCGACATCCTCGTCGCCTTCAACGCCACGACCTGGCACCAGGACCTCAAGACGGTCCGGCCGGGCGGCGTAGTCATCCACGAAGAGGCTTTCTCGACCGCCGAGGCGCGCACCGACGTGAACTACTACCCCGTGCCTTTCTCCAAGCTGGCCAAGACCAAGATCCAGAACGACACCCTCCGCAAGCAGCTGGCCAACATGATCTACGTCGGCGTCGTGGCTGGCCTTCTCGGGATCCCCTGGGAGGCACTCGAGCACGGCGTCAAGCGGCAGTTCCTGTCCAAACCGAAAGCCGTCCAGGTCAACCTGGACGCGATCAAGGTCGGCTTCGACTTCTGGCAGGACAACTTCTCCAAAAAAGACGCGTACCGGCTGGAGCCCATGAAGGGCGTTGTCGAAGGCAAGGTGCTGGTCGAAGGCAATCAGGCGGCGGCGCTCGGAGCCCTGATGGGTGGCGTGACCGTCGTGGCGTGGTACCCGATCACCCCTTCGTCCTCGGTGTGCGAGAACCTCATCGCCTACTCGGAACGGTTCCGCACCGACCCCAAGACAGGGACCAAGCTCATCTCGATCGTTCAGGCCGAAGACGAGCTCGCGGCGGTGGGGATGGCGATCGGCGCCGGTTGGGCGGGCGCCCGGGCGATGACGTCGACCTCGGGCCCGGGCATCTCGCTGATGGCGGAGTTCGCGGGGCTCGGCTACTACGCGGAGGTGCCGGTCGTGATCTTCGACATCCAGCGCATCGGCCCATCCACGGGGCTGCCCACGCGCACGTCGCAGGCGGACGTCGGGTTCGCCTACACCCTGTCCCATGGCGACACCAAGCACATCGTCCTGCTGCCTGGCAGCGTCGAGGAGTGCTACGAATTCGGCCGCGACGCGTTCGACTACGCGGACCGCTTCCAGACCCCCGTGTTCGTCCTCTCTGACCTCGACCTGGGCATGAACCTGTGGATGACGCCCGAGTTCAAGTACCCGGGCAAGCCTTTCGACCGCGGCAAGGTCCTGTCGAAGGCCGACCTCGAGCGACTCGCCGGCGACTGGGGCCGCTACAGCGACGTAGACGGCGACGGAATCACGTACCGCACCCTCCCGGGCACCGACCACCCTGCGGCCGGGTATTTCACCCGCGGCTCGGGACACGACGAGCACGCCCGCTACACGGAGAACGCCGACGCCTACGCCCGCAACATGGACCGGCTCCTCAAGAAGCTTGAGACCGCGCGCCACGAGCTGCCTGCGCCCATCGTCGACGAGGCTTCGAAGTCCTCGGTCGGCCTCATCGCATTCGGCTCGACTAACGCCGCGGCGATGGAGGCTCGCGAGACGCTGGCCGCGGCCGGAAGGACCGTCGACTACCTGCGCTTGCGCGCGCTTCCGCTCGCGGACGAGGTCGCCGCTTTCATCTCGCGACACGAAAAGGTTTACGTCGTCGAGCAGAATCGGGACGGCCAGGTCTACGACCTGATCCGGCTGGCGCTCCCCGCCGAGCTGGTGGGTCGCGTACGCTCGATCCGTCATTACAACGGCCAGCCGATCCCGGCGGTCGCCATCTCAGAACCCTTGATGCAACTGGAGGCCGTGCCCGTATGAGCGTGACCCTGAACCGGATCGGACTGGCTCGTGATGCCTACAAAGGCGCGGCGACCACGCTGTGCGCCGGCTGCGGCCACAACTCGATCACCAACCACATGATCAAAGCCCTCTACGAGCTCGGGGTCGAGCCGCACCGCCTGGCCAAGATGTCCGGCATCGGGTGCTCATCCAAAACGCCCGCCTACTTCGTCGAGACCGCCCACGGGTTCAACGGCGTGCACGGCCGCATGCCCGCGCTGACCACCGGCGCCCATCTCGCCAACCGCGAGCTGCTCATGCTCGGCGTCTCAGGCGACGGCGACACTGCGTCGATCGGCCTCGGCCAGTTCATGCACATGATCCGCCGCAACATCGACTGCACATACATCATCGAAGACAACGGCACTTACGGCCTCACCAAGGGCCAGTTCTCCGCCACTGCCGACCTCGGCTCGGTGCAGAAGAAGGGCGCGGTCAACACCTTCCAGCCCATCGACCCGTGTGCCGTGGCGCTGACGCTCGGCTGCTCGTTTGTCGCCCGCTCCTTCAGCGGAGACGGCAAGCAGGTGGTGCCGCTGATCAAGGCCGCGCTCGCGCACCGCGGCACCGCGATCCTCGACATCATCTCGCCGTGCGTGACCTTCAACGACCACGACGGGTCGACCAAGAGCTACAGCTGGGTGAAGGAACACGACGAAACGATCGCCGACGTCTCGTTCATCCCGTTCTTCGAAGAGGTCCAGGTTGACTACGAGCCGGGTACCATCCGCGACGTCGAGCTCCATGACGGCTCGCACATCCTGCTGAAGAAGCTAGGCGAAGACCACGATCCCTCGGACCGACGCGCCGCTATGCGCGTCATCGAGGAGGGCCGCGCCGCCGGGCAGCTTGTGACCGGCCTGCTGTACGTCGACACGACCATGCAGGACTTCGCGACCACCGAGCACATCCCGGATCGTCCGCTCAAGGACTTCGGCGAGGCGGAGCTGCGCTTGACCAAAGAGCAGTTCGCACATTTCATGTCCGAGTTCGCCTGAAGACCGACTCGCCGGCCACCCTGGCCGAGCTCAAGCGCGGCACCCGGCTCGTCGCCCGCCGCGACCCCGCCATGGCGAGCCTGATCAAGCGGGCAGGCGCGATGGACTTGCGCGACCCGTTCGACGACAGCTTCGCAGCGCTCGTGCGGTCGATCATGTACCAGCAGCTCGCGGGCGCCGCCGCGGCGACAATCCACGGCCGATTCTTGCAGCTCTTCACCGACCCTCTCTCACCTGCCGCGGTCCTGGCTCTGCCCGACGGGGCGATGCGAACGGCGGGCGTAAGCGGGGCGAAGGCGGCTGCCATCGCCGACCTGGCTCGCAAGGTGGAAGACGGCACTGTTCCGCTTCACGACGTCGACGCGCTGTCGGACGACGAGCTCGTCGCCCGGCTCGTCCAGGTGCGCGGCATCGGCCGCTGGACCGCCGAGATGTTCCTGATCTTCCAGCTCCGCCGGCCGGACGTTTGGCCGGTCGACGACTACGGCGTGCGCAAGGGCTGGGCGATGGCGCACCAGCTCAAGGACCTGCCCAGCCCCAAAGCGCTTCAGGTCGATGGAGACCGTTTCCGGCCCTACCGGACCGTCGCGGCCTGGTATTGCTGGCGCGCGGTCGACACCGTCTAGGTACAAGAGGGAACCCTCTCGGTTCCCTCTTGTCGGGGCGCTCAACGGCCGGC
>JBAUTF010000279.1:0-3448 GCA_049582065.1 Candidatus Dormiibacterota bacterium | reverse complement strand
GGAGGTCTAATCGCTTCAGCTATGGATTGCCGGGTCGTGATCCCATGCGTGAAGGTCGCGGAGCATCGGCACCTTCTTCCACTGATGCTTCTCCATGCGATGCAGCAGATGGTCGAGCAAAGTGACCGCATCGAGCGCGTGGGGCCCTTTGTTGAGCATCACGCACTCGGCCCGCTCCGACATCGCGGCGTCGGTCACCTCCGCGCGGCTCGGCACACCCTTCTGCACGAGGCGCTCGAGCACCTGGGTTGCCCAGACCACGGGAACATGCGCTGCCTCCGACAACCACATCAGCTCTTCCTGGATCTCGGCGAGGCGCAGGTAACCGATGTTCACGGCCAGGTCGCCGCGAGCGATCATCACAGCCAGAGGCTGATGCCGCGCGGCCTGCACGATGATCTCGGGAAGTTTGCGCACGGCCTCCGCGGTCTCTATCTTCGCCATCAGCGCCGGAAGCCTGCCGCGACGCCGCAGCTCCTCCTGCAGCAGGGCCACGTCTTCGCGGCGCTGGACAAACGAATAGCCGACGATGTCCGCGTTAGCGGCAACAAAGTCGAGATCTTCGACGTCCTTGGGCGTCAGCGCGGGTAAGTTCATGATCCGGCCTGGGAAGTTGAGTCCCAGGCCAGAGCGCAGCACTTTGCCCTTCTGCGGCGCTCGCGTGATGCGAAGGATGGCCCAATCCTCGCCGCGCGACTCGACCACGCTCGACACCTTGCCGTCGTCGATGCTCACCTCAAGCTCGACTTCGAGCTCCGCCACGATAGAAGAAGGCGTGCAGCGCGCCTGGAACTCAGCCGGCATCCCGGCCGAAAGTTCGGCTGATGTCAGGAGCAGCCGATCACCCGAGGCGAGACGGCGCTCCGGGGTCTTGACCTCTTCGATTCGAGGCTTCTGGCCGGCGAGGTCCATGTCGATCCGGATTTCGTGCCCAAGGTCGGCCGCGGCGCGGCGACCATTCGCGATCATGGCGGTCCAGATTTCCTGATCGTCGTGCGCACAGTTGATGCGCAAGCAGTCGGCGCCGCATCGAACAAGATCACGTACGAGCTCGTAGTCGGTCGCTGCTTCGGTCGGCAGCGTGGCCATGATCCGTTCCCGGCGCCCGTGAGGCGGCGGTCCGAAGACCTCATCGGTGTTTCGCTCCAGCAGCATGTCGCCTTCGAAGAAGGAATTGGCGGACGGTCGTTTCGGCAGCGACGGGCTGACTTCCCGACCGACCAGCTCGGACAGGGTCCGGACGACGGCGTCCAGGGTCGGCATCACCCGAGACTCGAGCCGGCCCAGCGACGAGATGCCCCAGGGCATGAGCGAAACCTGCAGCGATCGCAAATCGCGGCGGCGGAGAGCGAGATAGTCGGCGAGGTTGCTCGCACTGGCTGCGAAGGAGCCGCGCTCGATGGGCTGGCCCCAATCGGCTGTCATCTGCCGGCTCTCGGCCTCGACCGAGGCACGCAGCTTCGACACAGCGTCGAAAAGCTCGGCGAGCGTGTCCAGATTGGAGGGCGGCAGCCTGGAGGACTGGTTGGTGGCGATGGCGACATCCACGTTAGCCTCGAGCGCATGGACCAGGGCAAAGGGTCGGTTAAGGGAAGGTTAAGGTCGGGGGGCACGTCGAAAAGCGGGGAAGTCCTAACCTATCAGTGTCGGGTGGCCCTGCCGGTGGATCGAGCCCATGCCTAGCGTGGGCTACGCAAAGGGGGAGCGATGAGCGTGAGTGTGGCGTTCGATCAAAGCGTGCTCAAGATGGTTGCATCCGAGGTGCGCTCCATCAAAGCCGAGTACCGCGGCCTGGTGTCCGAGGAATCAATCGACTCCCTGGCGGACCAGTCGCTCCAGCGCCTGGCTGGTTCCCGCGTGCCGCAGTTCGTGCCGCTTTTCGTAGGTCGATTCACGCGCGACCGGATCAAAGAGATAGTCAGTCCGCCTCGTAGCACTCGTACTCAACAGCAGTCCGGAACCGAAAGCGCACGAAAGTAGGACGAGCCGTACCTTCTTCTTCGCTTTACCGGCGGTTTCCCGCCAGCGTGCGGAGGCTTCACCTGCTCCGGGCAAACTCGCGCCAGGCTTCGATTGAGCACCCAACCCACAGAGGTTCACGCCGACGCAGCGGACCTGCGAGCCGAGGTCTTGGATCTGCACAACGAGCTAACAGCGCTCAAGAGCTGGCTTGGCAACCCTTTGTTCGTGGCCAAGCTGCTGGAGCGGCTGCTGGCGCACGATCCCAACCTTCGAGCAACGGCGGGCTTCATCATTCAAGCCCTCAGGAGCGATTTCAGAGCAGGGCGTTTCGAGCAGTGAAGCTTGAGATCGTACGGCGGTAGGGTGGTTGACCATCTGACTCACAGTTGCCGCCCGGAGACGTCACCCGACCGCCGCATGCGCCTGCGAGCCTGCCCGACGAATGAGGCCTTTTCCAGCCCACTCATAACCGGGCCTTAATCAGGCTCGGCTAGTCTCTGCCGGCCGTGACCATCTACCTCGTCAAGGAGGCGGACTCAGGCAGTCCTGGTTCTTGGCCCGGGCCGTCGCGTCTACGTCCGATCACGCGCGAAGGCAGGCGGCAGGCTAGAGCGCTGGTCGCATGTCTTGAAGGCCGGCCGATCTCGAGAATCCTCACCGGACCCAACCTCCGCTGCCGCGAGACGGTCATGCCGCTGGCTGACGCCCGGGATCTGGTGATCGAATCCGACCACGCTCTGGGTGAAGTGGCAGAGGTGGATCGGGCGCTTGCTGTGGTGCGAGGGACAGCCGCCCGCCCCCTCCTGGTCTGCACCCACTCGAGCCTGGTGGACGCGATGGTAGGGAGGTTGCTGCTGGATGGATGGCTCGTCGAAGACGGGGCGGACTTGACTGATGGATTCGTATGGCTGGTCGAAGACGTCGTTGTGGAGGCAAGCTGACGCCTTAAACGACCTGTAAAGCTGACTTGACATCTGAGGGGTGACAAGCTAGCTTTACACCCGTATGCGCAACCACGTTCGGGAGCTCAGATCCGCCCGCCAGCTGTCGCAGGGCGACCTGGCTCGGGCGATGAATGTGTCTCGTCAGACCGTGAACGCGATCGAGACCGAGCGGTACACGCCTTCGCTGCCGCTGGCGCTGGCGCTGGCGCGTTATTTCGACTTGTCGGTCGAGCAGATCTTCGACCCCGGGGCGGACAGTGATGGAGGTGGCAGATGAGCAAGACCTGGTCATTTCTCAATGGAGCCGGCGGCGCATTCGTCCTCGCCGTCGTCATCTTCGGACTGGCCCTGGTCGGTCACGTCCCACTGCGGCTGGCGTTCGCCATGGCCGGGATCATGGTCGCGTACGGCCTGATCCTGCTGGTGGGAAGGCGGTGGGACCCCATCGCGGTACTGAGCGCGCCCGGTGAGGACGAGCGCACCGCGAGCGTGCACACTCGCGCGGCGGCCACCGCCGGCCAGGTGATGGCGCTGGTCATCGT
>JBAUTF010000278.1:0-2747 GCA_049582065.1 Candidatus Dormiibacterota bacterium | reverse complement strand
GGTCAGCCGACCCTACTCCGAGTAGCCTGCCCGCCGATGAATATGTGATCCCCACAGTCTCGTGGAAGACGTCGCGGTGATGGGCGGTTTTCGCGGCCGTCTTCGAAGCGACCGAAGAGTCGTGATAAAAGCACATTTGACCGCCGATACCGTGTCGGAACAGAATCGGCGGGTTCTGTACGGGCTGGCCGTCGACAAGGTTCTGCGATCGATGGAAGCCCCCAAGTTAGGGGGGTGCATACACCTCCTTAAAGATGGCGACAGGGCCGGAGAGTGCTGGCAACATTCACCTGTGTGAGCCTAAGTCGCGCTCGACCGGCCGATTTGTGAGCCTACGCGCCCCGGGCGGACTAGCCGCCACCGCCCAAACGGACGAAGCACCTCAATTGAGCTGGCACACGTTTACGATCGCCGCCATCGTTTGCGCCCTCGGGGTGGCCGGGTTCATCCTGGTCACCGGTCTCGGCCTGGGTGGACCCAGATGGACCACTGCGGTGGACGACATCGGCAACGGTGTTGCTGCCCTCATCGCCGCCGCCAGCTGCGCGTTTGCAGCCACCCGGTTCACGGGTCGCAAACGGCTCGCCTGGGGCCTGCTGGCCGCCTCGGCAGCGTGCTGGTTCGCCGGAGAGGTCTATTGGAGCATCCTGGAGGTTGGTCTTGGGATTCCTCCCCCGACTCCGTCGCCGGCCGACGCAGGCTACCTACTTGCCATACCCCTGGCGGTCGCGGGCGTGCTCGCGTTCCCTTCGGCTCCGATGCGTCTTACGACCCGAAGCCGGGCGGTTGTAGATGGCACTATCATCGCGCTCTCGCTGTTTGCCATCAGCTGGGCCCTGGGACTCGGGACGGTGTACCGCCAGTCTCCGGACGATCTGATGGCCAAGGTCGTGGGGCTTGCATATCCGGTCGGCGATGTCGTGGTGGGCTCGGTGCTGGTCATCACCATCCGGCGCGCAATTCCATCTCAGCGGGGCCAGATGTTGCTGCTCCTCGGCGGCCTTGCCGGCTACGCATTCTCCGACAGCGCGTTCGCCTTTCTGACTGCCACGGGAGCTTACGCGAACGTGAACGCGGCGGTCGACTCCGGGTGGGTGATCGCCTTCCTGATGATCGCGCTGGCCCCGCTGCTGCCCCTCAAGGCAGGCGAGGTCGCGCTCGAGGAAGGTCCGATCCAAGTGTGGCAGCTGGCGGTCCCGTGGCTGGCAGTCGTGTTGGTGTTGATGACCGCCGTTGGGCTGATGTCGACCGGGCGGGGCCTGGATTCATTCCTAGTCTTTCCTGCCGCGGGCCTGGTGGTCGCCGTCATGATCAGCCAGCTCCTTTCTTACGGCGATTCGGTCTTGCTGCTGAAGAGAAGCCGGGAGGGTGAGGCTCAGCTTGCCGCCCTCAGCCGGGCGAAGAGCGAAGTGATGTCGATGGTCAGCCACGAGTTTCGCACCGCGCTGGTTGGGATCCAGGGTTTCAGCGAGATGATGCGAGACCAGGCGCTGCCTGCGAGCGACGTCAAGGCGTTCGCCGGGGACATCTTCAACGACTCGACGCGCCTCAACCGGATGATCAGCGAAATGCTCGATCTCGACCGGTTGGAGGCGGGACGCGCCGATCTCGAGCTCAAGCCGGTAGATCTCAATGCCACGATTGAAGGCGCCGTCGAGCGGGCGAGAGCGTCCAGCCCCAAATGCACCATCGATGCCAGGCTCGACGCCGCTCTGCCGTGTCTCATGGCGGACGGAGACCGGCTGTTCCAGGTGATCTCGAACCTGGTGAGCAATGCCGTCAAGTATTCGCCAGACGGTGGCCACGTCCTGATCACGACCGCGCTCGATGCCGGCCAGGTGCATATGACGGTGCAGGATGAGGGCGTCGGCATCGCGCCTGCAAACCTCGCACGCCTCTTCCAGCGCTACGAGCGCTTCTCCGAAAACTCTGTTCAGAAGATCTCCGGAACTGGGCTGGGGCTCGTCATCGCACGACAGCTCGTGCAGATGCACGGTGGCCGCATCTGGGCTGCGAGCACACTCGGAAAAGGGTCCGCGTTTCATTTCACGATCCCGGTCCAGGCCTCTGCCGGTCAGGTCGCGGTGGCTGCGGCCGGCTCAGCCAAAGCTGCCTGATCGTTCGAATCCGAATCCCGCCCGTGGTCTCAGTAGTCGATAAGCGGTCACGAGGTCGAGCCTTGAGGGCGGCCACTACTTCGTCGTGCCTGGTTACCGTCGCATCCTCTTCGACCACCGGGGCCACGGGCGAAGCGGCAAGCCGTGCCAGATCGTTCTCGGCCTTGAGATCCTGTCGATAGTGCTCGCCTCGGGGTCGGCAGGTATGGTCGCGAGGTCAGATTCAAGGAAAGAGAGAGCCAGGTAGAGGGTGTTTGCGATAACTACCCTGTGGGGTGCAAATATCCCGGTCGCGAGAGACGCGAATCAGCGCTCGCGGTCAAGGACACGATCATCGGGTCCGCAGCGTCACGTCTCAGAGCGAGCAGAACGTGGCTGTACGTGTCGATGGTCAGAGCAATGCGGTTGTGACCCAACACGCCGCACGGTCATGGCGACGGAGTCCACGGCGAGGACTCCGTCGCCATAACGCTTGCTAGGACCTTGGGTCCTGACAATCACAGTGTCTTTCATGCCGTTCACGCCGCGGCAAGAGTGCGCTCGACTCGCTTTGACGTCTTCACGCCGAACACGAGTAGATAGAGGACCATCGAGAGTTCCGCGATTGCCGACGGGATGGTGACGAAAGTG
>JBAUTF010000277.1:0-25652 GCA_049582065.1 Candidatus Dormiibacterota bacterium | reverse complement strand
CTGGTGGTGGGCACGCACGCGCTGATCGAAGAGGACGTGGAGTTCCTCAACCTCGGGCTGGCGATCGTCGACGAGCAGCACCGTTTCGGCAGGGGCCAGCGCGAGCTCTTGCGCGGCAAGGGCCGAGGCCGGCCCCACTTTCTCGCCATGACCGCGACACCGATCCCGCGCACTCTGGCGCTCGCACTGTAAGGCGAGATGGCGGTCTCGGTGATCGACGAGCAGCCCCCGGGACGCAGCCCTGTGGAAACGGAGGTGATCGACCCGGCTCACCGTGGCGAGGCCTACGACCTGGTCCGCCGGGAGATCCTCGCGGGCCGGCAGGCCTTCGTGATCTGCCCGCTGATCGAGGAGTCGGAGCTGCTCGCCGCCCGCTCCGCGACCGCCGAGTTCGAACGGCTGCGCACGGAGGTCTTCCCCGACCTTCGCCTCGGCCTGGTCCACGGCCGCCTCAAGGAGAAGGAGCAGGTGATGCAGCAGTTCGTGTCCGGCGAGATCCAGGTCTTGGTAGCGACGGCTGTGGTCGAGGTTGGCGTCGACGTGCCCAACGCGACCGTGATGATGATCGAAGGGGCGGACCGTTTCGGGCTGGCTCAGCTCCACCAGTTCCGTGGCCGGGTCGGCCGTGGGGCCGGACAGTCGCGCTGCGTCCTGCTGGCGGACGATCCGTCGGAGACCAGCCTCATGCGCCTGAACCTGATGACGCGCATCCGCGACGGCTTCGAGCTTGCAGAGGAGGACATGCGAATCAGGGGGATGGGGGAGCTGATGGGCCCTCGCCAGCACGGCATGTCCGACGTGGCCATGCAAGCGCTGCAGCAGCCGGAGCTGTTGAGCGAGGTCAGGCAGGAAGCTGAACTGGTGCTGTCCACCGACCCCGGCCTGGAGCACCACCCTGCGCTGCAGGCCGCCGTGGCCAGGCGTCTCGAGCTGACGTCGATCAGCTGAGCGCGGGCAGGGGCTCGTACGCCGCGGTGAGCATTCCGAAGTAGGTCGGCGCCTCGTATGAGATGAGGTGTCCGCGCCAGCCGAGCGTGGCGCCGTGGAACATGAGCATCTGCCACCAGCTGTCCGCCTTGGCGTTCTCCACCGTCGCGGGGGTGATCTCGAGGAGCCGGCCTAGGCTGTCGGTGCGAATGAGCTCGGCGACCAGGGCGTCGTATTCGGCCGCCGCCGCGTGATACCCGTACGGACCGCTTTCGAGGTGCGCGTGGCCGTGGTCCGCGCTCGCGATGAACGCCACCCGGCGACCTGATCGCTCCGCCGCCAGCGCGATCGCCGTCCCCGCGGCCACGTGCGCCGAACCTGGGAGGTCGCGAGCGGGCGTCACCGCCACGATCGGCACCGGTGGGTCGTGGCGGCCGCCCATGAACCAGAGCGGGATCAGGATGCCCCAGTCCATCGGAGCCACGGCCGTCGTTGGGTCGTTCGAGCCGAAGCTCACCCCGGTCCCCGGCAACCCCGACTCGGCGAAGGACCTCAGGATGCCCCAGGCGAGGTCGGTCTCCGACGGGACGTCGAGCGCGATGGGCGGGTTCGATCCTGGCAATCCGCCTGCCACACGCCCCGAGACGATGACTCCCAGCGCATTCGGGATGTGGACGTTGTGCGGCGTTGCGACCACCACGACCTCGGGACGGGCGGCGTCGAACAGCCTGCCGAGCTCCGTCATGCCCTCGCGAGTCGCCAGGGCGAGGTCGCGCTCGTCGGGCGAGCACGCCTCCGCGATCGCCAGGCCACCATGGGGGGCGATGGCCCCGAACACAAGGGCCATCAGGCAAGGAAAGATGCTTCCCCGCGAGCGGGGAAGGTGGCCCGCAGGGCCGGATGGGGAGGCGTACCTGGCACAAACGATACTTAGCACATATGGACCAGGTTTCGCCTCTTCGGTTGACGGAGTACAGCCACGGCGCGGGTTGAGCCTGCAAGCTCAGCCCGGTGGAGCTAGGGCAGGTACTGGGGGCTCTGCCCCCGATCGTCGACCCCAACGTGATGCTCGGCGCATCCGCACGCGACGACGCGGCGGTCTATCGCATCGCGCCCGACCGCGCCCTGGTGGCGACGGTCGATTTCTTCACGCCCATCGTCGATGACCCGACCGAGTTCGGCGCGATTGCAGCGGCCAATGCCGTGAGCGATGTGTATGCAATGGGGGCGCGCCCGCTCTTCGCGCTCGGCATCACCGCTTTCCCTCGCGACAAGCTGGGCACCGGACTGCTCGAGAAGATCGTCGCGGGCGGCGCGAGCAAGCTCGCCGAAGCGGGAATCGCCGTGGTCGGCGGTCATTCGGTCGACGACGCGGAGCCCAAGTTCGGCTACACGGTGATCGGCGAGGTGCATCCGGACCGCGTCATGACCCACGAGGGTGCGCGGCCGGGGGACCTTCTCTACCTGACCAAGCCGCTCGGCTCGGGCCTCGTGGCGACGGCGATCAAGCGAGGGTTGTGCCCGCCTCAGCTTGAGCGCGAGGCCGTCGCCGTCATGAGCCTGCTCAACCGGCAGGCGTCGGAAGCGATGGTCCGCGCGGGCGCGACCGCCGCCACCGACGTGACCGGCTTCGGTTTGATCGGCCACCTCGCCAACCTCAAAGGCGGCGCGGACGTCGACTTTGGGTCGGTCCCCTTCATGACCGGGGTGAGAGAGCTCGCGGAAAGGGACCTGTTCCCGGCCGGCACCCGCCGCAACCACGCCGCATATCGAGACCAGGTGGAGTGGCATGGCCTGGCGGAGATCGACCAGTTGATGCTATGCGACGCTCAGACGAGCGGCGGGCTGCTCGTCACCATGCCACCGGAGAACGCCGCCCGTTTCGAAGATGACATGAGATCGGCGCCTCACCCGGCGGTGCTGATAGGTGCGATGCGCGGCGATGGCATCATCAGGGTGAGGCCGTGAGCCCCGCGTCCAAGCTGCGAGTCAGCGGGGGCGAGGCGAGAGGGCGCCGGCTCAAAGCACCCAGGAACATCCGGCCGACCCAGGGCATGGTGAAGCAGGCGATCTTCAACATGGTCGGCCAGGACATCGACGGGGCCCGCGTGCTCGACCTGTTCGCGGGCTCCGGGGCGCTCGGTATCGAAGCCCTGTCACGCGGCGCGTCCACCGTGACCTTCGTGGACCGCGAGCCGCGTGGTCTTGCTATCCTGCGCCAGAACTTGGACGCGCTCGGCCTCAAGGAACGCTCGACCGTCGTCAGGGCTGACGTCGTGCGGTGGCTCGAGGCTTCACCAGATGCGATGAAGGTCGCGCGCTTCATATTTCTCGATCCGCCTTACGAGGACGTTGTGATGGACCGCGCTTTGAAGGTGCTCGACCGCGAGGTAACCTCGGCGACTGTGCTGGCCGAGCATTCACGGCGGCAGCAGATGCCGAGCCTGAGCCGACTGCAGATCGACCGGCAGCGGCGTTACGGGGACACGATGGTCACGGTGTTTCGAGCGTGAGCGTCACGCGACCGAAGGTGAAGACCGCGGTCTACCCGGGCAGCTTCGACCCTTTCACCAACGGCCACCTGGACGTCGTCGACCGGGCGCTCGGCATATTCGACACGCTCATCGTCGCGGTGGCCGCCAACCCCGACAAGCGGCAGCCGCTTTTCACCGTGGAGGAGCGCATCCACCTGATCGGCGCGTCGCTCAAGGGGCGCGAGCGGGTCGAGGTGGCAAGCTTCAAAGGATTGACCGTCGAATACGCCCGCTCAAAAGGGGCGACGACACTGGTCAAAGGGCTGCGCGCATACTCGGACTTCGACGCCGAGCTACAGCAAGCGCTGATGAACCGTAAGCTTGCCCCGGACATACACACGGTGTTCCTCATGTCGAGCTTCGCCCACATCTACGTCTCGTCAAGTATCTTGAAGGACATCGCGAGCTATGGCGGGAACGTGTCGGACCTGGTGCCGCCACCCGTTGCGAGAGCGTTGAAGGAGAAGTACAGATAAAGGTCGACGAGCTGCTTGACCGTTTCGACTATCTGATCCAGAACGCACGCCACGTTCCGCTCTCGACCCAGGTCATGGTGAACGAGGACGAGATCATGGAGCTGATCGACCAGGTCCGATTCAACCTCCCCGACGAGATCAAGCAGGCGAACTGGACCGTCTCCGAGCAGCAGCGGATCATCAGCGAGGCCCATGCCGAGGCCGCGCGCATCATGTCGCGGGCCAACGAAAGGGCGGAGGAGACGGCGTCCGAGCACGAGATCCTCCGCCGCGCCGAGCGCCACGCCGCCCAGGTGATCAAAGAGGCGCAGGCGAAGTCGGACCAGATCATCCGCGAGGCCGAGGGATACGCCCTGGAGCAGCTGAAGCAGCTCGAGGCGCATCTCGGCCGCACGCTGGCGACCGTCCGCCGCGGAGTCGAGGCGCTCCAGACCAACCAGCCGGCCTCCGAGGAGAACGCGGACCAAGCGACTGGCTCCTAATAAGAGCTGAGAGGAGCTTTAGGCCGGATTTATTCCGGCCGCCACCAGGCGTTTCACCTTCCAGACGCCTCCAGTGGTTGCATTGCGCCGGAGGGGGTTCCGCGGGGGAGGCCTGCCTCACCCGCGCCTCTTCACGTAAACTTCCGAGAGCCGTGGCTCTACCGAAGGTCAAGCTATCCAAGTCGAAGAAGGGGCGCCGCCGATCGCACCTCGCGCTCGCGCTGGTCCAGATCCAGCCGTGCCCCAACTGCAAGCGGCCCAAGCGGCCGCATTCCATCTGCCCCAACTGCGGGCACTACGCCGGCCGCGAAGTCATCAAGGCGGCCGAATAACGGCGAAGGTCGCATTCGTCTTCCCAGGCCAGGGCTCGCAGCAGCCTGGCATGGGAATCGAGCTCCTCGCCGATGCCGAAGTCTCGGCCCTGTGTGACCGGTGCGCATCTTTCGCGGGCGTGGATCTCCGCCGCCTTCTCACCACGGCGGACGATGACGAGCTGAGACTGACCCAGAACGCCCAGCCGGCCCTGTGCTTTGCCGGCATCGGGTTGACGATGCTGCTGCGCCGGCGGGGCATCGAGCCCGCCGCCGCGGCGGGACACTCCGTCGGCGAGTACGCGGCGCTCGCGGTGTCCGGGGCCGTCGGCGCGCCCGAGGTCATCAAGGCCGTGGTCGAACGTGGGACGGCGATGGCGGAGGCAGCGCCGGCCGGCACGAGCTCGATGTCGGCCGTGCTGGGCCTCGACGCCAAGGCGGTCGAGGTGGCGCTCGCGGGCATGAACGATGCCTGGCCGGCCAACTACAACACCCCGACGCAGATCGTGATCGCGGGCACGATGACAGGTCTCGAGGTGGCCACGCAGCGACTCCAGGTCGCAGGCGCAAAAAGGGTGATCCCGCTGAACGTCAGCGCCGCGTTTCACACCCCCCTCATGGCGCCGGCCGCGGAGCGCCTTCGCGCGGCCCTCGATCGGGTCGAGTGGCGTTCGCCCCGCATGCCCGTAATGGCAAACCTGACCGGCAGGCCGCACCTCGGAGGTGATCGCATCGCCCACGTCATGGAGATGCAGCTCCGCTCGCCTGTGCGCTGGGCCGCGTGCGTGGGGGCGCTCGTCGAGATGGGTTGCGACGCGTTCATCGAGGTCGGCCCGAAGCGCGCGCTCACCGGGATGATGCGGGAGCTCGCCCCGGGACGCCTGGCGCTCGCCGCCGGCACCCCGTCCGCCGTTGACGGGGTCGCGCTCTCGGAATAGCCCAGCCCCGGCGGCTCCGTTCCCTCGCGGTGATACAGTAGGTCGCGTATGGAAACTCAAAAGCTGAGCTTCGAGGACTTCAAGAACATCATCGTGGAGCGCCTTGGTTGTGAGCCCGAGCAGGTGACGATGGACGCGTCGTTCCAGGAGGACCTCAACGCAGATTCGCTCGACCTGGTGGAGCTGATCTACGCGTTCGAAGAGAACACCGGTCTGGAGATCCCCGACGACGACGCGGAGAAGATCACCACCGTCGGGCAGGCTTGGGAGTACATCCAGGAGAAGGCCGGCTCATAGCACAGCCGCAGGCTGCCCCGCTCGCGCAATCCCTGCAGCTTCTCCAGCAGAAGATCGGGATCCACTTTCGCGACCCTGGCCTGCTGCTGGAGGCAGTCACCCACAGCTCCTTCGCCAACGAGAGCCCTCACCTTTCGCCGCGCGACAACGAACGGCTCGAGTATCTCGGCGACGCGGTGCTTCAGCTCATCACCGCGGAGTATCTGTATAAGCATCATCCCGGCGCGACTGAAGGCGAGCTGACCCAGACCAGGTCGGCGATGGTCAACACCAACACCCTCGCCCTTCTCGCTGAGCAGCTCGACCTCGGCAGCTACCTGTACCTGGGCAAGGGCATCGCCAAAGGCGGCGGCCGCAACCTCAAGTCGCTTTTGGCGAACGCGTTCGAAGCGGTGCTCGGCGCCATGTTCCTCGACGCGGGCTACGATGCGGCCTATCACTACTACCTGAACCGCTATCGGTCGCTGCCCAGCCCTGCCAAGGACGAGAACTTCAAGGGCCGGCTGCAGCAGGTCGCGCAGGAGCGCTTTGGAACCACTCCGTTCTATGACAGCGAGGGAGCACGCGTCGGGACCAAGCGCGAGTACACGTCCGTCGTGTTCGCGGGCGCCGAACCGTTGGGCACCGGCCATGGCGAGACCAAGCAGGAGGCGGAACAGGATGCCGCGCGCGCGGCGCTCGCCAGCCTACTCGGCGCTGCGGCAGACAAGCCGGCCGCCAAGACACCCAAGCCGCGCGCCCGGCGATCGCCGCGAAAGCGGGCCGAGCCCACAACTCCGGAGTCGGGAGCGATGGCGGCCGCGGTAATCGTCACCCTGGTGCCGGAGGCGGAAGGCCATCAGGAGGCGGGTGGGGAGCCTGAGCCGGGCCCTGAGCCGCCGCCCACAGAACCCGCAGAGCCGGCGGAAACCCGCAGCCGCCAGTTCGGAGAGCCGCTCGAGTAGCGCGCACATCTTGTGCCTGAGGATCAAACGACCCCTACATCTGCTACGGTAGCGCCCAGTTTGTTCCTCCGCTCACTGAGCCTGCTGGGCTTCAAGACGTTCGCCCGGCCCACCGAGATCCGGTTCGAAGGCGGGGTGACCGCGATCGTCGGCCCCAATGGCTCGGGCAAGACCAACATCGTCGACTCCATCAAGTGGGTGCTCGGCTCCGGCCAGGCGCGTGACCTCCGCGGTCGCAAGATGGAGGAGGTCATCTATGCCGGTGGGGAGCGGCGGTCCCGGGCGTCGTTCGCGGAGGTTTCGCTGGTGTTCGACAACACGGCGGGCCGCCTGCCGGTCGACTACCACGAAGTCGCCATCAAGCGCCGCATCGAGCGCGACGGCGAGAGCGATTACTACCTCAACGGAAGCCGCGTCCGAAGACGCGACCTGCTCCACCTCCTGTCGTCGACCGGCCTGACCGTCGACTCGTACGCGATCATCGACCAGCACGACATCGAGCACATCGTCGTCTGCTCGCCGGCCGAGCGCCGGCAGCTGCTCGAGGAGGCGGCGCAGGTGCGCGGCGTCAAGGCACGCCGGCAGGAGGCCGCCCAGCGCCTGACCGAGCTTGCGGCCAACCTGCTGCGCCTGGCAGACCTGAGGTCGGAGATCGAGCCCCGTCTCGAGGTCTTGAGAGCCCAGGCCGAGGCTGCGCGCGAGGCGGCCGAGGCGGCGGCCCGGCTCGAGCTGCTGCGCGGCAGCATCGTATGGGAGGAGTGGCGCGAGGCGCGCGACGCGCACCGGCGCGCTTCGTCCCAGGCGCAGGCCTTGGAGCGGCGCCTCGTCGAAGCGCGGGAGCAGGCCAGATCGGCGGAGGCGGAGTTCCAGACGTGGCGCGCCGACATCCAGGCGGCACAGGACATGCGCCTCGCCCGGCAGCGCACGCTCGGCCGGCTGCGGCTCGATGTGGCGCAGGCGGAGCACGTGCTGCAGTTGGCCCAGGAGCGTTCGGCCAACCAGCAGGCCCTTTCGGTCGCGGCGGGCCGCGAAGAGGCGGATGGCCGGACCCAGTCCATCGCGGCCGGGTCTGTGCGAGCTCAGCTCGCCGCCGAACTGGAGCAGGCCTCGCTCACGTTGGCCGCGGTCCCCGAACCGGGGCCGCCCCCGGCGGCGCCGGACCAGTCGGGCGTGCTGCATGCTCGCCGCGACGCGGAGCAGGCACGCCGCGCGGCCGCGAGCGCGGCCTCTTCGCTCGCCGGCCTGCGCACCAGGCGCGAGTTCCTGGAGGAGCAGATGGCCCGCCTCGACGAGATGGCCGCCGCGGCCCGGCTCATCCCCGAGGCCGAGGCCGAGCTGGCCGGGGCTCGCGACGAGTCCGAGGCCGCCGAGACCGCCGCCATCACCGTGACGAGACTGCGCTCCGAGCTCGAGGGCCTGAGCGCGCTGCGTCCCGAGGCCGGTCCTGGTCTTCTGAGGCTCAGCGACGTGCTCACGCCCGAGGCAGGCTACGAGGCGGCGCTCTCGGCCGTGCTGGGCCCCCTGGTCGAGGCCCTGGTGGAGCAGGACGAGCAGGCCGCCCTGGGTTCGGCCGGCGCGGGCGACCACCAGCGCACCGTCCTCTTCCCGGTGCCGGCGCCTGACCCGCTCCCCGGCTCTCTGCTCGAGCACACGCGATGCCGCACCGGCTACGAGCTGATCGCGCGGCGGCTGCTCGGCCACGTCGTGGTCGGCGACGGCGTCACCAAGGACGGCGTTTACCGGCATGCCGGGATGGTCCGGGCCGGCTCGGATCCGAGGCTGGAGATCGACACGAGGCGGGCCCACCTACGCGAGCGGATGACGGCGCTTGAGCCCGCGGCCTCGCTGGCCGGCGGCGCCGCGCAGAAGGTCAAGCAGGCGGAGTCCGAGCTTGCCCACCTCCGGGCGCGAGCGGGGAGCGCCGCCCGATCCGAGGAGACTGTGCGCCTGCTCGAGTCGGCTCGCGAGGCGGAAGGAACGGAGTCGGCCCGGCTGGCGGACCTCGAGCGCGTCGCGGCTGCCGCCGAGGAGCGTTCCTCCGCAGTGACGCGCGAGTTGGAAGCCGGGCTCGAGGCAATGGCGGAGCGCCGGGCGGTCGCACATCAGCAGGAGCTCGAGCGAGCGCGATGGCGGGACCGGGTGGACGACCTCAAGCGCCAGCTCGAGTCTGTCGATGAAGACCTCGCGCGGCTGGGGCGCACGGCTGACGACAGGCGGGCGCGCGTGGTGGAGCTCGAAGCTGCGGCGGCGGCAGCCGCCAAATCCATCCCCGTGCTCGCCGGCGCCGCCGATGCGGCGCGTTCGGCGCTCGCCGCCACCGAGCGCGAATCCCCGGAGGACGAGGCGGAGATGGCCGAGGGCGCGCGCCGTCTGGTGGCCCTCGAGGAGGCTCGCATCGACGCGCGTCTCAAAGCGGGCACCCTGGAGGGGAACCTCGAGCTGCTCGCGCGCGAGGCCGAGCTCTTGCAGGCGCGGATGGACGAGATCCGCTCGCGCATGCCGGGCGGCGTCGCCCCTGAAGAGGTCCCCGGCGGCAAGGTGCGTGAAAAGGAGATGCGTGCCCTGGAGCGCCGCCTGGAGGAGATCGGGCCGACCAACGCGCTCGCGGACGCCGAGTGCCGCGAGCTGGAGGAGCGCTTCCAGACGCTCGCGGACCAGCTGCAGGACATCGCCGCGGCACGAGCGGACCTGGAGCAGCTCATCGGAAAGCTGCGCGAGGAGGAGGAGTCTCGGTACGAAGCCGTCTTCGGCGCCGTGGCCGCGAACTTCAATGAATACTTCGCCGAGCTCAACCCCGGTGGCCGCGCCACCCTCCGGCATGCGGAGGGCGAAGAGGGGCCGCGCACCGGGGTCGAGATCCTCGTCCAGCCGCCACGCAAGCGGCTGCAGAACGTGACGCTGCTCTCCTCAGGCGAGCGGTCTCTGGCGGCGCTCGCGCTCGTCCTCGCCCTCGACGAGGTCAACCCGAGCCCCTTCACCATCCTGGACGAGGTGGACGCGGCCCTGGACGACGCCAACGTGGGCCGGTTCGGGCAGATGGTGGCGCGCCTGGGGTCGCAGCGGCAGTTCCTGGTCATCACGCACAACCATGTGACGATGTCGTACGCCTCGACGCTCTACGGCATTCACCTCGATGAGAGCGGGTCGTCGCACCTCGTCTCGGTGCGGCTCGACGACATCCGCAAGCCGGCCACCAGGGCCGCGAGCACCGCCCAGGCGGGTTGACGGGGCCTCTCAGAGAGCCGAGCGTCTGGAGTCGGGTCGGCGGACGGACTCGAAGTCTTTTGTCGGCCGGTCTCCGCTCCCTCAGCCCACCGCTGGCGGCCGGCTACTACGAGGAGCTCGAGGAGCTGCTCATCTCGGCCGATCTCGGGCCGGTGATGGCTGCAGGCCTGTCGGCGGCTGTGCGCCGCCGGGCGCCTCGAACCCGCGATGAGGCCGTCGACGCGCTGGTGGCGGCCGCGTCCGAGGTCATGTCGACCCGTCTGCGGGATCTCGACCTGACCGCCAATCCGGCGTGCGTGCTCGTCTACGGCGTCAACGGCGCCGGCAAGACGACGACCATCGGCAAGCTGGCGCACCGGCTGCACGCCGCGGGTCGCAACCCGCTGGTAGTCGCCGCCGACACCTACCGCGCGGCAGGAGTGGAACAGATGGTGGCCTGGGCGGAACGGGCAGGCGTGATGCACTTCGCCGGGCAGCAGGGCGCCGACCCGGCTTCGGTGGTGTTCGACGGCGTTCAGTTGGCCCGCGGGCGCGGGCACGACGTCGTGCTGGTGGACACTGCGGGTCGCCTCCAGACGCAGCGCAACCTGCTCGAGGAGCTGGGCAAGGTGGGCCGGGTCGCCGCCAAAGCGCTTGACGGCGCCAGGTACGAATCGCTCCTGGTGCTGGACGCGGTGCTCGGCCTGACGAGCCTCGTGCAGGCTCGCGTGTTCAACCAGGCGATCCCGATGACCGGCCTGGTCCTGGCCAAGCTCGACAGCAGCGCCAAGGGCGGCGCCGTCATCTCGATCGAGTCGGAGCTCGGGGTCCCGGTAAAGTTCGCCGGAGTGGGGGAGGGCATCGACGACCTGATCGTGTTCGAGCCGCCGGCGTTCATCCGCTCGCTCTTCCAGGATTAGGTCCGTGCCCGTCGCCGATCCTCACTGCCACACGCTTTCGTCCGACGGCATGGTCACGCCCGCGGAGCTTGTCGACGCAGCAGTCAAAGCGGGCCTCGACCTGATCGCGGTGACGGACCACGACACCATGGCGTCGGTGAATGAGGTGCGACACCGCGGGGAGGCCGAGGGCCTGGCCGTCATCCCGGGGCAGGAGGTCACGACAGCCTGGCCGGCCCAGACGCACATCCTGGGATGGTTCCTCGAAGAACCCGTCAAGCGGGGGATGTCCGTCGATGACACGGTCGACGCGATTCACGACCAGGGAGGGCTGGTCATCATCCCGCACCCCTTCATGCCCGTCTATTTCGGCTCCATGCAGCCGAGCATGCTGCGGCGGCTGATCGAGCGGCGTCACATCGACGGGATCGAGATGAGGTTCACGGTGCCGATCGGTGGACGCCGGCGCCGAATGCTGGACGACTTCTATCAGCGGAATCGGGATCGCCTGGGAGCGGCGGTCGGTGGGAGCGACTGCCATTTCGGCGCGCACGACATCGCGCGCGTGGTCACCGAGTACGAGGGTGACTTCCGGACGGCGGTCAGGCTGAGGGTCACGACTCCCAGCGTGAGACGCGAGGCGAGCACCGTGCCGAAAGGCTTGGCCCTTCGCCAGCAGTGGCGCGCCCTCGTGGAGCTACCCGTGCGGCGATTGTCGGGCAAGCTCTAGCAGGGCCTCGTGCACGGCCGGCGCCCCGGCCAGGATGTGACCCGTCTCGATCCACGAATCGCCGCCTGACCAGTCTGTGACGCGGCCGCCGACCTCGATCACGAGGGCCGACCCAGCCGTGACGTCCCATGGGTTGAGCCCAAGCTCGAAGAACCCGTCGAAGGTGCCCGCGGCCGTCCAGGCCAGGTCAAGGGCGGCCGCGCCGGCGCGGCGCAGGTCTTCAAAGCGGTGCAGCGCGGCCTCCATGACGTGGAGGTAGCGGGGGAGCAGGGTCTTGTTGCGAAAGGGAAACCCGGTCGCGACGACCGCCCTGGAGGGCTCGAGAGAACGCAGACGCGGGAGGCGCTCGCCGTTCATGAACGCGCCTCCACCACGGACGGCGCTGAACTCGAGCTTGAGAAACGGCGCGAGCACGACCCCGAGGACCGGCTTTCGGTCTTGGAGCAGCCCGATCGACACACCCACCGAGGGGAACCCGCGTGTGAAGTTCGTGGTCCCGTCCAGCGGATCGACGACCCACATCGTGCCCTCGCGTTGGCCGCCGCCCTCCTCCGCAAGGACGCTGATCCCCGCGGACTCACGAGCGAGGACCTCGAGAATCGCCGCCTCGGACTTGCGGTCCGATGCGGTCACGTAGTCGCCCACACCCTTGAGCTCCACGACGCTCCCCGGACGTGGCAGCCCCGCGTCGAGGAGGACGCTCGCGCCGGCGCGAGCGGCGCGTAGCGCGACGGGCAGGAGGTCGTTCAGCCTTTCCTGTCCTCGAGCCCCAGGCCGAACATGGCCTCGAGGTCGTGGGCCGAGAACTGCTGGAAGGCGACCATCGTCTGCGTGCGCTCGATGCCGTCGAGACGCGCCAGGTGCTGGGTCACCACCTTCGCAAGGTCGTCGTGCTCGCGGACCCTGGCGATCGCGACGAAATCCCAGTCGCCGGTCACGGTGTAGACCTCAGCGATCCCCTCGATGTCGGCCAGCTTCGGGCCGAGTGAGTTCAGCCCTTCGCGAGTCGACCTGACGAGAACGACTGCGGTCAGCATCAGGCCTTGCCCTTGAGCTTCATCGCGCCCGTCGCCTCGGCGTAAGCCCACACGTCCATCTGCTCGTACTCCAGGCCGTGGCTGCCGAGGATGGTGCAGATGTGGGTGCGGTGGTCGTTCCCGTGGTGAAAGGCCTGCATCAGCAGCGCGCCTGAATGCAGGTCGTATCGTTCGTTGTCGTAGACGGTGTCCAGTACGTCGTCGGGCGTGATCTTTTCAGCTTGCGATATCAGCTGGTCCGCCGTGCGCGTGGCATGGCCGGCGAGCGTGGCGATGCCCGGAAACTCGGTCCTCTCGTTGAACTGCGGCTGTCCTGCACCGAGCCGGGCGAGGTATCGCTGCTCGGCCGCCAACATGTGCATGAACGTCGCGGCCACCGTTCCGTACGTGCCGGGGGCGGTCAGCTCCAGCTGCTCCTCGGTCAACGTCGCGCAGGCTCCGAGCAGGCGCAGGTTCGCCCACTTGTTGTAGCGGAACATCTCGACCCACAGCGGTCCCATGGCGCCTCGATTCTAAGACTTGATAAGCTGTCAAGGCATGGCACTTGACACCCTGCAGGCGCGTGGCCGCGCTCTGGCCCTTTTCGAGCGCTACGGAGCGCTGCTGACGGACCACCAGCGCGAGGTCGTCGACCTCTATCTGCGGAGTGACTGGTCGCTCGCGGAGATTGCCACGCACCACGGCACTTCGCGCGCGGCCGTGCACGACATCGTGAAGCGTTCGACCCGTGCGTTGCAGGACTACGAGCGCAGGCTCGGCCTGCTCGCGGAGTCGGCGCGCCGCCGGCGGGCGCTGGAGGCGATGGAGCGCGAGCTGGCCGGCCTCAGGCGCCGGTTGTCCAGGCTCGAGGCGTCGGCCTGATGTTCGAGGCCCTTGGCGAAAGGCTGACCGCGGCGCTGAAGAAGATCACCGGCCGCGGCGTGCTTCGGCCCGAGGACGTGGACGCCGGCCTGCGCGAGGTGCGGCTGGCCCTGCTAGAGGCGGACGTCAACTTCAAGGTCGTCAAGGAGTTCGTCGATCGTGTGCGCGGGCGGCTCCAGGGGGTCGAGGTGGCGACCGGGCTGACCGCCCCTCAGCAGGTCGTCAAGGCCGTCCACGACGAGCTGGTCGAGCTGCTGGGCGGGAACTCCGAGGGCCTTCGTTATGCGCCGGCCCCGCCGACCGTGCTGATGCTCGTGGGCCTGCAGGGCTCGGGCAAGACCACCACCGCGGTCAAGTTGGCCCTGGTCGCGAAGCGTGTAGGACACAAGCCCTTGCTCGCGGGTCTCGACCTGCGCCGGCCCGCGGCGATCGACCAGCTCCGGATCCTGGCGGGCCGCGAGGACATTCCTTTTCACTCGGGGACCGGAAAGGTCGAGGACATCGCCGCCGCGGCGATCAACGAGGCGCGCAGGCTCATGTGCGACGTGGTGATCCTCGACACCGCCGGCCGGCTTCACGTCGACACGGAGCTCATGGATGAGCTGAAAAGACTCAAGCGGGCGGTCCCCGTGACCGAGACTCTGCTGGTCGCCGACTCGATGACGGGGCAGGAGGCGGTCAAGGTAGGCGAGACCTTTGGCAAGGAGGTCGGCGTCGACGGCGTGGTCCTGACGAAGCTGGACGGGGACGCGCGCGGTGGCGCAGCCTTGTCGCTGCGGGTCGCGACCGGCCAGCGGATCAGGTTCGCGGGGACGGGTGAGAAGCCGCAGGACCTCGAGGTGTTCCACGCCGAGCGGATGGCCTCTCGCATCCTAGGGATGGGCGACGTGCTCACGCTGATCGAACGAGCTGAGCGCACCATCGACAAGCAGCAGGCGGAGGAGGTCGACCGCCGGCTGCGCGCCGGGCAGCTGACCTTCGACGACTTCCTCACGCAGATCCGACAGCTCCGCGGCATGGGATCGCTGGAGGGCATGCTCGATATGATTCCCGGCGGGTCGGCGCTCAAGGGCCAGGTGTCGGGGGTTGACACGGAGCGCGAGGTGCGCCGCATGGAGGCGATCATCCTTTCGATGACTGATCGAGAGCGCGCCCACCCCGATGTCATCGACGGAGCGCGCAAGCGCAGGATCGCGCGGGGCAGCGGCGTCGAGCCTGCGGACGTGAATCGCGTGCTCAAGGCTCGTGATGCCATGCAGAAGCTGGCCAAGCAGTTCGGTGCCAAGAATCGGAAGGGCAGGGTCGTTGGACTTCCACGCATGTTTGGACAAGGAGGAACAGGTTGGTAAAGATCAGGTTGAGGCGGATGGGGGCGAAGAAGCACCCCTTCTACCGCCTCGTGGTGGCGGATTCGCGCTCGCCGCGCGACGGCCGCTTTATCGAGCACCTCGGGTACTACGACCCGATGACCGACCCGGTGCAGGTCAAGATCGATGTGGACAAGGTGAAGCTGTGGCTGCAGCAGGGCGCACAACCCAGCGAAGCCGCGCGCAGCCTGTTGAAGCGGGAGGGAATCCTTGAGCGAAGCGCAGAGAAGCCGACCCCCTCGGCGTGATTTCCGCCGGGGAGGCATGGACCGCGGATTTCGGCGTGATCGACCGGTGTCGAACGGACCGGGCATCGACTATCGAGCGATGGTCGAGTTCGTAGCGAAATCACTGGCCGAGAAGCCTGACGAGGTGTTGGTGGAGGCTTTCGAGCGCGGTGCCGGCACCGTGGCGATCAAAGTCAAGCTCGCCGACGCCGACGTGGGCCGATTCATCGGCAAAGCGGGCCGCAACATCGAAGCCATCCGCACTCTGGTGCGGGTCGCCTCGTTGCGCGACCACAAGCGGGTCTTCGTCGACCTCGCCAACCCGTCGCTGCCCCACCAGGCGCCGCGGGGTCGCGGGCCAGCCGGACCGGCGCCTGAGTGATTCGGGTCGGCCAGGTCATGGGCGCATATGGGCTCGATGGGGCTGTCAAGGTCTTACCCTTGACAGACTTCGACGATCGCTTCGACACCGGCGCGGACCTGATACTGGAAGGCGCTGAGCGCAGGGTCGAGTGGAGCCGGCCCGGGCAGCCCGGGCTGGTGGTCAAGCTCCGTGGCATCGACAACCGTTCTGTTGCGGAGCTGTTCCGCGGCCGGTACCTCGAGGTGTCCGAGGAGCACCTCCGACCGCTGGAGGACGGACGTTTCTATCACCACCAGGTGGTGGGGCTTGCCGTGGCGACCCGCTCCGGCAGGCAGCTGGGCATGATCGCCGAGGTGCTCGAGCGCCCGGCCAACGACGTGTGGGTGAGCCAGGACGGCTCGATCGAGCACCTGATCCCGGCCACCAGGGACGCCGTGCTCGAGGTGGACCTCGAAGCGCGACGCGTGGTCGTGGCCGACTGGCTTGTCAGCGTCGAGGAAGCAAGAGACTGACATGCGATTCGACGTCGTGACCATCTTCCCGTCGATGTTCGGGCCCTTGTTCGCGCAGGGCGTCGTCGGCCGCGCCATCGAGCGCGGGCTGGTCGAGCTGCAGGCGCACGACCTGCGCGATCACGCCCACGACCGGCACCGTCAGGTCGACGACATGCCGTTCGGCGGCGGCCCGGGCATGGTTATGAAACCTGAGCCGGTGATCGAGGCGGTGGAAGCGATCCGGTCGCTCAACCCGGGGCCGGTGATCCTGATGGAGCCGTGGGGAGAGAGCCTCGACCAGGGGCTCGCGGCCAGCCTCGCCCACGAGCACGGCCTGGTCATCGTGTGCGGCCGATACGAGGGAATCGACGACCGCGTCCGCACCGCGCTCGGCGCGCGTGAGATCTCGATCGGCGAGTATGTCCTCAGCGGCGGCGAGCTGCCGGCCATGGTCCTGATCGACGCCGTCGCGCGCCTCGTGCCGGGAGTCGTGGGCGACCCGGGATCGCTGGCCCAGGACACATTTTCCAGCGAGCCGGCCGGATGGCCTCAGTTCACACGGCCCGCGGAGTACCGCGGTATGGCCGTTCCCGATGTGCTGCTGTCCGGCGACCACGCCCGCATCCGGCAGTGGCGCCGGCAGCAAGCGGCACAAAGACATGTTTCACACACCAAGGAGTTGAAGAAGCCATGAACGTGATCCAACAGCTCGAAAAGGAGCAGCAGAAGAACAAGGTTCCGGCCCTGCGGGCCGGCGACACGGTGAAGGTCCACGTGAAAGTCGTGGAGGGCACCCGCGAGAGAATTCAGGTGTTCGAGGGCACTGTGATCAGGGTGACCGGTGGCGGCCTCAGGCAGAACTTCACCGTGCGCCGTGTTACCCACGGGGTCGGGGTCGAGCGCACATTCATGATCCACTCGCCGCGCATCGACAAGATCGACGTGCTCCGCCACGGCGACGTCCGCCAGGGGCGGCTTTACTACCTGCGCGGCAAGGTCGGCCGCGAGGCCCGCATCCGCGAGCGGCGCCGCCTTGTCCAGGAGGAGCCGGTTGAGGCCGCCGAGTCAGATGAGACCGCCACCGACGAGGCCTAGAGGCCTGTAAAGGGCGTTGGCGCCGGCCGCCGAGCCTCATTAGTCTCAATCTGGTGCGACCGAAGCTGTGGCATTACGAGCGGATGGCCAGCGCCATGGGCTACCAGGTGGTGGCGGGAGTCGACGAGGTGGGCATGGGCCCACTCGCGGGCCCGGTGGTGGGCGGCGCCGTGGTGCTGCCGATCGGCGTGAAGATCCCGGGCCTCGACGACTCGAAGCTGCTCAGCGCGGACCAGCGTGAGCGCGTCGACGCGATCATCCGCCGCAAAGCGCTGGCCGTGTCCGTATGCGCGGTCGACCACGAGCAGGTGGGCCGCCTCGGCCTTTTCAAGGCCCGCCACCTGGCGACGGCCGGTGCCGTGGCCGGGCTCAAGATCCGTGCCGAGTACCTGCTGGTCGACGCTTTCGACGTGCCGGAGGCGCCGCTGCCGCAGATGGCGGTGGTGCGGGGAGACCGCATCTGCGCGTCGATCATGGCGGCCAGCATCGTGGCCAAGGTGGCGCGCGACCGCGAGATGATGGAGTACGACCGGCTGTATCCCGGTTACGGCTTCGCCGACCACAAGGGCTATGCCACGCCGTCACACCGCGCGGCGATCCGGCGGCTTGGCCCAAGCCCGATTCACAGGACGACATGGGCGCCGTTTCGCGTCTCCGAGCTTCTCGGCTCGAGCTAGGGCGCGCGGGGGAGAAAGCCGCCGCCGACCTGCTCCGATCACGGGGCTACGAGCTGGTCGGGGCCGGCTTCAGGGCGCGCCGGGGCGAGCTCGACCTGGTGTGCCGGCGCGGCGGTGTGCTGGTCGTCGTGGAGGTCAAGACCCGCACCGACGGCGCATTTGGGACTCCTCTCGAGGCGGTCGGTCCACGCAAGCGCCGGGCCATGATGTCGGCGGCGGCCGAGTACCGGGCACTGGCCGGCTGGCGCGGGCCGTTACGTTTTGCGGTCGTAGGGCTGACCGTCGAGCCGGCCGGAGGGTTCCGCGCCGAGCTCGTTGAAGATCCGTTCGACTAGTCTCCTGCCGTGAAATTCCTCAGCATGGTCACGATCGTCGTCGACGAGTACGACTTCGCCGTCGAGTTCTTCGTAAAGGTCCTCGGCTTCGACCTGGTCGAGGACTCCCCGTCGCTGACCAACGACGGTCGCGCCAAGAGGTGGGTGGTAGTACGTCCAGCCGGCGCCGAGACCGCGATCCTGCTCGCTCGCGCGGACGGAGACGTGCAGGCCGCCGTGGTGGGCAAGCAGTGGCCGGCAGGGTCGGCTTCTTCCTGCACGTCGAGGATTTCGCGGCCATGCACAACCGCCTGACCGCCGCCGGCGTCAAATTCGTGACACCGGCGCGTACAGAGCCTTACGGACAGGTCGCCGTGTTCCTGGACATCGCGGGGAACAGGTGGGACCTCGTCGGCCCGCGCTGAACGAGAGCCGCGGGGATCGGGCAGCTGATATAACGCCTTGTAGGGGTCAGGATGGACCTGACCTCTGCGGGGAGACCGGCGTGCCGCTATACGGCCAGAGACCGTCGGATCTAGACACCGGCCCTCGCCCTTTGATTGAGGCGGCGATTGGGTTCCAACGGCAGAGACCGGAGATGGTGCATCAGCGGACGCTGGTCAGAGGAAAGCGAGAACCCTCGGGGTCGACCAAAAATAAGGAGGGCGCCATGAGCGCTGTGGTCGGCATTGACGTGGGCGCGTATAAGCACGCCGCCGCGGTCTGCAGAGCAGGAGAACGGGAAGCCGAACGAAGTGTGTTTCGGCTCTCCGCCGACCGGGCGGGGTTCGATGAGCTGGACCGCTGGCTGGAGCGCCAGGGTCCGGTCGAGCGGGTGGTGATGGAGTCGAGCGGTCACTATTACTGGCCGCTGGCCAGTCACCTTCAGCGGCGTGGCTACGGGATATCGGTTATCAATCCGCTGCAGGCCAAATACTTTGCCAAGAGTCGTTTGCAGCGGAGCAAGTCGGACCCCGCCGATGCCCGCACACTGGCGGCGATGGGTATGAGCGAGGAACCGCGGGTCAAAGACCCGCTGCTGGGAGCCGAGGCCAAGGAGGCGGCCCGTTTTTGGGGCGGCCTGGTGAAAGAGCAGGGACAGGTCCGCAACAAGCTATTGCGGCTGGTGGAGATCGGGTTCCCCGAATTGACGGAGTGCTTCGAGGACCCCCTCTGCGAGACCGCATTGGCCGTCCTCCGAGAGGCGCCGACGGCGCGAGCAGCTGCCCGCAAGCGAGTCTCGACTCTGGCCGATACGACCAGGCCCGGTGGTCGACGTCGGTTGGGGGAGAACAAGGCCCGTCGACTCCACGAGCTGGCCGCGAAGACCATCGCCCCACCTGAGCTGGATGCCCAGATGAGCTTTGAGGTGGGGATGCTGATTCAGCAGTTCGACCTCCTTGACAAGCAGATCGAGATTGCCGAGCAGCGGGTAGCCGACGTCCTCGACTCAGAATTGGCCAGGCGGCTGCAGACGATTCCGGGCGTGGGGCCGGCGCTGGCCGCCACCTTCATCGCCGAGATCGGCGACATCTGGCGCTTCGATGATTTCGACCAGCTGGCTTCCTATGCCGGCGTTCATCCCAAGGAGCTGAGCTCAGGCACCAAAGGCCAGAACCCCGAGACCAGCTGGCGTATGGCCAAGACCGGCAACTCCTATCTCCGCTCGGCCGCTTACAAAATGGCCGTGGTCGGAACCCAGCACAACCCGGTCATCCGCTCTCACTACCTGCGCAAGCGAGCTCAGGGCAAGAGCGCTATGAACGCCATCGGGCACTGCATGTCCAAGGCCCTGGCCATCGTCTGGGGCGTCTGGCGTTCAGGTCTCGACTTCGACCCCACTCTCGGAGGCCCCAGGACTTGACAAGACCCTATGGGTTCTAGGTCGCTGCGATCGCATCCTCGAACCGCACCAGGCTCGAGTTGGCTGCCCACAGGAGCACCCCGACGACGGTCGCGGCGCCGGCAGCCAGGACGACCGCGCCGAGCGCGAGGAGCGCGCCCACGGCGGGCGTCGAGGGGAGTGGTCCGAGGTGCGTGTTGCCCGCCACCGCGCCCACGGCGAACACGAGCAGCGCGAACGCGCCCACGCTGAGCGCGCCAAAGCCCAGCGCTCCGCCGACACCGGCCAGCGTGCCCACGATTCCGACCGCGCGCCGGTCGTCGGTGGAATCGAAGCGTGGGTCGATGGCGCCGGCCGAGACGCCGACCGAAACGAATCCGACGCCGAGCCACATCGCCAGTGCGATCAGCTCGACGACCTGTGAAAACGGGTTGCGCTCGATCAGCGCGACGACCAGGCCGAAAATCGCGGTCATCGCGAGCACCGCCGGCAGGGTCAGCGCGACCTTGGCGCGAATGACCTGCCACATCGGGAGCGGCGACATGCGCAGCAGCTGGAAGCCGCGGCGCTCGCTTGGAACCGATGGCGTGCCCAGCGTCGTGGAAATGAACATCGAGATGAAGGCGATCAGGAACACCTCGGACCAGAACCCGCTCAACTGCTGCGAGGGCCGGCTGAAGGCGAACGCGTAGCCGATCGGAAAGAGGACGGCCGGGAGGAGCCGACTGAGGCGCCGGATGTCCCGCCTGTAAGCGAGCCAGTCCTTGCGAGCAATGGCCCGCAGCGGTGAGCCCGCCCCGGCGCGCGCCACGCCCGGCGATCGCAGCTTGGAGCGCCGCCACGTCACCGCCACCCCGCCGAAAACCCCGAGCCCAGCGAGCAAGGTCCGGTCGTACAGCAGGGCTGCCGCGCTCACCACCAGCCCGGCCAGCGCGAGGGTGAGCACGGTCCAACCGGCGGCGGCGCCGACACTGCCTTCGATGACTCCGCTCAGCGCGTGCGCGGGCCACGTCGGAGGCAGCCATCCCACCTGCTGGATGAACGCGGTGGCGTTCGTGAGGTCGGGCCGGGTGCGGGATTCGAACGACTGCCGGAGGTTCACGTTCCAGGCGATGTAGAACCCGCCCCCCGTCAGTCCTGCGAGCCCGGCGGCAAAATCGCGCGCGAGCCGCGCCGGGATCCAGCGCAGAACGATCGACATCAAGAGCGCCTGGAAGGCGGTGACGATCAACACCTGAGTGATGAGAAGGAGCACCGCCAGCACGTAAAAGGCCGGTGGGGCTCCGGACCCGACGCCAACTCCGAGAGCGCCCGCCAGCAGCAGGGAGCTGATCAAGAGGTTGGCGATCATCGCGAGCATGACGCGGGCGATGAAGATCTCCACCGGGCGTACCGGCGAAAGGACCAGTTGCAGCAGGTCTCGTCCGACGAACAGGCTGGCGATCACCGTGGGGAACCCGAGGACGAACATAAGGACCGTAAGTGCCGTGAAGCCAGCGGCCAGGACCGGGTCGCGGGCCTCCGGGAGAAACCGCGCGGCGGCGACCCCCAGCGAAAACGATCCTCCGCCGATGACGATGGCCGCGAATCCAAGGAGCACCCCCAGGAGCGCGAGCCTCAGCGCTCCTCGTTTGAGCAGCCTATGGCGCAGCGCCAGGACCTCTGCGCCGAGGATGACCCGCGAGCCGGTCAGCATCACGACGGCTCGGGGGCCAGGAGGCGCTCGATCATCTCTTTCGACTCCGGTCCCGCCGTGAGCTTCAGGAACAGGTCCTCGAGGGTCGCCTGCTCGCTGCCGGTCTGTGTCCGCAGCTCGCCCATGGTCCCAGTCGCCACGATATGGCCGCGGTCGATGATCGCGACGCGGCGGCACAGTGCCTGCGCGATCTCGAGGATGTGGGTTGACAGCAGGACGGTGGTGCCTCGCGCCGCCAGCTCCTCGAGCAGGTCTTTGACAAGTCGCGCTGAGCGTGGGTCCAGGCCGTTGGTCGGCTCGTCGAGAAGCAGTACCGACGGTTCGCGGATGAGCAGCGAGGCCAGGCCGATCTTCTGCCGCATCCCGTGGCTGTATCCGCCGATCAGCTCGCCGTCGCGGTCGGCGAGCTCGAACAGTCGAAGCAAGCGGTCCATGCGCTGCTGGCGTTCAGCCCCGCGCGGCATCCGGTACAGGTCCGCGATGTAGTCGAGGAACTCGCGCCCCGTCAGGTGCGGGTGCACGAACGGTTCCTCGTCCAGGTAGCCGAGACGGGCCTTGGCCTGCATCGGGTTGGCGAACACGTCGAACCCGTCGATCAGCGAGTTTCCGGACGTCGGCGTGACGAGGCCGCAGAGCATGCGAAGGGTGGTGGTCTTGCCGGCGCCGTTGGCACCGAGGAAGCCGAAGACCTCGCCGCGGGCGACCTGGAAGCTCACTCCGTCGACCGCCCTGACCACGCCGTAGCGCTTCACGAGGTGCCTGGCCTCGACCGCGAACGGACCCTGGGACGCGGGCGACGCCATCGAGATCAGGTTAGCGGCATGGGGCGCTGTTTCAGCGCCAGTGGCGGGCGAGCTCCGAGGCATACGTGCGGCCCAGGGTGTCGGCGCTGGAAAGCAGCCAGTTCTCGAGCCGCCTGGTCCCGCGGGGCCTCTCGTGCGAGACGAGAAGCTCCTGCATCAGGCCTTCGAGCTCCGGCCCGTTGAGCAGGACGTCGTCGACCAGACGCTCCACGACCCTGCCCGCCAGCAGCGTCATCCGGGGCGACATGTACATGAACCTCGGGCGCCGGCCGACCGCGACTGCGATGCTCTCCACCAGCTCGGTGTAGGCGATGGCGTCCGGCCCCGCAGCGTCGACCGTCATGTTGTCCGTCTGCTCGGCGGCCCAGGTCGCGATCTCGGCCACGTCCTCGCCGGCGACAGGCTGAACGCGGTAATCGCCCAGCCCGGGGATGATGAAGACCGGCATGCGGCGCAGCAGCCAGGCGATGTTGTTGAGGAGAATGTCGCCGGGTCCGAAGATCAACGTCGGCCGAACGATCGCCCATCGAAGCCCGGACTCGCGGACCAGCGCCTCGGTACGGGCCTTGCCGGCGTAGTACTCCAGGTGAGAATCCTCGGACGGGTTGCTCACCGAGATGTGGACCACCTTCCTGACCCCTGCTTCGGCGGCCGCCCCGACCAGCGTCCTGGTGTTCGCGATCGCCTGGCCGAAGTGCATCTTTCCGTGCCGGAACCGCACCCAGTAGGTGTTGTAGAGGACATCCGCCCCTCGAAGACTCTCGACCAGGGCCGCGCGGTCCGTGAACTGAAGCGGGGCGACGTCGGCCTTGATGTCCTCTGCGCCCGGGCGCTGGGGATGGTTGGTCAGTGTGCGGACGCGCCTTTCCTGCGCGAGCAGGCGGCGGGCGATGAACCGGCCGGTGAAACCGAACGCACCCGTGACGACGTCGAAGCCCGGCTCCATCAGAAAGGGAACCTGGTCAGGTCATACGCGAGCGAGCCGGGCTTGACGTGCCCGGTGAGGATCACACGCGGCCGGTGGCGGACGGCTTCGGCGGGATGCACCTCGGGGCGGAGCCCGTTGAAGATCGGAAAGCGCAGCGTCCCGTCGGGCGACCACTCCGAGTACCGCACGCTCACCACCAGCTCCGGCCTGACCCAGTGCACCGGCCTCGTCATGATCGGGGGCGGCTCGAGCGGTGATTCGCCGGTGGACAGCTCGATCATCGCGCTCCGGATAGCATCCATCGCCGCGTCGTCATAGCCGCCGCCGACCGTGCCGCATGGGAGCAGCCGGCCCTCCTCGTGATAGCCGACCACCAGCGCGTCGAAGGGACGATCTCCAATCCATCCGATGACCACGAAGTCGTCGGATTTCACGGCCTTGACCTTGAGCCAGAACGGGCTGCGCTGGCCGGTCACATATGGGCTCATCTTGTGCTTGGCGACGACTCCCTCGAGGCCGCGCTCCAAGCAAGCCTCGAACAGCTCGACCCCGTCCTCGTCGATGTGGTCGGGCACGAAAAGGTGGCCGCCCGTCTCGACTGCCTTCGCGAGGCGGGCGCGGCGCTTCACCACCGGCTGGCGCAGCAGAGGCTTGCCTTCGAGATAAAGCGCGTCGAACGCGAGGTAGGCCGTCGGGATCGCGTCGCGCAGCCTGGCCCCGCCGGTCAGGCGCTCCCGCAGCCGGGGATAGTCGGGCCGGCCGTCGCTGTCGGTCGCGACGAGCTCCCCGTCGACCACGCTGCCCGGCGGGATGCGCCGGGCTGACGCCGCGATCTCCGGCAGGTCGGCGGTCAAGTCTTTCAGCCCGCGGTCCTGCAGGCGGACCCTGCCCTCCGGGTCGCGGAACACGATGCACCGCAGCCCGTCCCACTTCACCTCGAAGATGTACTCGGGTGAGCTGAACGGAGCCTCCGCCGAAGCAGCCTGCATCGGCCGCACCTCGGCGGGGAAGCTCTCCAGCTCGATCGACAGCTGGTCGGGATCCTGCACTCGGCTCAGATTAAGCCGAGCCCGATCACGAAGCTTTGCGTCGTCTCCTCGTCTCGGCAGCCGGCTTCTCGCGCGCGGCCCTCGACTTCTTGGCCGCCTCCACCGACGCGCGCAAGGCCTCCATGAGGTCCATGACCTTCGCCGGCTGAGGGGCGGCGGGGGCCTCGATGACCTCGCCTTCGATCTTGGCGTGCACGACCTTCATGACCGCCTCGCGGTATTCGTCCTTGTAGCGGCTCGGGTCGAATGTGTCGGCCAGGCTTTCGATCAGCGCCTTTGCCATCTCCAGCTCTTTAGGGTTGATCTTGACGTCACCGTCGAGGCCTTTGAGGCCCTCGGTCGAGCGGATCTCGTCGGGCCAGTGGAGGGTGTTCATCAACAGGCCCGCGCCGTTGGGATGGAGCGCGGCGAGGTGCTCGCGATCGCGCAGCGCGATCTTGGCGATCGCCATGCGTCCTGTCGCCTCCAGCGCCTTGCGCAGCAGCTGGTAAGGCTTCTTGCCCAGCTCCTCGGGCTCCATGTAGTAGGCATTGTTGAAGTAAAGGCCCGGCTCGACATCGTCCGTTGGGACGAACTCCTCGATGTCGATCGAGTGCGCCGTGGGGAGGGGGAGGTTGTCGAGGTCCTTGTCGTCGATGATCACGTAACGGTCCCTGCCCACCTCATAGCCCCGCTGGATCTCGCTGTAGGTCACCTCGTGGTCGCCCTCCGCGCACCAGCGCTTGTAGGAGATGGGCGAGTGGTGTTCCGGGCAGAGCTGCCGGAACGAGACCTTGGCGGTGGATTCCGTGGCGTTGTAAAGGCGGATGGGGATGGAGACCATCCCGAACGAGACGACGCCTTTCCACATCGATCTCGGCATGGCGACGCAGTTTACCTCCTAAGTCAGCGGTTGGCTACTTTCCGTGGTTCCTTGCAAACCACGGGAGCGCCCATACAAAGGCCACGCACAGCTGCGGTGGGCCTTCGCGGGCTCCTCCTGCACGGCAAGTATCCAGCCTCCAACGCCCGTGGGCGTCTCGAGAGTCTCGAAGCCCTGATCGCGACAGGGCCGTTTACCGCAGCATATAGACGACGTGCAGCTGGGCGACCTGGAGCTACACCTGCTGGTCTCCGACCACTGGAAGGCGGACGGAGGCCTGATGTTCGGCGTGG
>JBAUTF010000276.1:0-4155 GCA_049582065.1 Candidatus Dormiibacterota bacterium | reverse complement strand
GCGTTGCAGCCGTTTGCCGTGGGCTCATCGCCGACCTCATAGCGCAGGCCCCTGTGGCCCGCGACGACGTTGGCCTGAACCAGCCCGGCGATGGTCGAGTCCAACATGGTTTGAACGCAGGTCGAGTTGTTGTACGCATCAACCCAGACCATGCCTGCGATGCCTGCGGCTGCCTCCGCGTCGCCGTGGTCCTGGACGCCCCCATCGGTCGCCGCGTTGAAACCTACGGAATGCATGGCCACAAAGTCGGTGGAGGTGTATCGGAAGATGCCCCGGATCTCTGTTGGTCGAACCGGCGGAGGAGGTGCCGCCTTGGTGCTTGGGGCCGCCACACGGGGAGGCGGCGAGGCCACCCGACTTGGTGAAGGCGACGGAGAGGGCGATGGCGATGTGGCCGCCGGCGTAGGCGAGGTGGACGAAAGCGAGGGCGCCGGCTGCCCATGGCTGACCCTGGCTATCGTCTGAGGGTTGCCCTCGAACCGCCCGCCGAGCGCCGCGGTGAAGACGACCGATCCCAAGACGAGCACTCCGATCAGTGCGGATGGGATCAGCCAGGGCCGGCCACGGTGCAGCCGTTTCAACAGTGACGCCAGATCAACCACAGCGGGGGGCCACGATACACCCGGCCATCTCCCCGTCCACGCGAGAACCGGAGCAGGCGCGACAGATTCCCGTTAAGCCTTGACCCGGTCGGGACATACGACCCAGATGGTTCTCCGACCACGAGCCTTACGGTGAGCACGAATGAACCCGTCTTTAAAAAGCGAGCGAGCGCACATCCTGGGAAGGAGGCGCAGGGTGCGCCATCTGACTCCGCTGTGGGTTGCCCTTGCCGTTTGCTTGATCGCTGTCTCAATCGCCTCCTCGATGCCAGGCTCGCGCGTTTACGTCGCCGAAGTCAGATCGTATTTGCCGGCCTCGGCTCCTTTGCTCGAATTGATCTCGACGCCCAGCCCCGGCAGCGCCGTTGGACAGCGTTCATCGACTCCTGGCTCGTCGAATCCGGCAGGTGTCCGCGCGCCTTCTCCTGCGCCGAGTGGCGCGAATATCTCGAGTGCATCGCCGACGCCTGACACATCCTCCACGCCCGGAAGCTCCCCTGCGCCAGGAAGCTCTCCCACGCCGGGAAGCTCTCCCACGCCGGGAAGCTCCCCCACGCCGGGGCCCTCCCCCACGCCGGCTGCTTCGCCGACGCCATCAGCGTCCCCGAGTCCGAGCCCGGTACCCACCCCAACTCCATCAGCCTCCCCCACTCCGGGCTCGAGCGGGCCGCCTCACGTGATGGTCATCGTGGAGGAGAACCACAGCTACGAGGAGGTCATCGGCAACCCGGCGATGCCGTACCTGAACAGCCTGGCGAGCACCTACGGGCTGGCCACCAACTACACGGACCTCTCCCACCCGAGCGAGCCGAATTACCTCGGCATGATCTCAGGCTCGATCTGGGACAACCCGGCGGACCTGACTCCGCAGGCGGACTCCTACTCAGGGACCACCCTGGTTGATCAACTCGCCGCGGCCGGCGTGAGCTGGAAGGCCTACATGGAGGACATGCCGGCCGCTTGCGACCTGACGGACCAGTACGGTCCCGGCGGTTACGACGTGAACCACAACCCGTTCATGTACTTCACCACCATTCGGAACAACCCAGCCCAGTGCAGCCGCGATGTGCCGTTCACCCAGCTTGCCACGAACCTCGGCGGCGGCACGGCTCCTTCTTTCATCTATATCTCGCCGAACCTGACGGACGACATGCATAACGGGACGTATCAGCAGGGCGATGCCTGGCTTCAGCAGCAGATACCGCTCGTGCTGGCCTCGAGCTGGTACCGAAGCGGGGGGATCGTGATCCTGACGTTCGACGAGGGCGAGACGACGGAGCGGGTGGCCACGATCGTCATCTCAGCCTCGAACCATGGGGTCCAGCTGACCACCGCGACCAATCACTACGGGCTGCTGCGAGGCCTCGAGGAGACCTACGGCTTGCCATTGCTCGGAGGCGCCGCCAACGCCGCGAACGGAGACCTCAAACCCCTGCTCAGACCCTGACGCTGCGTTCCCCGATCGGCCCGAGCCGACCCACCCGGGACGAGCGCCCAGATGCTCCTTGATCGCCCATTGGCAAGCGCTCGTACCGCAGGCAGCATGCGGATCAGGGAGCGGCAGGCCGGGCAGGCACCAATCTGGCGGATGCCTCGACCCATCAGGGTCCGCGACGCTGTCGCTCCCGCCAACAAAGCGGCCAGGAGGGATGACCCAGTGGTTCTCAAGAGATGACCTGGTCGAGAGGCGAACACCCTGATTCTTCGTCCCGCGGAAGCTTCTAATGTTTGAAGGAGCGATGGGCCGCCTCAACCGCTCCCGACGCACCCAGCACCGGGGTCTCGTCCTTGGGCGGGGTTGGCGAATTCACAGCCGTGGCACCTCCCTGAAGCGTTGTATCCGTGTGGTTCAGACCGGGTTGAGCTCAAGGGTCAGGCACTCTGTCTGGGGGGCAACAGGCGCGGCCTTACGCAAAGCGTCGTCACGCCATTACCAACTCTGGCATCGACCCTTGGAGAGCGCGTCGATTCGCCAGTCCCGCTCGCAAATCGACCCGGGGCTCACACCCCGCGAGCGCGGCACCCTGGACGTGGGCTCGGGCGTCGTGCTGGGCGCTCTGGGCCTTGGGGTCCAGTTCGGTCGCTGGCCCGCCTGGACTGCGCTGATCGCAGTCGGTGGTTACCTGACCTGGGTGGTCATCTACTCCGAAGCTACGGTCCAGGCCAGGCGTTGGCGTTCCGCCAACGCCGCCTGGCCTTTACCACTTGCCCGATCACAGGAGTCGGCGCCGGCGCCAGCCCAGGAATAGGCGGCCCCCCCAGCCGGCCGCCAGGGTGGATCCGATGACCACCAGGATCATTCCGGCGTTGTTGGGAACCGAGCCACCGCCCGAACCCGCCGGCGGCTCGTTGGTGACTCCCCCGACCGGCGGAGTCGCGCCCGACGACGGCGAGGGCTCGGGCGACGGCGACGGCTGGCTAGGTGTGGATGTGGGCGGTGTCGGAGTCGCGCCTGCCCCAGGCCCGCTCCCGGCGCCCTGGTTCCCGCCGCCTGATGTGTCGGTCGGCGGGACGTTTGGCGCCGTGGACGTGATGGTCCCGGTGGCTCCTGTCCAGCTTCCACCGGCCGCGTCGTGGACCGTCAGCGTAGCGCTGAAACTTCCGCCGCCATAGGAATGCGCTGCGGTCGCCCCGGTGCCTGAGCTTCCGTCGCCAAAGCTCCAGGAGAACGAGTACGGCGCCAGGCCTCCGGTGGCGGAAGCGCTGAAGGCGACCTGGAGGGGTGCGCCGCCCGCTGCCGGCGTGGCGGACACCGTTATGTTCAGAGCGTTGTAGACGGTGAGATGGGCGGTCGCTTGCGATGTGACCCCTCGGCTGTCGGTGACGGTCACGGTCGCAGTGAAGTCACCGGCCGATGCGTACGTGTGATTGGGCTGCGCGGCAGTCGAGCTTGATCCATCGCCCAGGTCCCACAAGTAGGTGAATGGAGGAGTTCCGCCGGTTACCGAGGTCGTCAGGGTGGTCGAGACCGGCGCGTCACCCACCGATTTGGTGGTCGCCGCGGTCACGACCAACGGGCCCGGGGCAATGCTCACAGCAAGGGGTGAGGCGGACGCGCCGCCCCCATTGCCGTCGGTGACGGTCAGCGTCGCGCTGAAGGTGCCCGGGGAGCTGTACGTGTGGCTGGGATTCTGACTGGTCGAGGTTCCGCCGTCGCCAAAGGCCCATGCGTAGCTGTATGGGGCCTTGCCGCCGATGGCGGTACCGGTGAAGTCGACGACCGCAACTGGCGCCGTGCCGCTCGCCTGAGTCGCCGAGCTGGTGGCGCTCAGGCCAGGCGAAACCACGACTGCTGCCGTGGCGACCGCGGAGTTGTTGGAGCCGTCGCTAATCGTGAGAGTGGCGACGAAAGTGCCCGCGGATGTGTAGGTGTGGCCGGGGTTCTGGCCGGTGGCGGAAGTCCCGTCGCCGAACGCCCATATATAGGTATATGGCAGGGTGCCGCCGGTCGCCATGCCGGTGAAGGCGACAGCCACGGGCGCGTCGCCCGCGGCAGGCGCTGCACCGGCGAGCGCGGCGAGAGGTCCGTGGACCGTTATGGGACCGGCGCTTG
>JBAUTF010000275.1:0-1872 GCA_049582065.1 Candidatus Dormiibacterota bacterium | reverse complement strand
GCCGACAACGGTCCCGTTGAATGCAGCGAACGACATCTTCACGTGGTCCACGCCTACCGCGACCTCGGCGAGCCAGACCATCAGCTCGAGCACCACGTTCCAGTTCAACTACTGGACGACGGGCCTTGCCGGCGCGACCTCCACCGCAAACCTCACGCTCGGCTACAGCGCCAACCCGGGCTGCGTCGGCCCGGTCTCATGGATCCAGAACACGACCAACGTCGGCAACGGCACCACCCTTACGGCCACGCTCCCCAAGGCGGTGGCAGCCGGTGACCTGCTGGTCGGCATCTTCAGGGCCACCACTGCGCCTCCGACCGTGTCGGACAACATCAACGGCAACTGGACGGAGGCCGGCATCAACAGCCTGGTGTCGATGTGGTACGTCCAGAACTCCAAGGCGGCGGCGGCGGGTGGACTGCACGTGACCTTGAACAGCGCCGCCACGGGAGAAATCCGCATGTCGGTGGACGAATTCGCGGGCGTGGTCGCGGCGGGGGCGCTCGACAAGACCTCCGGCGGTCCGAGCAACAACCAGACGTGGACCGCGCCCGCCATTGCGGCCACGGCGGGAGAGCTCGTCTACGCGGGCATCGGCACCGCGGCCGACACCGAGACGGTCACGGCCGGCAGCACGAACGGCGTTGCCATGACCGTCGGGGGGCAGCAGACCAGCGGTGGCAACGGCACCATCGCCAGCGAGTACAGGCTGTCCGCGGTGGCCGGCGCACAGAACTCGAGCCTCACGCTGAGCGCGCCGCTCGTCCCCGCGGGCACCTACACGGGGATGCAGGGGACATTCAAGGCGCCCGCCGGCGGCGTGACCTCGATCGCCACCAGCAACGGCGTGTCGCTCGGGCTCGGCTCCAACCTGCTCACCGCGACCTGGTCCCCGGCCGCCAGCGTGGTGGTGCCGGCCGGCAGCTACTTCTGCTACACGGTGAACGTCACCTCGGTCACCAACGGAGGCCTGACGCTGCAGGTCGACGCCGCCACCGCGGCCACGGCGCTGATCAGCAGCCAGACGATCTTCATCCCCGAGCTCGTGCTGCCGCTCGCCGGGCTGTCGTTGCTGGCGCCGTTCGCCTCCCGGCTGCGCCGCCGGCGGGGGTCGCGATGGTGACCCGCCGCGAACCGCTCCCGCAGATGGTGCTGCTCGGCGCCGCCTGCCTCATCATGCTCGCGCTTCCGTTCGTCACCACGTACAACGACCTGCTCACCGCCGGCGCCATGCGCTTCGGCGTGGTCGGGCCACTGCAGTCGGTGAGCCCGGTCGAGGCCAGGATGGTGGTGGCGCTGCTCCAGCTCGTGGGCGTGCACGCGGCCGCCGCCGGCAGCCAGCTGGTCGTGTGGAACTCGGCTGGGACCGCCACCAACCTCTTCATCTCGTGGAACTGCATCGGCTGGCAGAGCCTCGTCCTGCTGTTCGTGAGCCTTGCCGTCGGGCTGCGCGGCGGCCATTCGGGGGAGGCCGGCCTGCAGGTGGTGCTGCTCGGCCTGCTCGGTACCGTGATCGTCAACCTGATGCGGGTCTCGCTGGTCTGCATCCTGGCGGCCACCGCCGGCCGGGCGCCGGCCCTGATCTTCCATGACTACGGCGGCACGCTGATGACGATCGTCTGGCTGTTCGGGTTCTGGGCCATGGCGCAGCGCTGGGTGCTGGCCCCGGCCGAGTAGTCCGCTTAGCCGGCCAGGCTCTCGACCTCCCGAACCATCCCGTCGAGAATATTGAGGCCTGCATCCCAGAACGCAGGGTCGGTGATGTCCATCCCGAGTCCTCAAACCAGCTCGTCCGGCCGGGTCGAGCCCCCGGCCGCCAGGAAGGCGAGGTGGTCGTCCACGAACGACGGCCCGCCCTCGAGGTAGCGGTGG
>JBAUTF010000274.1:0-7206 GCA_049582065.1 Candidatus Dormiibacterota bacterium | reverse complement strand
ATTTGAGAGCGCCTGCTTGCCGGCGCGATTGCACCGTTTCCGGTCGGGCTTGCACAATAAACAATTCGCCGCTCTCGCCGTCCCTGGCCCATTCCATGTCCATCGGACAGCCGTAGTGGCTTTCGATTGCGCAGGCCCAGTGGGCGAGCGTGATGATCTCGCCGTCGCCGAGTACGAATGCGCTTCGCTCCGCTTTGGAGGTCGGCACGTTACGTGTCGAATAATTGCCGTCGCTCGCATAAATCATTTTTTGCGCCTTCGCGCCGATGTTCTTTTCGATGATCGGGATCAGCAACGGATCGGACAATAGCGGCTTGTACACCTGGTATTCGTCGGGATCGACGGCTCCCTGCACGACGTTTTCGCCGAGCCCCCACGAAGCATTAATGACGACGACTTTGTCGAAGCCGGTCTCGGTGTCGACCGAGAACATGACGCCGGCCCCGCCGAGGTCGGAGCGGACCATGTTTTGAATCCCGATCGAAAGCGCGACTTTTAGGTGATCGAAGCCCTTGGCCTGACGGTAGGAAATAGCGCGATCCGTAAAAAGCGAGGCGTAGCAGCGCCGGCAGGCGTCGAGCAGCGCGGTCGTGCCGCGAATATTCAGGTAGGATTCCTGCTGGCCGGCAAAACTCGCGTCCGGTAAATCCTCGGCCGTGGCGCTCGATCGCACGGCCACGTCCGCATTGATCTTGCCGGATCGTCGGCAAAGTTCCTGGTACGACGACGAGATCGCTTCGGGGAGGCCCGGTGGCCACGACCCGCGCAGAAACGCACGGCGGATCGATGACCCCACCTCGGCCAGCGGCGCCTTGCCGCTCTCAAGGTCCGCTAGCAAGCCGGAAATAGTTTCGCGCAGCATGTTCGAATCGACGAATCGCCAATAGGCCTCTGCCGTGGTGGCAAAGCCAGCGGGAATCCGCACATTTTGATTGGTCAGATGACAAACCATTTCGCCGAGCGAGGCATTCTTGCCACCGACGAGAGAAACGTCTCCGCGTCCCAGCGCCTCGAACCAAATAACGAGAGGCGTGCGCGCCGCCTTCTCCTTCTGCTTGAGCTCTTTGCGATCTCGCTCGACCATCGTCAATCCCTCAAACGAAATGTTGCCAATCTAACCGCCCTAACTGAATATACATTTGCGACAGATCAATCATTACGGATCGAAAGTTGCCGAAAGCCTCAAAAGTGTGGGAATGGGATTGATCGGAATCAACCCGGCGACTGGGATTGAGTTTACCCGTAGCTTCGCTCGATTGGGTCTACATCATGGTCGCCGGTTCGCGTCACGTCGAGTTACCTCCCGGTTTCAGGTGGGGTGTGTCGACGTCGAGCTATCAGATCGAAGGCGCCGCCGATGAGGACGGCCGGGGGCCGAGCATTTGGGACACCTACTGCCGACAAATCGGGCGAATTGCCAACGGCGACACCGGGGACGTCGCCTGCGATCACTACCACCGCTACCGGGAAGACATCGGCTTGATGCGCGATCTCGGCGTCAATGCTTATCGCTTTTCTGTATCTTGGCCGCGGGTCATGCCCGCCGGCCGAGGTACTGCGAATGAGGCGGGACTCGCATTCTACGATCGCCTGATCGATGCGCTGATCGCAGCAGAGGTCGAGCCATGGCTTTGTCTCTATCACTGGGACCTGCCGCAAGCTTTGGGCGACCTCGGCGGCTGGACCAACCGTGACATTGCCCAATGGTTCGCTGACTACGCCGCTGTGATTGGCCGCCGCTTCGGCGACAGAGTGAAGCGATATGCCACCTTTAACGAGCCATCGGTGTTCACGTTGTTCGGTTACTGTCTTGGCGGGCAGGCGCCGGGAATTTCGGACTCCACCAGTTTGTTACAGGCCATTCATCATGTGAACCTTGCGCACGGCGCGGCTGTCGACGCCCTGCGCGCAAACGTGACCGATGCTTCGATCGGCGCGATTCACAATTGCCAACCCTGCAAACCGGCAACAGACGACGCGGAGGATCTGCACGCAGCACAAAAGCTCGACGCTTATTGGAATGGCGCATTTCCGGATCCGCAATTGCTGGGTCGCTATCCGGCGTTACTGGCTGCTGCAATGGCGCCGCATCAGCGCCCCGACGATCTTGCCAGTATACGCCGGCCGGTCGACTGGTTCGGACTCAACCACTATTCGCCGCATTACGTCACTGCGGGCGCCGGCAATCCGCTGGGAGTAAGTTACGGCAGCGCCCCAGCCAACGTGCCGCGGTCCGTCATGGGTTGGCCGATAGAACCGGAAGCGTTCCGGGAAACTTTGATCGGAATACACCGCCGATATCGGTTGCCGGTCTATGTGCTTGAGAATGGCACGGCAAGCCATGATCAGATCGACACTGACGGCGCTGTCATTGATGAGCCACGCATCGACTATCTGCGCGATTATATTGCGGCGATGTTCGAGGCGATCAACGCCGGCGCCGACGTGCGCGGATATTTCGTCTGGTCGCTTCTCGACAACTTTGAATGGGGCTCGGGATACAGTCAGCGATTCGGACTCGTTTACGTGGATTACCCCACACTACGGAGAATCCCGAAGGCTTCGTTTCGGTGGTATGCTGAATTGATCAAATCAACGTCCGGCCTCGCGCCTCAAAGCGCCGTGAGCTTAAGGTGACTGCGATGGCGAACGCAAACAACTCGGGCAGAGACCGCCTGTCCCGGTTCTGGTCGAGCGCATCGGGTTTCTGGCGAGGCAAGCCGGCGATGTGGGGTTGGCCGCTGACGATCGGCCTTCTGGCAATGGCCGTCGCGCAGCTCGCGGTACAGTACCGGTTGAATTACTGGAATCGTGATTTTTTTAACGCGCTGGAACGCCGTGACGGCAACGGTCTTTGGGACCAAGCCGTGATCTTTGTGCCGCTTGGATGCTTGACTGTCGGGTTCAAGGTGGCTTCGGTGTGGGGTCGCATGACGATGCAGCGCAAATGGCGGCAATGGCTCACAACGGATATTTTGGACGCATGGTTGTCGCGGGAGCATTATCGCCGCCTTGAGTCGGTAGCTGGCGAATACAAGAACGCCGAATATCGCATTTCCTACGATGCCCGTACAGCAACCGACGCTCCGATCGATTTGGCGCTCGGATTTGTCACCGCGGTATTCACCGCCTTGGTGTTCATCGACGTGCTCTGGAGCGTCGGAGGAAGCTTCACGGTCGTCGTTGGCCAAATCGATATGACAGTGCCGGGTTATCTCGTCGTCGGTGTTGGAATCTATTCGCTGGTGTTCACGGGCGTGATGATGGCGATCGGCCGCAGATTGCCTGCGGTCATTCAGATTCAGAGCCAAGGCGAAGCGGAATTTCTGGCGGCGGCCAACCAGATTCGCGGATCCGACACCCGCGCGGGCATGCCTGCGGGCGAAATCGCTAGGGCGTGGGAAGCTCTCCGCGAGGTCCTCGAATCCTGGCGTCAGTTGTGCTGGCAGCTTATGGGAATCACCCTGGTTACACAGACGGACCTGCTGTTCGCCCCGGTGTTCGCGTGGGTCCTCTGCGCTCCGAAATACCTCGCCGGCACGATGACGCTCGGCGAACTTACGCAGGCATCGGCGGCATTCGTCACCGTGCAGGTCGCGTTCAACTGGCTGGTCGATAATTATCAGCGCTTGTCGGACTGGCGGTCCGCGGTCAATCGTGTGGCCACGCTGCTGCTGGCGCTCGATGAGGTCGCGCTATTGGAGCACGAAAAGGCGGGTAGCGGAGAGCCCAGATGACGATCGGAGATTTCATGACTCGTCGGGTCATAGTGGTTTCGCCCGACACCTCGATTGTCGGCGCCGCCAAGCTGATGCTGGAGCACAAGGTGAGTGGCTTGCCTGTCCTCGATGCGGCAGGTCATGTTGTCGGCATCGTCAGCGAACATGATCTGCTGCGCGAAACCGACGACGGCAAGCACGGACCGCACTGGCTGCAATTGATGATCGAAGGAGCAGAACTGGCAGATGAATCGGCCCGATTTCACGCCCGAAAGGTCAAAGAGGTTATGACGCCGAATCCGATAACCACCGACGCCACGTCGTCGCTCGGAGAGGCGTGCCGTCTCATAGCGGATCACGGCATCAAACGATTGCCCGTTGTCGAGAATGGAAAGCTGGTCGGGATTATCGCCCGCACCGACCTCGTGTGTGCGCTCGCCCAGGCCACTCAAAGAGCCGGCGTTACGACGATTCCGGACGTAAGCGTTGTTGAAGGGCAACGCGAGCTTGAGCGGCAGATTTGGCGCAGTCGCGCGCGCGTAACGAAACCGTTTTGACCGGCGCTGAGTCCCCGACCGCGCTCCATTATCATTCTACGGCTGCGGCGGTCGCTGACGAGCGGACCAATCAAGGCGAGCAAACCGGATTGGCCAGGCGTCTCGGACAATGCCGTTTGTGGTGAAGGGAGAAAGAGGGACTTGCGCAAAGAAAAATGACAGAGAGGCAGATCGAGAAGTTCGTTCAACCAAAGGAAAACAAAGAAGCAAACGTGTGGCCGGCCAGGTTGTAGAGAGGGGAAAGCCCTGGCTGATGGGATCTGGTGCCCGCGCGTGGTTCAAACCACCACGTGGCCGCCATCTAACACCTTGATCGGCAGGTAGCGAGCCGGCGGACACAGCGGTCATACGACTCGCCGCGGTATTGGCAATAATTGAACTGATGATCGCACCGCGTGTTGCAATAATCATCAGCAACTTTAATGCACTTGGATGGCGCCGACCCGCTGCCAGAAAAGCAGGCACCGTCGTTCGCAGAACGGGGCGGCGACGAAGTACGGCCAACTCCAATCGATCCCTCCGCCCGTGATGGCAAAATACAGCGATGATTGCGCAACCTATTCCGGTGAGCAGCAGTAACGTCATGACGATAGTGGAATGCCCAAGGCGTTCCTGCCCGACTTTGGCATATCGGTTTAAAACTCGCATGTTGACAGTGGTTGATTACTTAAAGCGTATACAAGAAAAATGACATCCGTCGACCCGGAGCGGCCAGAAACCATGCGGTGATGCGCGCCGCGGGCGATTACGCCACCGCCTTGAGGTTTCTGGTAATGGGCGGATATGGCCGCTCTCGGCTGCGAGAATTTATTCTCGGAGGAGCCACGCGCGGCATTCTCACTTCGATGACCGTGCCGACTTTGATGTCTCACTAGGAAATTGTCCTTCAAAGTGAGATCCGCATTTTGAGGCTGACATGAACAAGCTCTCCGTTCCCCATCAAGCGGCCGTGTTTGTTGGAGACGGACAAAAGCGGCATTAGGCAGCAAACAAACTCTTGCTATTCGGTGAACACGATGCCGGGGAGGCTAGCTCTCCCCATGATACTGGATCGAAGATGGGCTTCGGAATGCTTGAGCGCCTGCCCGTTCCATTGCATTCGGCGATGTACGCATTGCGCTTGCTCTGGGAATTGCCGGCGTCGTGCTTTCTTCCTTGGAAGAAACGACGCCTTGGATCAGCGCCTGGATCCCGAGCACGCTTTTTCCTTCGCGCGAGGATCCAGGCGTAGCCAGGTGATTCTCAGCAGTATCGCGACGTCGATCATGACGGTCGTATCGATCGTGTTCGCGAATCCGCTAATGACGCTCACGCCTTCTCGTACTGCATGGCGGTATTGCCTGCCGGACGCGCATTGCCGCATCCGTTCGCGCCGGTAGCAATGGTGACCGTGACAACGGTGCTCGCTCTGATCTCCGTGGATTGGCTGATCTCGTTTATCAATCACATTTCCCAATCAATCAGAGTAAACCACATAATCGACCGAATTGCGCGCGAAACGGAGCTGGTGATCGATGAAATCATGCCCTACCGGCGGAGCGCGTGGCGGCCGACCACGCGATCCATCTGCGTTTCCGACTGCAGATCGTTGCCATCTAACAATATCAAGATTGCCTACGATTACTGCCACACGCGTTGCGAACAAAAGCTTAATTATTGTCAATACCGCAGCGAAGCAATTGACAGGTGCATCCACCGGCTCGCGACGTGCCGAGCTAGGTGTTAGTCTGTGCCATCTGGTCGCGGGGAGCAATCCAAAGCAATTTCGCGGCCGCCCCGTGCTCTCCAGGCAGGCCCGTCCTATGTTCAGGCTTCTTGCTTCGGAGCACGAACGAGCAGAACCGGCTTCGTCGCGACCCGGATCAGTCCCTCGGCCACACTACCAAGCATCAGACTCTGAGATCCGCGGCGACCATGAGTGCCGATCACAACTAAATCGGCCATCCATTCCCTCGATTGCTTCTCAATGGCGTCATAAATATATTCGCCATACGTTTTGATGATAATCAGTTTTGATTCGACGACCGCGCCAGCAGCCCGCGCTTTTGTGATGCATCTGGCGAGTAACTTCTCTCCTGCCTCTTGCAGGGCCTTTTGATATTCCGCAAAGGGGTATGGTGTATCTACAGTCATATAGGCCTCCGAGATATCAACTACATGCACGAGCAGAAGCACCGCGTTTTGGTCCTTTCCAAGATTGATTGCTTCTCGTAGGCCAAGCTCAGAAGTGTCACTTCCGTCAATCGCTACCAGAATGCGGCTATACATTTTTGCGCCGGCCCTATTTGATCTGAAACCTTCGCCTAGAATATCGACCTGTTAAACACCAAGGTCCCTTCGCGTTTTCTTGTGGGTTCTCCGAGTTACCGCTGGACGCATGAATCCGATCGATGGGGCCAGAACGAGGCCTTGGCAAAAGGATATGTTCACAGCCTACTACCATGCGCTCAATCATACTAATTTAGTACCCACGTTCATACGCTGTTCGATTTGTTTCCACTCGGTGGCCAGCAAGCCAACAGTCTTCTAAGAAAAACAGCACACTAGCAGCGCCAAACCACGTCGTTTAGAGGACATCTTTATCATCACATTCCACTTTCGAGTCCTCAGCTTTGATCTAGCTCAAGGTCGCCGAATTATTTCGGGCGTGAAAAGCGGCAAGCGTTCAATCGACCCTAACTCGACTTAGCTGGTCGGTCGCCGTTGCGGCATTCTTGAGAATTGCACGCGTTCCATATCAGCTCGAACGACGATTGATCCGTGTCGCCGTCATAGAAATACCCCGCTACGTCGGACGCTCCGCGAGAAAATATTTTAAGAACGAATTCTCCAGCGCGTCCATGAAGCGATCCGCCGCAGCTAAGGCATACCGGCCGCCCGCAATTCATGCTGCCGCTGCGCGGCCGTTCGGAGGTTCGCGACAGATTGGC
>JBAUTF010000273.1:0-3429 GCA_049582065.1 Candidatus Dormiibacterota bacterium | reverse complement strand
AGGAGTACGAGGCGGCGGTCGCAGAGGGGGCGGCACTGCAAATCACCGAGATGTTCGAGCTGGCCCGACAGGAAGCTGAGATGTCGGACCCGATCGACTACGGGCAGCTCACCGGTCGGGAATTGGAGGTGGCGAAACTTGTGGCGCGGGGTCTCTCCAATAAAGAAGTGGCAGCACGGTTGCGGCGCTCAGAGCGAACCGTGGAGAGCCATGTACAGCACGCACTCGGGAAGCTGGACATGAGGTCGCGGACTGAACTCGGAGCCTGGGCGCAGGAACACGGACTCCTGGACTGAAACCACGGTCGGCCCAGGGGTTGCAGTCACACCTGCCGATAGTATCGACTGGGGAGCGACCGGAGAGCTCAAGCGTTACATCCCGGTGCCATGGACCCCGGCCTGGAGGGTCTACTGGCACTGGCCCGCGTCGGCCGCCCAGGCCTAGCTTGCGAAAAGGACCTGTGAAGTGACCGCCTGTAGCTGGCGCGGACTCGGGGCCGTCGTGGTCGGCGCAGTGTTGATGACCGCTTGCGGTGGCTCGACAGCACTTAAGGCCAGCCCCAGTCCTGGCCCAAGTGCCACCCAACATGCCAGCCGGCCAGAAGCTCGCAACTACGCCACGTTGGTGTATGACCCGATCCACAAAGATCTGCTGTTGATCGGGGGCCAAGACGCCTCGGCTGGACTCGTGCCTTCAGTCTGGAGTTTTGACGCAGGCAGCCAAAAATGGCACTACATCGGCACCCTACCCGCCGGCGTCGAGCCCAGCGACGGAGCCGCGTTCGATGTCGCAGCCGGCAAGGTCATCGTGCACGCCAGCTGGCTCTTCTACTCATCAAAGGCACTGGTCAGCGAGACGTGGGCCTTCGACCCTGTGACCGGCGCGTGGGAGAACCGCCATCCCGTTCAGTCGCCGCCACCGGGAATCTGCGGGTGTGGGTCACAGATGGCGTACGACGAGAAGGCACAGAAGGTCGTCATGTTCGGCGGCGTCAATGTGCAGACCATGAAGGAGACGAGCGATACATGGACCTACGACTATGTGAGCAATCTTTGGACCAAGATGCCGCTGCCGTTGGACGCAAGCCGACTCCCTTCGGCGCGGAACTCTGACGGGTTCACCTACGACAACAGTGCGGACCGAATCATCCTGTTTGGTGGTGATGCGGACTCCGGCCCTGCCCAGGGCACCTGGGCCTACGACTACAACACCAACAGCTGGGCCAACCTCAAGCCCGCGACGTCTCCACAATCGAGGTCGTATGGGGACCTGGCTTATGACAAGGGAGCGGACAAGGTCGTCCTCTTTGGTGGACTCATGGGCGACAGTGGGGTCGTAACCGCCGAAACCTGGACCTACGACTTCAAGGCCAACGACTGGGAGCTGAAGGCACCTTCGACGAGCCCGAGCGCACGCGGGTGGCAGGCCATGGCCTTCAGCCAAGATGCCAATGCAGTTGTGATCTTTGGGGGCGGCGTTGACAGAAACAGTCCGACAGACGAGACGTGGTTGTACCGGACAGCCACAGACGAGTGGTCGCAAATGACGCAAGCTGGCAGCTGACCGGTCAGATCGACCGTCTGGTCGGGCTGACTTTCGTCATCATTGAAGCCAGTCAGTACCCGGGTTGCCTGGCCGATGGCCCTCAATCAGGAGGTCTGCTGACTCTGGTAAGCCAAACAGCGGCCGCTTACGGTGGATCGCAGAGGTGCATGAGAATGCGAGCCAAGAAGCGAGCGACGGCAGCGGCGGCTTTCGCCGCCATTTCGATGGGGACTGTAATCGCGTTTTGGTTAGTACTCCCAGCTTGGCCCAACTTTGGCGACTACGGTTACGCGCTGCTGATGAGCGCCTTTGGCGCTGGAGCCACGATCCTGGCCATCGTTCTCCTCGCGGTCCCGGTTTTGACTGGGCGTTGGGCGCGCCAGCAGCGACTGCTGGCTTTCCTGGGCGCGATCAGCGTCGCCTCGCTGCTGGTCCTCTACCTACCATGCGGGATGATGCTTGAGTTCGGGGATGGCTCCGGGCCCGCCTACGACGTCCTCGTCGCACTGGTGGGTATCGGTACTGCGGCGACTTTGCTCAGCCTCGCCTTGGCCATCGCGACCGTTTCTGCAGCTGAGCCGCGCCGACACGGAAGGCTGCTGACTACCTGAAGTCGCTTCTCCAGTTACCTTCCGCGCACCGCTGAGCTGGGGCCGGTCGGGACAGGGCGCAGTCGGTGAATGGCCGATTCAGCCAGGCCTCTTACAGGTTCAGGGTTCGATTCCCTGCGCGATCACCACGGTCTTCTCCAAGGCCATCGCGGAGACGTTCCTCACAACATCGCGGACGAGTCCAGGTCCGCCCAGGGGCCGGTAGTCGAGGTTCGGGTCCAGCAGCAGTCGCTCGTGGCGAGCTACGCGGACGTTCGTCTGGCTTGGGGTTGAGGACCGGCTCGCCTGCGCTCGCCGTTGACTCGCACCGCCGCCTATCGAATTACACTTGGCCGCGCCAAACGCCACGGCGAGATGGGAGAAAGCCTTTTGGAAGGAGGGACCATTTTGAGAATCGCTGAGTCATCGGCCGAGAGTCGGGGCAATGCTCTCTTTGGCGTCATCGCCATTCTCAGCGGACTTTCATTTCTTGTGCATCTGGGAGTCGTCTTTGCATTGCCGTCGCCCAGTTCGTACCAGGAGCTCGCGACCTACAAGGCTCACCAGACTGTCTACGCGCTGCTCTTCTTCTCGATAGTGGTCTTCAACGTCTTCGCGGTGACGTTCTTGGCCGGGCTGAGCCGGCTTCTCGCTCCCAAATTATCCAAGGTGGCGGCGGGGGCGACGGCGTCTCTCGCGGTAGGGATCGTGGTCACCGGGCTGGGCGTGGTTCTCTCGATTGGAGCTCTCGCGGCGCTGGCCGGCTTGCCCTCCGATCCCGCATACACAACCGATATGACCTTCGAGGCAGCGTTCTGGGCCAACCTGCAGTCTCTTACCAATGTGTTCGGCGATGCCTTCATGGGGCTCGGTCTGATCCTCCTTGGCTGGGTCGCTTGGGGAAGCCGCGTAGTTCCCAATTGGCTTGCGATCATCGGGGTCGCGGGCGGCCTCGGCGCGTTCGCCGCGATCGTGGCCGATCCGCTGGCCGGGATCAGCTACTTCGCCTTCACTATCTGGTCCCTGGTGGTTGGCGTCATCATGCTTCGAAGGCCAGGGCAGGTACCCGGGTCCGGCCTGACCCAGGTCGATATCGCAATTGCTGTCAACCCGGCGGAGGGCTAGCGGTTGCGCGCTCACGATCGAGACGTGCAGCGTCGGCAGCAATGCCATGAATACTGAAACCCTGCTCGCGTTCGTTCGATACCACGCCTGGGCGAACGACCGGATCCTGACGGTGGCGGCCGGCTTGTCGGAAGACGAGTTCCGTGCGACGGGGAAGCTGGACCACGGC
>JBAUTF010000272.1:0-8043 GCA_049582065.1 Candidatus Dormiibacterota bacterium | reverse complement strand
CTCAGCGCGCTGGTGACCAGCGCCACAATCCCGTCTTCGTCTAGCCCTGCCGCTCCGGCTGTGGCCAGCCATACGAGGAGTGAGCGGCGCAGTTCGGCCAGCTCGGGCAGCGCGACCCGGCTGAGGGTGGCCCGGATGAACGTGCCCTGTCCAGGCCGTCCGGCAGCCAGCCCCTTGGTCTCCAGATCGCGGTAGGCCTTGAGCACCGTGTTTGGGTTGATCGCGAGCGAGGCGACCGCATCTCGGACCTTGGGTAGCTGGTCGCCGGGCTTGAGGTACCCGAGTCGGAGAGCGTGCTCGACCTGCTGGACAAGCTGCAAGTAAGTCGGCACGCCAGACGCGGGATCAAGCCGGAAAGCGATCGGCGAAGCCGGTTGGCGTGCGGCCGCCGAAGCGGGGTCGCTGCCCTCGGGCTGAGGTGGTTTATCTATTGTCATAGGACAAGATTACAACACCGAGAGCCGCGCCTTCCGCTGCGGAGGTGTTTAGAACGTAGGGCCCCGAGACCGCGCGAACGATTCGGCTCAAGATCTGGGCCTTAGAAGTCCGGTCGATGGCTCGGAACGCTCCGGGAGTTTTCCGCGGCCGGCGAGGCGATTCCCAGGAAGCGCTGCTAGGCAGCGATTATTGGCAATAGCCGCGATCCGGCTTGCGAGTGGCACGCGACCAGTCGCCGGGGCGGTGCTGCTCGAAGGCTCCTCAAAGACCGGAGACCATACGCGGTTGTGGAAGGGAGCGCAGATCGGTACGGGTCCCCCGTCTGCAGATACCTTCGAGGGATTTGAACCGCTACCAATCGGTCGACGCCGATGACACACCCCAGTCCCCGAGGACTCGTCGTTCCGCGGCGACGATGTCACAAACGACAGGTGGGCGGTGCTAATACGAGCGGGATGTTGACGACTCCGGTCACGCCCTCCCTCGCGGTGGGCGATCCGTCTCGAAGGCGCATTGGCCTGGCCGCGGTCGTGGCGTTGTGGACCGCTGCCGGGTTCGTCGTGTATCTCTGGGTAGCGAAAGAGATTCGGCTTTTCTATGTTCACGAGCCTTGGCAGAATGACCCGTACGATGCAGTTGTTTCCTTCGCATTCTTCTTCGTTCCTATCTTGGCGGCCTTCTGTCTCACCCGCGCGGCGTTGTGCAAGAGCGCGCAGCCGTTACCGGTCCGGCGGGTGAGAGAGCTGCTCATCGGCAGCCGATTGATGTTGGCCGTCGCGGGCGTGACATTGGGGGCCGAGTGGATGAGCTTCGCTCTCGGGGTTGAGCGCGAGCTTTGGGACTCCACGACGGTTGTGATGCTGGTGGCTCTCGGGTTCCTGACCGTGGTTGTACTTGTGGCCGGAGTGCTGGTCATTGGGGCTCTTCGCAGCACTCCCGCGGCTAAACGGGGCCCGGACTGGTGGTCGGATGCCTCGGCCGTGATCGACGAGTACTGGCGACCTGATCTGCCGCTCGGCACAGTGCTCCCGCGATTTGCGAAGTGGGCCATCGACCGTGCTGCCCTGGCTGCTCGCGGCTGGCCGATCGCCACGGCGGCGATCGTGTCCTTTGGGTTCGGCGGACTGTTGGCCACGGTCCAGGGTCTCGCGGAGGACGGCTTTGCGCCGCCGGTCTTCATCCTTTACATGTCGGTCGCGGCTGCGAGTATGTTCGCGTTCCTCCTTGCGGTCGGCGCACATCTCCATCTCGCCGGGGAGCGCCAGCCGATGGTCGGCCGATCCCGCAGGTTCGCAGACTCCGCGGCTACGGCCGCGGCGGTCTTCGCAGCTGCGTTGGCTTTCCGCCAGGTGCTGCAACCCATCGTGGGGCTTGTTCCGGGCCGGGGCATCGGACATGTCCTGGCCGGATGCCTGCTCGTGGGGGTGGTTGTCGCCAGCGGAGTCTTTGTTGTCGAGAGCGGATTGGGCGTGCACCGGCCGAGCCAGATCTGCGGCAGGTAGTCGAACGTGCGGCCGCCCCGCCCGTGCTCAGCGCACGCTCGAGCGGACAAGCAGGCTTGTACGTCGACCGGATTACCTAAGCAAAATACGGGCTTTTCTAGGAAGCGCTGCTAGGCAGCGATTATTGACGATAGCCTCTGCATTCGATCTCAGCGGAGCACCGATTGGGAAATGGTGCTTCAGCACTTCCTTGGTAAGGAGAAGGCCGGCGGTTCGAGTCCGCCCGTGGGCTCCCAATTCAATAGCACCGTTTCCTTGCATCTTCTGAGCGGGTTTGTTCTCCCGAGTTGCGGCAAGGAAATGCTCTTCAGCAGGGCTTTTGTTTCCCAACTTGGTGTGACAGGCCATTGCCACTGGCATTACGTTCATCGGCGTGGGGGAGGCCGTTGGCGGCGATCAGTTGGCCGGAGAGGCGCCCAGCTGACGGTGGCGAATGGAAATGCGCCGCTTTTCAAGCTCACTTCTCCAGACATGAATTAACGGGTCGTCGCGCGTGCGCGGTCGCGCGGGGCATTCCCTCGCAGGGCTCGCCGTCTCATTAGCTCACTACCCGATGGCCTGGAAGCTGAAGTACTACCGCGACCTAGATACCGAGGAAGAACCCGCCAGAGACTGGCTCGACAGCCTAAAGGGCCGTGACGAGGTCAAGAGGTTGGCTGCGGTCGCAGCGCTGCAAATGCGTCTTGAAGGTTCACGGCACCGACGTTTGCGAAACGGAATGGGGCAAGAACCTGGGCGATGGCCTGTACGAGTTTCGGATCCGCCATCCGGCTGGGGCGATTCAGCGAATGTTCCCACCGACCAAGGCGATCCGGAAGCTCCTTGGCAAGGTACCTGACAGTGACAAGGATGCGCAGGTCTTATTGCGTATCTTCTTTACGACCTACGGGTCCGGCGTGATCCTGCTGCTCTCCGGATACGACAAGGGTCGCGACCCTAGCAGCGCCCGGCAGCGCGCCGAGATCAAGAAGGCGCAGGAAATGGCCGACAAGGCCCAAGCCGGCTTGCGGGCCCGTATTCGCGAGGAGAAAAAGCGGGCGAAATCCGGGCGCTGAGGTTGACACATTATGCAGGCGGTGCATAATAGACACTCGGAGGAAGAGTTGAAGACAAAGAGAGTCCGTAGCGGAAGCCACGCAGGTAGCGACTTCGACGCATACGTTGCGGAGGTCGAGGCGGGCCTCGGACCCGGCGGCAAGGACGTACTAAACGCTTTTCGCGCCCACTACACAATGGCAAGCCAGCTGATGGAGCTGCGGAAATCGCGAAAGCTGAGTCAACAGAAGGTGGCGGAGCTTGCTGGCGTTCACCAGAGCGACATCAGCCGTCTCGAGCATGGTGCGGGGTATGCCAACAAGGAGAAGCTCGATCGGATCGGAGCCGTCTTTGGGCTTGCCGTCGGGTTTGTTCCGCCTACACGGAAGAAGCTCGGGGCCGCCGTTTAAAGAGCCCTCGAGCTCCTTGACGCCCTCGCCAAGGCAGTTGATCTTTACTAGAAATCGTGATCCGCGCGAGTGAGTGCCGATGACTGTGATTCGCTGCACCAGCAAGCTGCTCAAGCTGGTGGCGGCAGGCTCGGCATCTACCAGCAAAATGGAGCCGGCGGACGACGACTGGTACGCCGACCTGCTCTGGATCGAGCGCCGCAAATGCCTCCTCGCGGCTCATGCCGGCACGCTCTTTGCCTTCTTTGAGCCCGACATCACGAAGGCCCACATCACTCCATTCGGGCTCTTTCTGCTGGGCTTGATCGTTCGAGAGCTTGGGGCCGAAGACCTGCCCGCAGACACCTTTGGCCACTTAGCCTCATCCGACTTCGTAATCGGCCGCACCTGCAGCCGGAGTGTGCTCGGGACTATGACCGACATGCGCTACCAGGTCGAAGCCGCGGTCTATGACTCAGGCGGCCTCCACCGACTCGATCTCTTGGGTCTCAACCGCTCTTTGCGCAGGATCCCATTCAGCGCAATCAAATACGACCGAGCCATCGAGCGGACGCGCGCTCTGGCCGGCCAGCAGGCGGAGACACCGCATCGAAGCGAGCGCGCGGTCGCTTCACCGAGTGACCGCATAGACGACGTGTTCAGGCGATATTTGGCGGCAAGGCGTGCCTCACTCTCATCCGACGACTACCGCCGTCACGAGGCGATCGTTGAGTTCTTCAAACTCAGCCTCAACGGTTACGCCTACGAGGGTCTCTCCACGCTCGAGCGCAAACGCTGGGACCTGGCGTTCGCAGGCGGCGACGAGGACGCCTACACCAAGCTTTTCGGCGCGGACAAGATCCCGGGCGAGGTCGGAGCCTTCGTCGGCTACTTCATGGTCCGCAAGGTAGCTACGACCAAGTCGATCATCGCGGCAACGGGGCGCGTGATCGCTGATCTGCTCGAGTGGCTGGTTACTCAAGGACTGGTGAGGCCGCCGGAGATAGTCGATGCCAAGGAGCGGGCGTTGACGACCGGTGCCGATCTGCCCAGGGCCGAGGAGCTGGCCAGTCTGCTCTACGATCTCGCCGAGCGGTCGACGCTCGACGTGCACTCGCTCGCTCACGAGGACTACATCGAGGACCACCTCACCATCACCAGGGTCGAACCGGGTGTGCTGTGGTTCAGCGACATCGGCCCGGTGCACGTCGGTGCGGCCGCCAGCCGGATCGCGCGCCCGGGCTGGTCGGTGAACATCGTCCTGGGACGCCAGGACGACCGCTGGCAGGTCCTGGAGGTGGGGAATGTCTATCCGGACTGACGCTCCGTCAGTGGCCGAAGAGGTCCGCCGCTACCTGCGCACCGGCGAAACCGATCCTTTGATGACGGCCTGGCCGGGGAACCTTGGCGTCAGAGCCGAGCGCTCGCATCAAGACCTCCGCCGAGCACTCGTGAAGGAAGTTCTCCGGCGGACCGAAGGTCTTGCCCATCCGCCGCTGCCTGAGCTCGATGTGCGAGAGCTGACCCTCCGCAAGGCGACACCGATGGTGCGGGGGCTGTTCCCGGGAACTGAGTGGGAACTCGTACTCCGCCTGGTCGAGCGATCGGTGGTCTTCGTGATCACGGCCAACGTTGAGCGTCTACTGCTCGGGCAGCGTTGGGATCGAACGGCATGGACCATCGCCAACCTCTACCTGGCCAGCTTCGAAGCGGAGCTCCTCAGCACCAACGCCGAGACCCTTCTCGGCTTGAGCGAGGAGACGACCTGCTATCTGTCCCCGACCTATTTCAGTCGAGACGACGCACGGTCTGATGCTCTGGTCCACGAGGTGGCACACATCTTTCACAACTGCAAGCGAACGACTGCCGGGCTGCCCGCAACCAGGAAGAGGCAGTGGATGCTGGACCTCGCTTTCGAAAAGAGAGAGACATTTGCCTACGCCTGTGAGCTCTACTCCTGCGTGTCTCGGCAAAAGGCCGATCGATCAAGGCGTCGGGAGTTGGCCGACGGGATAGTGGGTAATTTGAGATTGACCGACGAGGGCGTGAACAGCCGAGAACTCAAAGATATCCTCGTGGAGGCAGTGACGGCGCGCAACGGCTGGAAAGCAATTCTCCGACGTTGCGGTAAGAGCAGGGTCTAAGTGGTTGCCGGTACCCATTGAACGGTCGCGCCCACTTAGGTCGGGTCGCGGCAGCGACGGGCTCGCGGCCCAGGACCGTGATGCACCTGGTTCGAGAATCGCTGATGCTTGTGTGCTGAGGACAGCAGCAGGTACCGCGTCGTTGTGGTCACTCGCTCGGTAGCGGCCTCCATCTGCTCAGGTGGCTAGACGCTGGGAGAGCGATCTTTTCGTGGAGGATTTAGCAGCGCCCAGCCGAATGCAGCCACTGCTGCAACGCCATACAGCGGGATCGCCAAGAAACCGAAGGCGATAGCGAGCACGCTTCCGCTCGGCACGAATGGCTGCACCAGCCACGAAAGGAGTAGGTAGACCACGGCGGCGCCAAGCACGCATGTGCCCACGGCCTTCGATTCCCGACCCATTCCAATCACGTAGCCGCAGACCAGCACTGGAATCACGGCGGTGAACCCACCGATGGAAAACCCAGCGATGAAGGAGAATGTGAGCGTGCCGGCCACCGCCGCGAAGAGAAACGCCAGTGCGCTGTTGCGATGACCAGCTTGAGCCAATAGGAGACCAGCCAACAAGGCGATTAGTGCGACTGCAAATCCGCTCCAGAGGATCGTCGCGATCAGCTGATACGGATCCATTCGGATGAGTCCCCATCGCCGCCGCCGAGGACGGATATCACTGTTGAAGGCCGTGGACTCGAATGTGCTCACGAAACGCTCGCGGATGGAACCCGAAGTTATGGGCGACGGCGTCTAGGTCAGTCGCGTTGTCGAATCCGAACAACTCCAGCGCAGCAGGTGTCAAGGGGGGATGGGGGAGAACCGCGGTCATGGCCAAGGCTTGGATACGAGCAATCCACAATGGCAGCGGCACAAGCAAGCGGCGGACTGACATCGCCTGGCAGATGGTCTGGATGATCTCTTTGAATGTCACGTACTCGCTGCCCCCGAGTGGAATCGCTCTGCCGGTGAGCTGATCTGCGTCTAGGGCGTTGACTAGGCAGGTGACGAGATCCTCGATCCACAGCGGCTGAAAGCGCAGCTTGCCCCCACCGATCAAGGGCACAACTGGCGAGACTCGGATCAGGCGGCTCAGCGCGGAGATGAACTCGGCTCCGTCGCCAAACAGTATCGAGGGCTGAAGGATCACGAACGGAATTCCGCTTGCGCGAACGGCTTCTTCGAGACCGCAGCGTGTCGCCATATAAGTCCCATCAGGCGCCGGCTTGGTGCCGAGGCCGGACATGACGACCAGCCTGGAGACATCTGCTGCCTTCGCGGCCGCGATCAGATTCGCGGTGCCGACTCGGTTGATCTGGTCATAGCCGCCTCGGTAGGGTTCCTTTCGGTCCGCACTGATCGCCGCCGCGTGGACGATCGCCTCGACTCCGGCAACTGCTGGTCCAAGAGACTCTGGCCGCGTGAGGTCTGCTTCGACGACCTCGACGTCCGACAGGGCAGCAGCCTTCGAGCGATCGCGGACCAGCGCCCGGACAGCACCTGTTTTGCGGAGGCGCCGGACCACGTGCCGGCCGACAAATCCGGTGGCACCGGTCACCAGAATCATGAGCCGGCCTCCATGAGAGGCCCCAGCGTTGCGGCCAGCCGATCTCCGGCGTCGAACATGGCAGTAGCGCGGGTGCGATCACCATCGAGGTGCAAAAGCAGATCGACACCGACATACATCGCCAGGACCGCGCCCGCTGCGGATCGGGGATCGATCAGCGCGGCGAACGGCGAGTCCTGCAGGAAACGTCGGATCAAGTCTTCGGTGAACTCGAGCCAGGGCTGCATTCTCCGGAGCATCTGGTCCCTGAGGTTCGGATCGCCGATGCAGGCGGCAAAGAGCTCGGCGAGCACCGTCGAATGGCCGCTGTCGATGTCTTCGAGGTAAAGCTGCCGGACGAGCTCTGCCAGGGCGACGAGCCCGGACGCAGAGGAGAGGACGGCCTGGTATCGCCGCATGCGCTCGCCGCTGATTCGATCCAGGGTGGCTAGCAAGAGGTCGTTGACGCCGCCGAAGTGATAGAAGATCAGGGCCTGGTTGAAGTTGCCGGTTCGGGCGATGACGCGGGCGCTAGTTCCAGCAAACCCCTCGTGCCGCAAAGTCTCAAAAGCTGCATCCAGAATGCGATCCCGAGTCGCCGAGCCTTGAGCAGATGCTTTGAGCACTCGCTCAATCATACTGCCGTGGCGTCAGACCGTGCCCGTCTGGAAACACCATCCCGCCTGCATCGCCGTCCGTCTTCGGCGAGGGCGATGTGGTCTCTCCGCCTGGCGCCGGGCAGGCCCCGCCGGCTGAGTGCGGCGGAGCCGAAGAGGGGGCTGGTATCGTCGCGCCCGTCGATGGTAACCGGGTGGCAACGGGCCAGCACACGCTCAAGCGAGCAAAGCAGTTATCGCGTAGACCGGATTCGCCGATGCCAAGATATGGCATTTCTAGGAAGCGCTGCTAGGCAGCGATTATTGGCGAAAGCCTCTGCATTTGATCTCAGAAGAGCACCGATTGGGAAATGGTCCTCCAGCACTTCCTTGGTAAGGA
>JBAUTF010000271.1:0-5506 GCA_049582065.1 Candidatus Dormiibacterota bacterium | reverse complement strand
CGAGCGGAACTGGGCGATGTCAGTGCCCGCGACGAAGGCCTTGCCCCCGGCGCCCGTCAGCACCATGGCACGGACATCTCGCTCCGCGTTGACCTGCTCGCAGACCTCGATGAGCCGGCTGTACATGTTCCAGGTCAGGGCGTTGCGCGCCTCGGGACGGTTGAAGATGACCCATCGCACAGAGTCACGCCGCTCGGTGGTGAGCTCGTCCGCACCCGCCTCAGCCACGAGCGCCACCAAGCCACTCACGCAGCACCTCGTCGGTGTGCTGCCCGAGAGTCGGGGGCGGCCGGCGGACCGGGCTGGACTGGCCGTCGATCTTCCAGGGGGCGCCGACCTGGCTGATCTTCCCGGCCACCGGGTGCTCGATCTCGATCCGCATCTCGCGATCGGTGGCCAGCGGGCTGGCAAAAGCCTCGGCGATGTCGAATATCGGGCCGGCCGGGAGGCCGTTCTGATGCAGCCGGTCGAGCCACTCTTCGCGAGTCCCGGTCTTGAGGCGCTCCTCGATCTGCCCGACGAGGTCACCGCGCGCCCCCAGACGCCCGGCGTTGGTGGCAAAGCGAGGGTCCGCGGCAAGGTCGCTCGCTCCGAGCGTCTTGCACAAACGAAGAAATTGCTCGTCGGTTGCGACCGCCATGTTGATGAATCCGTCCCGCACGGCAAACGTGCCGTACGGCGCGATCGAAGGATGGTAGTTTCCGTCGCTGCTCGGGACCTTGCCGGTAGCGAAAAGACGCCCGGCCTGGTACGTGAAGAGCGCGAGCAGGGAATCGTTCAACGCGACATCGAGGCGCCGCCCCTTGTTGGTGCGGCCTCGTTCGACCAGTGCCGCAAGGATCGCGTGGCTGGCAAACATCCCGGCCCCGATATCGCCGATCGGCACCCCGACCTTGGTCGGCGGCGCATTCGGCTGCGCGTTGACGCTCATCATGCCGGACGTACCCTGGGCGATCTGGTCGTAGCCGGCCAGCGTGGGCTGGTTCTGACCATACCCGCTGATCGAGGCGTACACGATCGACGGCTTCTTCGCTTGCAGCGTCGCGGCGTCGAGGCCGAGCCTTGCCATCACGCCTGGCTTGAAGTTCTCCACCACCACGTCGCTGGACATCGCAAGGGCGAGCGCATTGGCGAGGCCCCGCGGGTCTTTCAGGTCTGCGAGGACGCTGCGCTTGTTCCGGTTGAACGACAGGAAGTAGGAGGACTCACCGTTGATGAAAGGCGGTCCCCAGTGCCTCGACTGGTCACCGCGGGGCGGCTCGATCTTGACGACGTCCGCGCCCAGGTCTCCCAGCAGCATCGTGCAGTAGGGGCCGGCCAGTGCTTGCGTGAGGTCCAGTACGCGAATGCCGTCGAGCGGCAAGGGCCCCGCCCCGTTGGTTTCCACTGCGCGCGAGTCTAATGGGCCGAAGATAACCGGGTGAGGACCGCCCCCGGAGCGCACCGGTGACCGTCCAGCGCACGAGAGGGCGGTTCCCTGACGTTGTCATCGGAGGCGCGGCCGGACTGGCCGGCGGATTGCTCGGCGTCGGGGGCGGGTTCCTGATGGTGCCGCTGCAGGTCTTGTGGGTCAAGACGACGCAAAGGCGAGCCAGCGGAACCTCGCTGGCCGCCATCGTGCCGATCGGGATCGTCGGCGCCGGCGTCTATTACTTCGGCGGTCGCGCTCATCAGCTCGACCTGCCCGTCGCGGTCTTTGTGATGATCGGAAGCTCGGCTGGAGCGCTCGTCGGCGCGGGACTGGCGTCAAGAGTCCCAGAGCGCATCCTCAGGATGCTCGTCGCGGCTCTGATGGTCGTGGCGGCCCTGAGCGAGCTCCGCGACGCCATCTTCGGTGGCAGCACCGTCCTGGAGGCGGCGTCGACACCCGGCCTCGGTCCCGTCGGGTACCTCCTGCTCGTTTTGAGCGGAGCCGTGATTGGCACGATAAGCGGACTCACCGGCGTGGGAGGTGGCGTGCTTCTGGTGCCAACCCTGGTCTTCGGCTTTGGGATCGGGCAGCGCGTGGCTCAGGGAACTTCCCTGCTCGCGATCCTCCCCACGGCGGGCGTTGGCGCAGTCGTGCACCAGCGCCACGGCGACCTGGACTCCAGAGCTGCAGGGTGGATGTCGCTGGGCGGCGTGCCAGGAGCGCTCCTCGGCGCTGTGCTCGCGCTGTGGCTGCCCCAGCGCGTGCTCGCCGGTCTTTTCGGCCTGCTGCTCGCGGCCATGGCCGTGCGCATGTGGCCGAGGCGCGACGAGACGACTCCGGCTTAGACGGCTACTCCGGTGATTTGGGCGGCGGCTGAGGCTGGCCCGTCACGACCGAGTGGTGCCGGAACTGGACGTCGGGACCCACCGCGCCGCCAGGCAGCTTGACCTTCTTTTTCTTCTTGGCCTCGCGGCCCTGCTTGTCGCGTCCTTTACCCATGTGCACCAGTTTCCACGACCTGGGCCAGTTCGCGCAAGAAGGATTCCACGTCGGTGACCAACCCGATCGACTGCCAGCTGCCCCGGTCGGCCAGCTTGGTCACGACCGCCGGGTTGATGTCGACGCAGACGGTCCGCACGCCGGCCTGCAGCATGTTGCCGGTCGCGATCGAATGAAGCATGGTCGACAGCAAGAGCGCGATGCGCACCCCGCCAAGCGCTGCGCGCATGCGTTTTTGCGCCTCCACCATGTCCGTGATGACGTCCGGAAGCGGGCCGTCGTCGCGCACCGACCCGGCCAGCACGATCTCCACGCCGTGCTCGATCGCCGATTTCATCACGCCCGACTTCAGCTGTCCGCTCTCCACCATCTGGCCCAGGCCGCCCGCGGCGCGGACGCGGTTGATGGCGCGCATGTGGTGCTCGTGCCCATGCTCGATCGCCAGGCCGCTCTCGACGTTGATCCCCAGTGCGGTGCCGAACAGCGCCGACTCGACGTCATGCACCGCCAGTGCGTTGCCTGCGAAAAGCACCTGGACAAACCCAAGCTCGATCAGGCGCGACAGGTAGCGGCCGGCGCCGGTGTGCACGACGGCGGGGCCGGCGACGACGAGGATGCGGCCCCCCGCGGCGCGGACCTGGCGCATCTCTTCGGCGATACCGCCGATCAGGACCTTCTTCGGTTTCTCAGCCGAGACCTCGCTGCCCATGAAGCTGAAGATCTCCGTGTGCCTGGACCGCTCGAGCGGGGTCACCCGCACGCCCTCGTATCCGACGACGACCTCCATCCCCGGCCTGGCGCCCTGGAACACGATGCACCAGGCGCGGCCGGCTTTGCTGTCGACCGCGATGGCGGCGTCCATCTCGATGCTCTCCACCTGCACCCAGCGGCCGCCCAAGAGCACCTCGGTCGGCAGGTTGCTCGTCGAGTAGAACCCTTCCGGGAAGACGCCCTCTCGCTCGACGCGCTCGACGCTGACCGGCTTCTCCGACTCGGCCGTCGCCCCAAGGGCGCGCGCCTGCCGCACTATGCGGTCGAGCAGCTCGGCCGACGCGGCGACGACCTCCATGCGGCAGATCGACGTGTCGGTCTTGTGCTGGCCGACCTTCAGCTCCTCGATGGTGAAGTTTCCGCCCAGGTCCATGACCATGTCCATCACCTGCGGCAGCGTCATCGAGTCGATGATGTGGCCGGTCAGCACGAGCCGGGCGGTGTGCCGGGTCTCTTTAAGGGGTCCCCGCGAACTCACGGCGTAGCCTCAGAGTTCGGGGGGAATTCGCTCACAGCCGCGCTCCGGCCGCCGCGTTGATCCGCGCTTTCAACGCGACTGCCTCCCGCGCCGGGCTGTCCGCGAAGAGGACGCTGCGGCTCGACGAGATGAGACATGACGCGGGGTCTCCGTTCCAGGCGCCCTGCACCGAAGCCTCGAGGTCACCACCCTGCGCCCCGACGCCGGGGATCAGGAAGGGCAGGGCGGTCTTACGCCGCAGCTCGGCCACCTGCGCCGGCGCGGTGGCGCCGACCACCAGGGCGACGTTGTGTCTCGAGTTCAGCCGTCCGGCCAGCTCGGCGACCTGGATGTAAATCGGCTTTCCATCGGCTTCGAGGTGCTGCAGGTCGGAGGCGCCCGGGTTGGAGGTCCGGCACACCACGTACACGCCGCGGTCCTCGTACCGGATGAACTCCTCGAGCGAGTCCGAGCCGAGGTAGGGGTTGACGGTCGCGGCGTCCATGGCGAGCGTCTCGAAGACCGCCCGAGCGTACGCCCGCATCGTGTTGCCCATGTCGCCGCGCTTGCCGTCGAAAAGAAAGGGGGTGTCCGGCGCCTCCTCCCGAAGCTCGACCAGCGCCGCCCACCCGTCCGGGCCGTACTGCTCCCAGAAAGCGCTGTTCGGCTTGAAGCAGCAGGCGTGCTCCTCGGTCTGGTGGATGACCTCGCGGCAGTGACGCAACGCGCCCGCGGCGCCACCCTCGATCCGGTCTGGATCTGGGTCGAGGCCGACGCACAGCATCGTGTTGCGGGAGGTCGCGAGCGCGCGAAGCCGTTCGAAGTAAACCAAGCAGTCCCAATGGTAAGGAGCGCTGGACGCCAAAATTAGTCCGTGAGGATCGCGCTGGCGCAAATCAACCCGGTCGTGGGCGACCTCGAGGGCAACGGTCGCCTGATCGTGGACTGGATCGGTCGTGCGCGAGACCTCGGGGCGGACGTCGTGTGCTTTCCGGAGCTCGCCATCACCGGATATCCGCCGGAAGACCTCGTCCTCAAACCGTCGTTTGTGCGCGACAACCTCGCGCAGCTGGACCTCATCGCGGCCGCGACCAAGGGCATCTCTGCGGTCGTCGGTTTCGTCGACCAGGAAGGCGAGATCTTCAACGCGGCGGCTTTCGCGCACGACGGGGTAGTGAAGGCGATCTACCACAAGGTCTTCCTGCCCAATTACGGGGTCTTCGACGAGAAGCGGTACTTCGAGCCGGGACACCTCTGCCCCATCATCGAGCTGGACGGGGTGCGCGTCGGGCTCTCGGTATGCGAGGACTGCTGGTTCCCGTCGGGACCGATGGCCTGGGAGGCGCACCTCGGAGCCGAGGTGCTGATCAACATCAACGGGTCCCCCTACCACGCCGGCAAGCGAGCGCCGCGCGAGGCGATGGTCGGCGACCGCGCCGCCGATTATGGCGCGTTCATCGCGTGGGTCAACACGGTCGGCGGCCAGGACGAGCTCGTGTTCGACGGCAACAGCCTCGTTTTCGGTCCCCACGGCCAAGTGCTTGCGCACGCTGCGTCCTTTGTCGACGAGCTCCTCGTCTGCGACATCGAGCCCGCCTCCGCCGGCCACCGACCGACCGAGAATATCCGCCGCGAGGCCGAGGGGGCGGAAAGGCTGGAGCTCGAGCTGACCGAGGTGTCGATCGGCAGCACGACTTCACGCGCCACGAAGCCACCAGTCGCCACGTCCATGAGCGCACCGCTCGACGGCGCCGCCGAGATCTACGCCGCCGTAGTGTTGGGGACTCGCGACTACATCCGCAAGCAGGGCTTCGAGAAGGTCGTCGTCGGGATGTCGGGGGGCGTCGACTCCGCGCTGACCGCGGCGA
>JBAUTF010000270.1:0-8820 GCA_049582065.1 Candidatus Dormiibacterota bacterium | reverse complement strand
GGGCAGGGGCCGAGGCGGCGCCCGCGGGCGGAGCGGCAGGAACCGAGGCCCTGGCCTCCGCCATGCGCTGCCTGGGCGCCACGCCGGTGACCTGACGCCGCACTGTGGCCCCGACCTCGCCCTCTGCGCACATCGCGCCGTCGGCCGTGTGCAGGTCGACCCGCCAGACCACGATCGAAGAGGTGGCGCCTGCTGCCGGCGGCCGCTTCTGGGTCAACGTCCAGCGGGCGAAGATCGTGTCCCCGGCATGGACCGGGCGGGGGAACTTCCAGTTCAGCCACTCCCACTCGATCACCGAGGGGACCGGCATGTCCATCGATCCCAGCCCGACCGCCATGGCCAGCAGGAGCGCGGGCGGCACGGCTCGAGCGGCGCCATGGTCGGCTTCGATCGTCAGGGGCGAGAAGTCGCCGGCCACACCTGAGAACAGAGCGATGTCCGATTCAGAGATGGTCCGGCGGCGGGTGGTCCACTCGCCGCCCAGGGGAAGGTCGTCGAAAGAGAGCGGCTCCAGATCGCGCCGAGTATAGAACCAACTCGCGTCCCCCCGCGTTAACCTATGGCAACTTCACGGTCCGGAGGAGGTCGTTTTGGACGTCGCGGGCGTACTGCTGGTCACCTCGGTGCTTCTCGTCGTCGCCTTCCTGCTCCTCACCCTTTCGCTGATGCGGCTCCGGGGCACCACCCAGGAGCTCCAGGCGGCGCTCGACGACGAGAGCGGAGCGCGCGACCGCGCCGCCCTCCTGCTGGCGATCGCCTCGGCGGTCAACTCGTCCCTGGCGCTCGAAGAGGTGTTGAACGTGGCCCTGACCCACGCCGGCCGGATCATGGGAGCGGTCGCCGGGGCCATGTACCTGGTCCGCCATGGCAAGGCCGAGATGCAGAGGGACGCCTCTTACAACCTCACCAACCGAGCGCGCGGCGCGACGCGCAAGATCGACGAGGAGCCGCTGCGGTCGGCCCTGGCCGCGATGCGGCCTTTGGTGGTCAAGCTCGACGAGCGGACCGCCCCCGGGCTCGAGGCCGGCGGCCATCCCCAGCATGTGCTCGTCGTTCCGGTGCAGCGCTCGGGCCAGCTCATGGGGGCCATGGAGCTTTACCTCAACGCCTGGCGGGAGCTGACGGAGGACCAGGCGGACCTGCTCAACGGAGTGGCCTCGCAAGCCGCGATCGCGATCCGGCACGCCCAGCTTTTCGAGGCGCAGGAGGAGAACGCGCTCACCGACGAGCTGACCAAGCTGCCCAACCGACGCGCCCTCGCGCAGCGCTTCCTGCAAGAGATGCAGCGCGCGCGTCGCCACCACAACGCGATCGCGTTCATGATGATCGACCTCGACCATTTCAAGCAGGTCAACGACACGTACGGCCATCTCAACGGCGACGCGGTGCTGGCGGAGCTGGCCACCATCCTCACCACCGGCGCGCGTGAGTCCGACGTTTGCGCGCGATACGGCGGGGAGGAGTTCGCGCTGATCCTTCACGAGACGACCGAGGCCGGCGCCCGCACCCTCGCCGAACGCATCCGCACCAAGGTCGCCGCGGCCACCTTCCCGGGAGGCCTGAAGCTCACGATCTCGATCGGGGTCGCGGCCACCGACGATCCCGCCCTCTTCACGAGCCTCATGGAGCACGCCGACAAGGCTCTGTACGCCGCCAAGCAAGGCGGCCGCAACCAGGTCCGCGTTGCGGACATGAACGTGGCGACCACCAAACAGCACGCCTAGATGAAGTTCACCTAGACGACTCGGCGGACGCCGTAAAGTCCCTGAGGATGGGGCATTTTTGCGTCAACTGCGGCGCCGCCCTCGTGCGGCGCGTGATCGAAGGTCGCGAGGTCGAGGCGTGCCCGAACGACGAGTTCGTGCTGTGGCGCGACCCCAAGGTCGCGACGGCGGTCGTGGTGGAAGCCGGCGGCGGCGTGGTGCTGGGCCGGCGCGCCATCGAGCCCGGCTACGGGCTGTGGTGCTTACCCGGCGGCTTCGTCAACCACGACGAGGACCCCGCGCTCGCCGCGGCAAGAGAGTGCCTCGAGGAGATCGGCGCTGCGGTCGAGCTGACCGGCCTGCTGTGCGTCTATCACATCGCCAAGACCGAAGCGGCAAGCATGATCGGGATCGCGTATCGAGGGAGGCTGACAGCTGGCGTGTCACCCTCAGCCGGCCCGGAGATGCTCGAAGTGGCGGTGTTCCCCGTCGAGGCGCTGCCGCCGCTTGCGTTCCCGAGCCACCGGCAGGTGCTCTCCGAATACCTCAGGTCCCCGGTGCGGGGGGCGGCAGGCGCACCCCCGAGCGGCGTCGAAGAGGCTCGGCATGGTACGCGGCCATCACCAGCGCGAGCAGGACGGACGCCGCGGCGCACGCGGTGAACCCGGCGGCGTAGCCGCTCGCCTGGACGATGGGCCCGAACGCCAGGGGCCCGACCGACAGGCCGACGAAAAGCACGGTCCCGTAAGTCCCCATCGTCACGCCGCGGGTGGAGGTGGCGGACAGGTCGGCGAAGACGACGCCGATGGCGACAAAGGCGGTGGCCATGAACGGTGTGCCGATGGCCAGCACGACTGCCGGCCACAGGAAACCGCTGAGATGGCCGAGCACGACCGTCGTGGCCGACCAGACGATGGCGCCCGTGAACACGATCGGCCAGCGGTGTACTGCGCGGTCCACCAGCCGCCCGCCGGGCGGCCGTGACAGGCCGTTGACGACCGCCTGGAGCGCCAGCAGATAGCCGACCTGCGAGCTCGGGAGGTGCAGGGCTTCCTTCCCGAAGACGGGCAGAAACGCGCCGACGGTGCCCCACGACAGCGTCACGGCGATGAGCCCGATCGTCACGGGTACGAAGGAGCGCTGGCTGATCAAGGCCTGCAGGGGTCCTCGCAGCGAAAGCCCGTGGCCCGAGTGCTGGCGCGTGCCGCTGGCGGCGATGGCGCCCGGGATGGTGAAGATCAGCAGCGCCGTAGTGACGGCGATGTCGGTCCTCACGTCGATCCACCGCAGCGCCAACCCGGCGACGGATGGGCCGATGAAGAATCCTGCCTGCATCGAGAAGGTGAGCCAGCCCATGGCGCGCCCGAGCTTGCCTGCGGCGACCGATTCCGTCACCGCGCTGAAGAGGGACGCCTGCTGCGCGCCGGCGGCGAGCCCGCCGACGATCTGCCAGAGGAACAATGGCGCCACGCTCGGGGTCGCCGCGGTGGCGAGCTGCGAAGTGGCCGCCAGCACGAATGATGCCGCGAGCAGGGTGCGTGCGCCGAAGCGGTCGACCAGCATCCCGGACGGTAGCGAGAGCACCGCCGCGGCAAGCGTCGACACGGAGAAAAGGGCCCCCACCTCGAAGCGGGTTGCGCCGAGGTCGTGCGCGTAAAGAGGCACTGTCAGACCGCGCGCCGAGAGGGCGGCGAAGGACGCGCCCGCGGCGATGTAGATCGCCAGCGACCTGCGTGACTGGAGGGCGCCCGCGATCACCGACCTAACATAGCGGCGCATGTGGGGACGGCGGGCCTGCGGCGGCACTCACGTGCTTGTGGCGCGCATCCGATGACGGTGCGCCGCGCCGCGGACCTGCTGGCACGGGCCAGGAGCGGGCTGGCGCTCACAGGCGCCGGCGTCTCCGCCGAAAGCGGCATCCCGACGTTTCGTGGAGAGGGTGGGCTCTGGAAGAAGTTCGACCCGGTGAAAGTCGCCTCGATCGATTACTTCCTCGCCGATCCCGGCGCGTATTGGAACGTGTCGAGAGAGCGCGGCCGCATCGCCTTGGCCGCCAGGCCCAACCCCGGACACGCGGCGCTGGCGGAGCTGGAGGCGGCGGGACACCTGTCGGCGATCGTCACCCAGAACACCGACGGCCTGCACCAGGACTCCGGGAGCAAGCGCGTCATCGAGGTGCACGGATCGGGCCGCACAGTCCAGTGCCTCGACTGTGGGTTTCGCGAGTCACGGTCCGAGGTGCAGGCGCGCCTGGAGGTCGAGATGCCGCCACGCTGCCCATCCTGCGGCGGGATCTTTTTGAAGCCGACGGTCGTGCTATTCGGCGAGGCGATGCCGCAAGCGGCCGTGCAGGAGGCATTCGCCCTCGCGAGCGAGGCCGACGTGATGCTGGTGGTGGGCTCGTCTTTGGTCGTCTACCCGGCCGCCGAGATCCCGCTGGTCGCCGTTCGTGCCGGGGCTCGGATGATCGTCGTCAACGCCGAGCCGACGCCGTTCGACGACCTGGCCGAGGTCGTCATCCCCGGGCGCTCGGGCGAGGTCCTGCCCGAGATCGTTCGCCTCATAGGTGCGTGACGCTCCCGGCGGTCACGGGCCGGCCATCCACGATGAGCTCTCCGCGGGCGCCGATGTCCTCCGCGACGCCTTCGAAGGCTCGCCCTGGGAGGTCGACCCGCACGCGCCGGCCCAGCGTGGCGGACAGCTCGCGCCAGCGATTGAGGACCGCCTCGGGCGGCGCTGAGCACCAGAAGTCCATCTTCTCGGTCAACCTCGCGAGCAGCTGATCCTCGGGCTGGTCCAGCTTCGCCGCGCCTTCGGGAGCAGACGTGAGGTTGATACCGATGCCGCAGACGGCTTTGGCGGGTGAGGCCTCGACCAGGATCCCGCCCAGCTTGCGCCCGTCGAGCAGCAGGTCGTTGGGCCACTTGAGTCGAACCTCGGGGCCGCACGCTTCCGCGGCGGCGACGCCGGCAGCCAGGCTGAGGATCGGGTTCGGCCGAAGGACGAACGAGGCGAGCAGGGCGGTCCCGGGCCGCGCGTCCCAGCGCCTGCCCGTGCGCCCCCGGCCCGCCTCCTGGTGTTGCGCGACCACGATCGAGCCGACTGGCATGTCGCGGGCGACATCCTGGGTCGAGCTCACCGAGCCCAGGCGGATCACTCTCGGCTGCGCTTTCCCCACGGCCGGTAAGCTAGCTCAGTGCCGCCGAGGAAGCTTCACCGCGCCGTCGTGCTGGTGTTGATGATGCTGCTGGCAGTGGGTCTAATCGTGATGTTCACCGCCAGCGCTGTGGCGAGCTTGGACATCCACAGCCTGGTCGCGCTTGCCGTCGTCCTGGTCGCGGCGGCGGTCAGCGGCGTCGCCTTCAGCTGGAAGCGTTACAGCAACCGCAACTGATTGCGCAACCTCCGACTCGGCTACAAGGCTTCGGCTGAGCAGTTCGGCCCTCGCGAGCTGCTCGATTTTGCGGTGGCCGCCGAAACGAACGGATTCGACAGCGTGTTCGTCAGCGACCACTTCCAGCCCTGGCGTCATTCCGACGGCCACGCGCCTTTCGCCTTCGCTTGGCTTGCGGCCGTCGGCGAGCGCACGCATCGAGTTGCGCTGGGCACATCGGTCGCGACTCCGACGTTTCGCTATCACCCGGCCGTCGTGGCGCAGGCGTTCGGCACGCTTGGATCGCTTCACCCGGGCCGGATGATCTTGGGAGTGGGCACGGGCGAGCACCTCAACGAGGGCGCGCTGGGCATCGTGTGGCCGGATAACAAAGAGCGGTTCGCGCGACTGCGTGAAGCGGTGAGCCTGATCCGCCAGCTCTGGACCGAGCAGCTTGTCAGCTTCGACGGCGAGTACTACCACACGCGCAACGCGACCATCTACGACCGCCCGGAGAAGCCGGTGCCCATATACGTCGGAGCGGGAGGCCCGCAGGTGGCGAAGTACGCCGGTCGCGCGGCCGACGGCCTCATCTGCACGTCGGGCAAGGGAATGGAGCTCTATTCCGAGCAGTTGCTGCCCTCGTTCGAAAATGGCGCCAAGGAATCAGGCCGTGACCCGAGCGAGCTCGACAGGATGATCGAGGTGAAGGTGTCCTACGACATGGACCGCGCTCGGGCCATGGAAGACACCAAGATCTGGGCGGCGCTCGCTCTCCCGGCCGAGACCAAGGCGGGCATCGACGACCCGCGCGAGATGGAGCGCCTGGCGCACGGCGTGGAGGACGTGGCCCACAAGCGATGGCTCGTGTCCAGCGACCCCGACGAGCACATCGAGCAGCTCCGTCCCTACCTCGACCTTGGCTTCAACCACCTGGTCTTTCACGCGCCGGGCGATGGACAGGCGCGTTTTCTCGAGCTGTACGGCTCGCAAATCCTGCCGCGCATCCGCAAAGAGTGGGGGTAGGCGTGACCACCTGGGTGATCGTCCTGATCAAGGATTTCGGCACGGCCAAGCAAAGGTTGCGGCCTGCGCTTGGGCCCAGGTCTCGACGCGCCCTGGCACGACGCAATGCGCGCCTCGCCGTGCGCGCGGCGGCCGCAGGCGATCACGTGCTCGTGGTTGCGGGCGGCGAGGGCGTGGCTGCGCTGGCCGGAGTGTGGGGGGCGGAGGTGCTGTTGGAGCCTCGCGAGGAAGGGCAAAACGTGGCCGCATCGCGCGGCATCGCGAGGGCGGTATCGGCGGGCGCGGAGGCGGTCTTGCTGCTTTCGAGCGACCTGCCTCTGGTGACGGCCGATTCGGTCCGCGACCTGCTCGATGTGGTGGCGGCCGTCGATGGACCGCTCGCGATGGCCGTCCCCGCGATCGGCCGCGGTGGCACGAACGCCCTTTACCTGCGTCCTCCCGATGTGATCTCGCTTCATTTCGGGGACGATTCGCTCGACAAGTTCCGCCGCGACGCCGAGTCGCGCGGGGTCGAGTTTCTCATTCACCACTCCGACGCGATGGCTCTCGACCTGGACGAGCCCTCCGATCTCGCGCGCCTACGCCGCGCGGTGTGAATCGAATCGAGCTGATTGGCGTCGAAGGCCTGCCCGAGATACGGGCTGGTGACGACCTCGCCGACCTGGTCAGGACTCGGGCCGCGCTCGCACCCGGCGACGTGCTGGTGGTCGCGCAGAAGGTAATCTCCAAAGCTGAAGGCCGTTTGGTGGACCTCGACACCGTAAAGGCCGGCGAGAAGGCCATCGAGATCGCAGCGCGGCTGATCGCGGCGCCGGATCCGCGCGTGGTCCAGGTCGTGCTCGACGAGAGCGTGCGGGTGGTGCGCTCCGAGCGGGTGCTCATCACCGAGACCCGCCACGGGTTCATCTGCGCGAATGGCGGGGTGGACCATTCCAACGTCGGGGGCCGCAATATTCTGAGCCTCCTGCCGGACGACCCCGACGCCAGCGCCGCGCGCCTGCGCGGCCGTTTGCGTGAGCTGACGGGAGTCGACGCGGGTGTCATCGTCTCCGACACGTTCGGACGGCCCTGGCGCATCGGGATCGTCAACGTCGCGCTCGGTGTCGCCGGGCTGCCGGCGACCATCGACCTCCGGGGGACCGTGGACGACGCCGGCCACTCTCTACACGCGACCGTCCTCGCGATCGCCGACGACATCGCGGCCGCGGCGGGCATCGTGATGGGTAAGACCTCACGCATTCCGGCGGTCATCGTTCGCGGCCTACATCTCGAAGGCGGCGGCACAGGGCACGATTTGATCAGGCCGCGCGCCGAGGACCTGTTCCGCTGAGGACGGTGCTTCTCGCCGGGGGCACCGGCGGCGCAAAGCTCGCCGTGGGGCTCCAGTCGGCCCTTCCGCCCGGGCAGCTGACGGTGGTGGCCAACACGGCCGACGACGATGAGTTCTGGGGTCTTCTTGTATGCCCTGACATCGACGCCGTGCTGTACCGGCTGGCCGGGATCTTCAACGACGAAGCGGGCTACGGCGTAAAGCAAGACACGTTTCAGGTTCTCGACGCGCTGTCGCGAATTGGAGAGGACGCGTGGTTTCGAACCGGCGACCGGGACATCGCGACCCACCTCCTGCGCAACGACCTGATGCGACGCGGGGCCACCCTCACCCAGGCCACGCTCGCGCTTTGCGGAAGATTGGGCCTGGCGGCGCGCGTGCTGCCGATGTCGGACGTGACGGTCAGGACGCGTTTTGTGACCGACCAGGGTGAGCTCTCGTTCCAGGAGTACTTCGTCCGGGAGCGCCTGCGACCCAAGCTCGGGGCGATCAGATTTGCAGGCATCGAGTCGGCGCCGCCGACCGACGAGGTGCTGTCAGCCCTGGGCGAGGCGGACCTCGTCGTCATCGGTCCCTCCAACCCGATGATCTCAGTCGCGCCGATCCTCGAGATCGTGGCATCCCGTCTGAGGCGAACGCGCACCGTGGCGGTGACCCCGATTGTCGGCGGCCTGGCCCTCAAAGGGCCCACCGTCGAGATGATGAAAGCGTTGGGCGTCGAGCCGAGCCCTCTCGAGGTGGCGCGCATGTACCGCGACGTGGCCGGGGTTTTCGTGCTGGACGAGATCGACAGGGCAAGCGCCGCGGCGATCGAAGACCTCGGTTATCGGGTCGTGGTTTGCGACACGGTCATGAAGGATGGCGGGCGCGTTCTTGCGGAGGCGCTCCTAGCCCACGTGTGAGTTGGCGATCATCACGAGCACCCCGATCAGCACCATCACGAGCCCGACCACCAGGATGGCGTACTGGGCGATGGCGACCGTCGCGCTCGGTGCCTTGACGCTCTCCTCGGCCTCGGTGCCCGGCGCCTCGCCGGAGGCGAGCTGCCACGAGCCCGAAGGTCCGCCCTGCTTGCCTTTTCTCGAGGTTTCCGGCGCGGCGCCGCCGGACATGTCCTTGCTGTCGCCGACGATCGACCACGATGCGCCTCCGGCAGGGGTGGTGACCGCCGGCTGGGCCGGTTCGATCGGCGTGGCGGGCGCCGAAGGCCCCGGCGCAGGAGTCCACACGGGCTCGGCGGCGGGGGGCTCGTACGCAGGTGGCGCGGGTGGCGTTTGGAAAGGCTCCGGCGCGGGTTCATAGGGCGGTGGCTCGGCCGCCGGCATGCCGAAGGGGCTCGAACCCGGCGGGGCCGGTCCCCACGGCGAGTCCGCGGGCGGCGCTTGGGG
>JBAUTF010000269.1:0-13589 GCA_049582065.1 Candidatus Dormiibacterota bacterium | reverse complement strand
GCGCGCCTACCTCTCAACTGCGACGCCGGCCGGCTCCTTGGCGGGGATCGTCAGGATCGGGAGCACCGCGGCCAGCAGCGCCGCGGCCGCCGCCGCCCAGAGCGCTGCGTCGAGCGACCAGCCGAGTAGCGGGCCGGCCAGCGCCGACCCGATAGGGTTGCCGACGGAGTTCAGAGACATTGACACGGCGAACGCCCGACCAAACCACGCTGGGTCGGTCCGTCTCTGGCGCAGAGTGAAAAGCCCGATGTCGAACGGCCCGCTGGAGACGCCGTACAGTGCAATCGCCGCCGCAACCACCACGATGCTGTTGGCGAACGGGAGGAGCGCGGTCGCCGCCGCACCGACGAGGATGCCGCCCACGATCATCCGCCGCTCACGCCCGTCGCTCGAGAAGCGCCCGGCCACCAGCGCGGACACCAGCCCGGCCGCCCCCATGCCGCCCCAGACGAACCCGACGGTGGTCGGTCCCATGTGGAGCCGGTTGAGCACGAGCACGGGAACCGCGATCGCCAGCACACCGTTGCCGAGGTTGTACATGCTGAGCGTCAGCGCCAGGCCCCGAAGCGTCGGGTTGCGCACTGTGTAGACCAGGCCCGCCCAGGCGTTGGCCAGCACCGATCCCACCTGCGCGGCGGCATTGCGCGGCTCCGGCAGCCGCAGCATGACCGCGGCCGCCGCGACATAGACCGCGCCCGAGATCGCCAGCGCCCACTCCCCGCCCAACCAGCCCACGAGCGTTCCCGCCAACGGCGACGCCAGGAGGGTGGCGGCGACGTGCCCGCTGCTGTCGAGCCCGTTGGCCCGTTCCCAGAGGTGACGCGGTGCAAGGATCGGAAACAGCGAACGCGCCCCGGCCCAGCTCAGCGGGTTCGTGAGGGACGCGACGGTGACGATGAGCAGCAAGAGCGGCGCCGCCAGCAGATGAAGGGCCGACAGGCCGGCGATCATGCCAAGTGCTGCGGCCGCCACCGCGTAGTCGAGCACGACCAGCCGGGCGCGGCCGAAGCGATCGAGGAGTGCTCCCGCGAGCGGTGACACGACGATGCCGGGCAGCGCGGCCATGAACGCCGTGATGCCGGCCAGCTGCGCTGAGTGATAGCGCTGCAGCACGAACAGGATCAGCGCAACGAACAGCATGGAGCCGGCCATACGCCCGAGGAGAAGGCCCGCGTACAGGCGCTTGAAGCCCGGCACCCGCAGAAGGGCGCCATAGGTCGATTCGGGTTGCGGTTTCAGCTGCTCGTCGATCGTCAGGCCGATCCGGCGACGGCGACCCTGGAGCGGCGCGCGCGCCCTGCACCATTCGCCCGGGCGGGAGCGCGGCCGGCCCGCGCGAGCGGCTGCCGGAGATACTGCCCGGTGGCGGAGGCCGGGTTGCCGGCCAGCTGCTCCGGCGTGCCCTCGGCGATGACGTACCCCCCTTTCTCACCGCCTTCGGGACCGAGGTCGATGACCCAGTCCGCCGTCTTCAGCACGTCGAGGTTGTGCTCGATGACGACGACCGTGTTCCCGTGGTCGACCAGGCGATGAAGCACCGCCAGCAGCCGCTCGACGTCGGCGTAGTGCAGCCCGGTGGTCGGCTCGTCGAGGAGGTAAAGCGTGCGGCCTGTGTCGCGCCGCGACAGCTCGGCGGAGAGCTTCACACGCTGCGCCTCGCCGCCGGACAGCTGGGTCGCGGGCTGACCCAGGCGGATGTATCCAAGACCCACGTCGTGCAGCGTGCGGAGCTTGGTCTTGATGGCCGGCACGTTCTCGAAGGCCTCGAGCGCCTCTTCCACCGTCATCTCGAGCACGTCGGAGATCGAGTGGCCGCGGAACTTGACCTCCTGGACCTCTCGCGAGTAGCGCGTGCCGTGGCACACCTCGCACGGGACGTAGACGTCGGGGAGGAAGTGCATCTCGATCTGGATGATGCCGTCCCCCTGGCACGCCTCACACCTGCCGCCACGCACGTTGAAGCTGAAGCGCCCCGGCTTGTAGCCGCGCATCTTGGCCTCGGGCATGCTCGCAAACAGGTCTCGCATGTAGGTGAACATGCCGGTGTAGGTGGCCGGGTTGCTGCGCGGCGTGCGGCCGATCGGCGACTGGTCGATGTCAATCGCCTTGTCGAGGTGCTCCAGCCCTTCGACCGACCCGTGCGGCCCCGGCCGCTCCTTCGAACGGTAGAAGTGCTGCGCCACCTTCCGGCTGAGGATGTCGGTGATCAGCGATGACTTGCCGGACCCGCTGACACCGGACACGGCGACGAAGGTGCCGAGAGGAATCGTGACGTCGAGGTTCTTGAGGTTGTTGGCACGCGCGCCGCGGATGACGACCTGCTTGCCGTTGCCCGCACGGCGCCGGGCCGGGATCGGTATCGCGCGGTCGCCGCGCAGGTAGGCCGCCGTGAGCGAGTTCGGGTCGCGCAGCACCTGCTCCACCGTGCCCGCGGCGATGATCTCGCCTCCGTGCTCCCCGGCGGCCGGGCCGATGTCGACCATGTAATCCGCGGACCGGATCGTCTCCTCGTCGTGCTCGACCACGATCAACGTGTTGCCGAGGTCGCGCAGGCGCAGGAGAGTGTTGATCAGCCGCCGGTTGTCGCGCTGGTGCAGGCCGATCGAAGGCTCGTCGAGGATGTAGAGGACGCCCATCAGCTTGGACCCGATCTGCGTGGCCAGTCGGATTCGCTGGGACTCGCCGCCGGAAAGCGTGTTGGCAGCGCGGTCGATGGTCAGGTACTCGAGCCCGACATCGATCATGAACTGCAGCCTTTCGCGGATCTCCTTGAGCACGCCACGCGCGATGAGCTGCTCGCGCTCGGTCAGCTCGAGACCGTCGAAGAAGCTGATCGCGGTGCTCACCGCGAGCGCGCATACCTCGGCGATGTTGTGGCCGGTGACGGTGACCGCGAGGGACTCAGGCTTGAGGCGGCGACCCTTGCAGGCCGGGCACGGCTTGTCCGACATGTACCGCTCGAGCTCAGTCTTGAGGTATTCCGACTGCGTCTCTTCGTATCTCCGCTGCAGGTTGGCGATCACGCCCTCGAAAGGCGCTTCGTACCAGCGCGAATGGCCGTACTGGTTCTTGTATCCGAAGCGAATCTTCTTCTCGCCTGTGCCGTTCAGCAGCATGTCGCGCTGCGGCTTGGTGAGCTTCGACCACGGCTTGTCCATGTCGACCCCAAAGTACTTGCTGACCGATTCGAGCAGCTCTGGGTAGAAGAACTGCGATCGGCTCCACGCCGCAATCGCGCCTTCGCGCAGGGACAGCGACGGGTCGGGCACGATCAGGTCGCCGTCCACCACGAGCTGGAACCCGATGCCGGTGCAGGTGGCGCACGCGCCGTGAGGGTTGTTGAAGGAGAAGTTGCGCGGCTCAGGCTCGGGGACGCTGGTCCCGTCGTATGGGCACGCGAAGTCCTGGGACATCTGGATCTCGTCACCCTCTGACGGCACCACGATCACCGAGCCGCCGCCCAGCCTCGCCGCGGTCTCGATCGATTCGACCAGGCGGCTGCGCTGCTCGGGGCCGACCACGATGCGGTCCACCACCACCTGGACGTCGTGCTTCTTGTTCTTGTCCATCGGGATGGTCTCGCCGATCTCGTACAGGCTGCCGTCGACGCGGACGCGAACGAACCCTGATTTGCGGACGTCCTCGATCAATGAGCGGTACTCGCCCTTGCGGCCCTTGACGACCGGGCCGAGGACCATCACGCGCGTGCCCTTGGGCAGCTTCTCGACATGGTCGGCCATCTGGTCGACGGTCTGCCGCTGCACCTCACGGCCGCACACCGGGCAGTGCGGGTGCCCGATCCGCGCGTATAGAAGGCGGAGGTAGTCGTAGACCTCGGTGACCGTCCCAACCGTCGACCGTGGGTTCTTGGACGTGCCCTTCTGGTCGATCGAGATCGCAGGCGAGAGGCCCTCGATGATGTCGACGTCCGGCTTCTCCATCTGGCCGAGGAACTGCCGGGCGTAGGCGGAAAGAGACTCGACGTAGCGGCGCTGCCCTTCGGCGTAGATGGTGTCGAAGGCGAGCGACGATTTCCCGGAGCCCGATAGGCCGGTGAACACGACGAGCTTGTCACGCGGGATCGAGAGCGTGACGTTCTTCAGGTTGTGCTCGCGCGCCCCGCGAATCGTTATCTGGTCAGTCGGCATCCGGAGTCTCGTTCATTCCTTTTCTCGTGTGACCGCAAACGTCGCGCTCGCCGTGGCGACCAGCCTCCGGTTCGCGCCTTCGACCCGGCACTCCGTCACCGCCGTGCGCCTGCCCGCGTGTATCACGCTGCCTTTGGCGCTCAGCGTCTCGCCGATCTTGGCCGCCGCGATGAAGTTGAGCTTGAGGTCGAAGCTCATCGCGCGTGTGACCCCAGGGCTCAGAGTGCGGAGCGACCGGCCCATGGCGGAGTCGGCCAGCGTGCTGATCATCCCACCGTGGACGAAACCGGAGTGGTTGGCCATGTCTTCCGTCGCAGTCATCTCGACTGTGGCGGTGCCGTCTCCGGTATCCACCAACCGTAGGCCAAGCCACGCCCAAGCGCGGGACGGTGCCGGCTGACTGCCCATCCCCACCCCGCGGCCTGCGGCCGCGGTCCTCCCCGCCAGCGGGGAGGTCACCTTCCTATTTCTATTCACGGCCATGGCCCGCGGTCACCGGCATACAGGTGGACGATGCCCTCGCGACCAGCCGGTCGCGATCGTCGATCACGTCGGCCTCACTGAACAGCAGGGTCTGGCGCATCTCGATCACTCGGCCAATGGCTCGGAGCCGACCCTCCACGACAGGCCTCAAGAAGTTGATCTTGAGCTCGATGGTGGTGTTCCACATCCCGTCCTCCTGGAGCGTGGCGAGTGACATGCCCATGGCAGCGTCCGCGATCTGGGTGATCACTCCACCCTGGACTACGCCTTCGCCGTGACGGTGCTGCGGACCCGCCTCCAGCTCCAGGACGACGCGACCGGGCTCCGCCTCCGCGATGCGCGCGCCGAGCGTCTCCATCCAGCCCGCCGGCTCGGCCGCCAGCAGGGCCTCGGCGCGCTTGACATTCCTCACGGGCCCTTTCGCGATCTTCTCCAGTTCCGCACCATCGTTTTTTGCTTCGGCGCGGCGGCGATGGCCAGCGCCACGTCGCCGTCGTCTTCGCCGCCTGTCTGCTCGCCGGACAGCCTCTTGCGGATCAGGATGATCCGGTCGCGGACACGCGCGGCGTCCTCGAACTGCAGCTCCTTGGAGAGGCGCCGCATCTCCTTCTCGAGGTCGCGGACAATGGCCAGCAGGTCCTCGCGCGGCACGCCGGCCCCGGCCATGAGCTCGACCGCATCGGCCTGCAGGTCCTTGTCGTGGATCTCGAGGGCGTAGATGGCCTTCTTCACAGTCTCGGGAGTGATGCCGCGCTCCGCGTTGTACGCGATCTGCCGGTTGCGCCTCCGCTCCGTCTCGTCGAGTGCCTGGCGCATCGAGTCAGTGATCTTGTCCGCGTACATGACGACGTGCCCGTCGACGTTCCGCGCCGCGCGGCCGATGATCTGGATGAAGGACCGGTAGGCGCGTAGATAGCCTTCCTTGTCCGCGTCGAGAATGCCGATGAAGGCGACCTCAGGTAGGTCGAGCCCCTCGCGCAGCAGGTTGATGCCGACCACCACGTCGACCGCCCCGGTGCGCAGGTCGCGCAAGACCTCGATGCGCTCCATGGCGTCGAGCTCCGAGTGCAGGTAGCGAACCTTCACGCCGTACTCGCGCAGGTAGTCGGCAAGGTCTTCTGCGAACCGCTTCGTGAGCGTCGTGACGAGCGAGCGATGTCCGAGCTCCGTGCGCCGCTTCACCTCGGCGAGCAGGTCGTCGATCTGCCCGGCCGTCGGCCGCACCTCGACGGTCGGGTCGACCAGGCCGGTCGGACGCACGACCATCTCGACCGTCCGCTGCGATCGCCGGAGCTCGTAAGGTCCTGGCGTCGCTGACACGTACACCACGTTGTTGGCGCGCTCTTCCCACTCCTCGAAGCTCAGCGGCCTGTTGTCGAACGCGCTCGGAAGCCGGAAGCCGTACTCGACGAGGGCGGCCTTGCGCGAACGGTCGCCCCCGAGCATGCCTCCGATCTGCGGCACGGCGACGTGCGACTCGTCGACGAATATCACCGTGTCGTCGGGCAGGAAGTCCATCAATGTGTAGGGAGCGTCGCCGGGCTGGCGGCGCGTCAGATGCATCGAATAGTTCTCGATCCCGGCGCAGGTCCCGGTCTCGCGCAGCATCTCGAGGTCGAAGTTGGTCCGCTGTCGCACCCGCTGCGCTTCCAGCAGACGGCCGTGTTCCTCGAACCATTTGCACCGCTCGTCGAGCTCCGCCTCTATGTCGGTCATCGCCAGCCTGAGCTTGTCAGCGGGGGTTACGTAATGCGAGGCCGGGAACACCGTGAACTCCTGACGAGGGCCGAGGATCTCGCCCGTCACCGCGTCGAGCTCCTGGATGCGCTCGACCTCATCACCGAAGAACTCGACCCTGAACACCTTCTCCTCGTTCGCCGGAACCAGGTCGACGACGTCGCCGCGCACCCGGAACCGGAGCCGCGCCAGGTCGTAGTCGTTGCGCTCGTAGAGCATCTCGGTCAGCTTGCGCAGGAACACCTCGCGGCGGATCGTCTGGCCTTTCTCGACGTGCAGGGACTCGCCCATGTAATCCTCGACCGAGCCGATGCCGTAGATGCAGCTGATGCTCGCGACGACCAGGACGTCGCGGCGCGTGAGCAGCGCCTGCGTCGTGGAGTGGCGCATCCGGTCGATCTCGTCGTTGCGGCTCGAGTCCTTTTCTATATATGTGTCCGTGCGGGCGATATACGCCTCAGGCTGGTAGTAGTCGTAATAGCTGACGAAGTATTCGACCGCGTTGTCGGGCAGCAGGCGGCGGAACTCTGCGCACAGCTGCGCCGCCAGGGTCTTGTTGGGGCTGAGCACCAGCACGGGCCTTTGCAGCTGCTCGACCGCCCAGGCCATGACGTTCGTCTTGCCGCTTCCGGTGACGCCGAGCAGCACCTGCTGGGTCAGGCCGGAGCGCACCCCATCGACGAGCTGAGCGATGGCCTGGGGTTGGTCGCCCGCCGGCTTGAAGGGTGCGTCGACACGAAAGCTGGAGGGCATCGCCTCTCCATTCTAAGGCGCACAAACGTTCGGGAGGAGGCGTCCCGGCTGGCGGGGAGGTACCGGCGAAGCCGGGGGTGGGGAGGGCGACCCTGCGGATGCGAACAAAGGGGGATGGGGCGGTACTTCTACTGTCAGGGCAGGGCAAGGATCATCGCTTCGACGACCGAACCTGACTTGAGTCCTTGATCGCCGGGCGGGACGCGCACCAGCGCGTGTGCTCCCGCCAGCGACATCAATCGCGAAGAAGACTGCGAGCCGGTGGAGTGGGCGACGAGCTCCAGGCCTTCCCGACGCAGCGTGACGCGTTGGTACTCGGTGCGGTCTGCGCTGGGCCTGGCATCGTAGCCAAGCCGCACCGGCAATGAGGGCCGGTGCAGAGCGGAAAACCCCTGCATCTTCCGCAGCGCCGGTCTCACGAAAACCTCGAACGTCACGAGCGACGAGACCGGGAAGCCCGGCAGGCCGAAGGCGATCTTTCGGCCCTCGCCCTGGATGGTGGCGAAGGTGAACGGCTTCCCAGGCTTCAGCTTCACACGTCCGATGTGCACGGTGCCCAGCGATTCCAGGAGAGGCTTGACCAGGTCGTGGGTACCGACCGACACGCCGCCTGATGTGACGAGCACGTCGGCCTGGCCCAGCGCATCCTCGACCAGGCGCCGAAGCGGATCTGGTTCGTCTGGGGCGATCCCGAGCAGGCGGACCTCGGCGCCAGCCTCGCGCAAGGCCGCCAGCAGCGCCCACCTGTTGGAGTCCTGGATCTGGCCGCGCCCCGGCTTCTTACCCACCTCGACCAGCTCGTCACCCGTGGACATCAGGGCGACGCGCGGGCGCCGGTGCACCGGCAGCCGCGGGAGTCCCATCGCTGCCGCCAGGCCGATCTCGGCGGCCCCGAGCTGGGTCCCGGCGGACATCACCTTCTCGCCTGCGCGAAGGTCCGCTCCGACCGCATGGAAATTCGTCCCGGGATGCAGCCCCGGCGGGACCGTGACGAGCTCGCCGTCCAACCTCACTTCCTCGACCATCACGACGCAATCGGCCCCGTCGGGCAGGACCCCCCCCGTGAGGATGCGGGCCGCGCGACCGGCGATTATGCGCTCAGCCAGCGGCCGGCCGGCGGCCGACTCGCCGACGACGCGCAGGGTCTGGCCCGCATCTGCAGACCTCACCGCGTATCCGTCAACGGCACTGGAGGGAAACGCCGGCAGGGGCGACTGCGCGGTCAGGTCTTCCGCCAGCACGCGACCGTTGCAGTCCGCCAGCGCGAGGTGCTCGGTACCGAGCACAGGAGTGCGCTCGAGCACTGCCGCCGCGGCCTCCGCGGCGTCGACCAGTGGATACGACGAGACCCGCAACTCGCTCAGCTACTCGTAGCGGAGGGCGCGCGCAGGGTCCTGGCGGGCGGCGCGCAGCGCGGGCAGCAGGCCGGTCATCGTGCTGAGGAGGACGGCCAGCAGCACAGCCAAAAGGACGACCGCGAAGTCCGTGCGGAACACATCGAATCCCGTACTGCTCACGGACTGGGTCAGTCGGTCGACCGCAGCGTTGCCGAGACGGCCGAGACCCACCGCGACCAGGGCTCCGATCAGGCCGCCGGCCAACCCGATTCCCGCCGCCTCCGCCACGAACAGCAGCAGGACGTCTCGAGACCGAGCGCCCAGCGCCTTCAAGACTCCGATCTCCTTGGTCCGCTCGAGGACTGCCGTGTACATCGTGTTGGCGATGCCCAGGCAGGCGAGCAGAAGCGCGACGATGGCCAGTCCGAGCAGCGCCACACGCATCTTCCCGAGCAGGTCCTCGAGGTTGCGGAACTGGTCGCCGAACGTCTGGTCCTGGAACCCTAGCGCCTCGACGTTCCTGCGAAGGCTCTCAACGGAGAGGCCGGAATTGGCCAGGAGCGTGATGCTCGAGTACTCGCCGCGCTTCCAGCCGTTCGCCTGCGCGACCCTGGTCCAGTAAGCCCGCATCAGGCTGTAGGGCGCGAGCCCACCGGGCGTGCCCGCCGGCATGTAGTTGCTGGAGACGATGCCGACCACGAGCAGGAGCTGCGAGACCGGCTGGGTGGCCGGGTTGCGTGCGCTGGCCGAGAACAGGGAGCCGTAGGTCGCGTTGAACGTCACCTGCGTGCCGATGGCGCCGTCCGGGCTCTGGAAACCGAGGGCGGCAGTTTCACTGTCGGCGAGGATCACCTCGGAGGCGCTGTCCGAGCTCGGCATCCGCCCTGCGACAAGCGTCGGAAGAGCGCTCGACGAGCGCATCGGCGGGAGCGAGAGGAGCGCGCCTGGAGGGGTCGTGGGGCGCGACGCGCCGGCGGTCGATGACGCCGTCGTGCCGAATATGCCCGTCATGCCGACCTGGCCCCATGCCGCGCGGACATCAGGGAGCCGGGCGAGGGTGGCCAGCGTCGGGTCGTCAAATCCGTTGGTGGAGTCCGCGACCGGGTACACGGCGACCTGGTGGACCTGGCTGGTCGCGAGCGCCGGCGCGGTGAGGGCCTGCTGGAGACCGCCCGCCAGGGCGACGATGAGGCTCAGCGCGGCGATGCCGATGGCGACGCCGGTCGTGGTCAGGGCGGTGCGCAAGGGCCTCCGGCCGGCGCTGCCGAGCCCGACCTTCAGCGTGTCGCGCCAGTGCATCCGTGGCGCGGGGTCGACCGGCTCCTGGCTCCTCACCGTGGGCTTGCCGGCCTCCAGCTCGATGGCGCGACCGTCGATCATCCTCACCACGCGCCGGGCTCGCCGCGCGACCTCGGGGTCGTGGGTGACCAGGACCACGGTCGCCCCGCGGCGGTTCAGGTCTTCGAGCAGCGTGAGTACGCTCTCGCCGGCGGCCGAGTCCAGGCTCCCGGTCGGCTCATCGGCCAGGATCAGGCCGGGACGGTTGGCCAGCGCCCGGGCCACGGCCACCTTCTGCTGCTCACCGCCGGAGAGCCGGTTCACCCGTGTCCGGGCGCGATCCTCGAGACCGACGAGAGCGAGGAGGTGGCGAGCCCGGTGCCGCCTTTCTTCGACCGGGATGCCCGCGATCGTCAGCGGAAGGGCGACATTGTCCTCCAGCGACATCGAAGGGATCAGGTTGAAGGTCTGGAAGATGGTGCTGACGCGCTGCAGCCGGTAGTCGGCGAGGTCGCGGTCTGGCAGCTCGCCAAGCGGCAGGCCGGCACCGTAAACGTGGCCGCTGGTGGGGTGGTCGAGGCCGCCCATCAACGCAAGGAGCGTGCTCTTGCCGCAGCCCGAGGGCCCCATGACAGAAACGAACTCACCCGGGCCGATCTCAAGGCTGACGTTGCGGAGCGCCGTCACGTGCATCTCGTCCTTGCCGCCGAACTCGCGCGAGATGCTGTCGAGCCTCAAGCCGACGGCCTGGCTGAGAAGGTCCTTGAACTCATCCGGGGGAGCGGGCAGACGGTCCGGCACGACCGGCGAGCTGGCCGGCTCCGGCCCTGGCGGCGCTGCGAAGGCTCCGTTGCCGTGGGACTCGATTCCGTTGGACCGGTTCGCGTCGGCCGGCGGGCTCAACCCCACGTCGGCTTTCCGGCGCACGCTTCGTCTCCGTCCCTCCTGTGAGTCGCCGCCGGCGGGCGCGGGTTCCGGGATGGCCGGCTCCTTCTCGGGCAGCACGGCGACAGCACCATTGCGGTCAGCCTTGATTCCGTCGGACCCGTTCTCGTCGGCCGGCGGGCTCAACCCCGCGTCGGCTTTCCGGCGCACGCTTCGTCTCCGTCCCTTCTGTGAGTCGCCGCCGGCGGTCGCGGATTCCGGGATGGCCGGCTCCTTCTCGGGCAGCACGGCGACAGCACCATTGCGGTCAGCCTTGGTTCCGTCGGACCCGTTCTCGTCGGCCGGCGGGCTCAACCCCACGTCGGCTTTCCGGCGCACGCTTCGTCTCCGTCCCTTCTGTGAGTCGCCGCCGGCGGTCGCGGGTTCCGGGATGGCCGGCTCCTTCCCGGGCAGCACGGCGACAGCACCATTGCGGTCAGCTTTGGTTCCGTCGGACCCGTTCTCGTCGGTCGGCGGGTTCAGCACCGCGCCGACTCTCCGGCGCGAGCGCCGGCGGCGGCCCTTCTTGGAGTCGCTGGATTGGCCGTCCTCATCCCGGACCTGTGTCGCCACCCCGTCAAAGAGTCTAAGCGCTCACTTAACGGTCAGCGCGTCTGGGGAACGACTTGTGCTTGGAGCCACTCCAGATAGGCGGGCGACCCGCCTTCGACCGGTATCTGAAGGATCTCTGGGAGCGCATAGTCGTGATGGCTTTTGACATAGTCCTGCACGGCCGCGGCTCGAGATTCGGTCGTCCTGACCATCAGCAGCGCCTCGTGCTCGCGCTTCAACTGACCCTCCCAGTAGTAGAACGAATGCACTGTCGGCACGACGGAGCAGCTGGCGGCGAGGTGTTCTACGACCAGGGACTCGCCCAGGCGTTCCGCGTCATCGCGGCCCCCGGTCGTCACAAGGATGAGCACGGCTTTCTCCACCGCTTAATTGTCAGCCCTTCGCGGCCGGTCCAGCCAGACTGTCCCGGCGAGCAGACCGATGGCCCCCAGCAACAGGCCGCCGATGACGTCCGACTCCCAGTGCACATCCAGGTAAAGGCGGTCAAACGCCATGAGGACGACGATGAAGATCGCGACCGGCGCCGCGAGCGCTCGTACCACGAGCGATACCGCCAGCCGCCTGATCACAAATGCGAGCAGCCCGTAGACGACCACGGTGCGGACCATGTGGCCGCTCGGAAAGCTGTTGCCGCCATCACCGCTGCCGAACAGCAGGTCGGTCACGCTCGGGCCGTCTGTGTGCGACAGCGAGTGCGGCGGGCCCGGGTGAAAGAACAGGAACTTGTACAGGACCTCGAGCGTCACTGCGCCGACGAAGGCGAGGACGGCAAGCGAGTCGGAGCCGAACCCTCCGCGCCACAGGTAGAAGAAGAGCCCGACCATCAAAAGGCCGGTCACCTCGACGCCGCCGAGCTCGGCGATCGCCTGGAACACCGCATGCAGTGACTCTTGCCAGATGCCGTGCATGCCCTGCGCCACCTCGTGGTCCAGGGCGACGAACAAGCCGGCGGACATCGCGATCGTCATCCCGACAAACGCGACCGCGAGGACCGCGATCGCGACCAGCCTGGGGACGAGCGGAGCTATCGCTGGCAACGGCGGCAGAAAACGGTGGTGCGGCCCGCGAGGCGGATCACGCTCAGGGGACGCCCGCACGTGAAGCACGGTTCCCCGGCGCGACCGTAGACGAGAAGCTTCTCCTGCTGACCGCCCGCCTCGCCCCAAGCATCGCGATAAGTGTCCACAGAGCTGCCGCGATTCTGAATCGCAACCTGCAGGGACTCGCGCAAAGAATCGTGGAGGCGCTGCGCAGATTTGCGGCTCACGCTCCCGGCCACCCGGTCCGGCCGCAAGTGCGCGCGATGCAGCGACTCATCCGCATAGATGTTGCCTACGCCGGCGATCGAAGCCTGGTCGAGCAGCACGGCCTTCAGCGATGTGCGCCGCCCGCGCAGCCGGCGGAACAGCTCGTCGGCGGCAAAGCCGGGATCGATCGGCTCTGGGCCCAGGCGCGGCAAGGTCTTCGACCGGAGCAAGGCTTCCTCGGTCCCGAGGAGTAAACGCCCAAACCGGCGAGGATCCCGATAGCGCAGCTGCCTCCGCCTCCCCACCTGTGGGGAGGTGGAGGAGGGCTGCGCCGGTGGGGAGGCCGAATCCTCGTCCAACGTGAAGATCGCATGTGTGTGCTTCTCGACTGGTGAATCCACCTCGACCAGACGGAGCTGGCCTGTCATGCCCAGGTGGACGACCAGCAACAGCTCGCCGCCGAGCCTGATGAGGATGAACTTGCCGCGCCGGCCCACCGACTCGATGCGCAGGCCGGCGATCGAGTCGATGAACTCCTCCGGCTCAGGGTGCCTGACGATGGAGGGAAAGAGGAGCTCACAGCTCATGATCGTGCGGCCGACCAGGTGCGGCTTCAGGTCCGCGACGATCGTCTCTACCTCGGGCAGCTCAGGCACCTGAGTGTCCTAGGCCCGGACCACGGCGAGCTTCTTCATGTCCGCCCAGTTGGGACCGACCTTGGTCTCGACCTCGATCCCCGTTTCCAGCTCGTACGCGCCCGTCATGATGCGCGGAACTTTCTCAGCGAACTGGTCGACCTCGCTCTTGGGGACCTCGAACAGCAGCTCATCGTGCACCTGCAACAGCATGCGACCCTCGATCTGGTCGGCCTCGATCTCGCGCTGCAATCGGACCATTGCGATCTTGATGATGTCCGCCGCGAGGGACTGCATCGGAAAGTTGATCGCCATGCGCTCAGCGGCGCTGCGCAGCTGGAAGTTGGGAGACCGCAAGTCCGGGATCGCGCGCCGGCGACCGGTCGCGCTGACTACGAGCCCTTCCTCTCGCGCTTTGCGCCGCACCTCGTCGAGGTAGTCCTTGAGACGCGAGTAGGTCGACCAGTACTGCGC
>JBAUTF010000268.1:0-6316 GCA_049582065.1 Candidatus Dormiibacterota bacterium | reverse complement strand
ACCAGCGGGCGAAGGTCGGGCGGAATGACCGGCAGGATGGTCAGGATCATCCACTCGGGCCGGTTGCCCGAATCGCGAAAGGCGTTGACCACCTTCAGCCGCTTGGCGACCTTCTTGCGCCGCGCCTCGCTCGCCGTGGCCTTCATCTCGACCCTCAGGTCTTCGGCCAGCTTCTCGAGGTCGAGCCCGGAGAGCAGCGTACGAATCGCCTCGGCACCCATCTCGGCTTTGAAGCCGTCGGCGTACTGCTCGCGCGCCTCGCGATACTTGCGCTCGGTCAACAATTCCTTGTGCTGGAGCGGAGTCTCGCCCGGATCAAGCACCACGTAGCTCTCGAAGTACAGCACCTTCTCGAGCTCCTTGAGCGTCATGTCGACCAAGGTGCCAATGCGCGAGGGCAGTGAGCGCAGAAACCAGATGTGAGCGACCGGCGCGGCGAGATCGATATGGCCCATCCGCTCGCGCCGCACCTTGGACTGGATCACTTCGACGCCGCACTTCTCGCACACCACACCGCGATGGCGCATGCGCTTGTACTTGCCGCAGTTGCACTCGTAGTCCTTGGTCGGACCGAAAATCTTGGCGCAGAAGAGCCCATCCCGCTCCGGCTTGAAGGTGCGGTAGTTGATGGTCTCCGGTTTCTTGACCTCGCCGTGCGACCACGACCGGATCATCTCCGGCGACGCGATCGAGATGCGGATGGCATTGAACGCCAGCGGGTTCTTGGGCTTTTCAAAAATTCCGAAAAGGTCTTCCATACCCGATTGCTCCTTAGCTCCGCGCTATGGGCGGGGCTGTTGCTCGAGCAGTTCGACGTTGAGGCAGAGCGATTGCAGCTCCTTGACCATCACGTTGAACGACTCCGGCAGGCCCGGCTCCAGCGTATTCTCGCCCTTGACGATGGCCTCGTACATGCGCGTGCGCCCAGCCACGTCGTCGGACTTCACCGTCAGCATCTCCTGCAGCGTGTAGGCCGCGCCGTACGCCTCCAGCGCCCACACTTCCATCTCGCCCAGGCGCTGGCCGCCGAACTGCGCCTTGCCGCCCAGCGGCTGCTGGGTGACCAGGCTGTACGGGCCGGTCGAGCGCGCGTGGATCTTGTCCTCGACCAGGTGAGCGAGCTTGAGCATGTAGATCATGCCCACCGTCACCGGCTCGTCGAACTCCTCGCCGGTCCGGCCGTCGCGTAGACGGACCTTGCCGTCTTCGGGCAGCCCGGCCTTTTTCAGCTCGGCGACGATGGTGGACATCGGAGCGCCGTCGAACACCGGGGTGGCGATCTTGATGCCGAGCGTGGAGGCGACCCACCCGAGGTGGGTCTCCAGCACCTGGCCCAGGTTCATTCGGCTAGGCACGCCGAGCGGGTTGAGCACGATGTCGACCGGGGTGCCGTCAGGCAGGTACGGCATGTCCTCGGAGGGCATGATCCTGGCGACCACTCCCTTGTTGCCGTGGCGGCCGGCCATCTTGTCGCCGGCCGAGATCTTTCTCTTCTGGGCGATGTAGACCCGCACCATCTCGTTGATGCCAGGGCCCAGCTCGTCCTTGTTGTCGCGGGAGAACACCTTGACGTCGACCACGATTCCGCGCTCGCCGTGGGGCACGCGCAGGCTCGAGTCGCGCACCTCGCGCGCCTTCTCACCGAAGATCGCGCGCAGCAGCCGCTCCTCGGCCGAGAGCTCGGTCTCGCCCTTGGGCGTGATCTTGCCCACCAGGATGTCGCCCTGCTGGACCTCCGCGCCGATGTAGACGATGCCGCGCTCGTCGAGGTTCCGCAGCGCGTCGTCGGCGACGTTGGGGATGTCGCGGGTGATCTCTTCAGGACCGAGCTTGGTCTCGCGAGCCTCGGACTCGTACTCCTCGATGTGGATCGAGGTGTACATGTCCTCTTTCACGACGCGCTCGGAGAGAAGGATGGCGTCCTCGAAGTTGTAGCCCTCCCAAGGCATGAACGCGACCAGCACGTTGCGGCCGAGCGCCATCTCACCGTCGTCGATCGCGGGACCGTCGGCGAGCACATCACCTTTCTCGACGTGCTGCCCGGCCTTGACCTTGACCTTGTGGTTCAGGCAGGTGCCCTGGTTGGAGCGGGCGAACTTCTGCAAGGGGTAATGGCGGTCGGCGCCACCGCCGTCCGGCTTGACCACGATCTCGAAGACCGGCGTGGCGTGCACGGTCTTGAGGTCCTTCGGGTTTGCGACGTCGACGACCGTCCCGGCGACGTCGGCGACGATCATCTCGCCCGAGTCCTTGGCCGCGTAGTACTCAACCCCGGTGCCGACCAGCGGCGCGTCGGTGACGAGCAGAGGCACGGCCTGCCGCTGCATGTTGGCTCCCATGAGGGCGCGGCCCGCGTCGTCGTGCTCGAGGAACGGAATCATGGCCGTCGCCACCGAGACGATCTGCTTGGGCGACACGTCCATGTACTGGATGTTCTGGACGTCTTCGATCTTGAAGTCGCCGCGGGCCCTGGCGGGCACGCGGGCGTCGGCGAAGCTTCCATCAGGCGTGAGCGCCGCGTTCGCCTGCGCGATGCCGTACATGTCCTCCTCGTCGGCCGATAGGTATTCGACCTCCTCCGAGACCCAGGGCACGATGTCGATCGATGCGACGCCGGCCTTGAGCAGCTTCTGCACGGCCTTCCCGTCCAATACCTCGTGCGCCGGCAGCACTTCGCGTCCCTTGGAGTCGAGGGCCGGGCGGCGCAGCGTGCGGCCGTTGAGCTTCTCGGCGATGTCGGTGTTCAGCGACACGCGGTTGTAGACGCGCCTGAATGGCGTCTCCACGAAGCCGAACTCGTTGACCTTGGCGTAGGTCGCGAGGTTGCCGATCAGGCCGATGTTCGGGCCTTCCGGCGTCTCGATCGGGCAGATGCGGCCGTAGTGGCTGTGGTGGACGTCGCGGACGTCGAATCCGGCTCGCTCTCGCGAGAGGCCGCCGGGCCCGAGCGCCGACAGACGGCGCTTGTGCGTGAGCTCGGACAGCGGGTTGTGCTGGTCCATGAACTGCGACAGCTGGCTCGAGCCGAAGAACTCCTTGATGGCGGCGACTACCGGCCGCGCGTTGATCAGCGACGCCGACGTGACCGTGTGAGGGTCACTGATAGTCATGCGCTCCTTGATGATCCGCTCCATGCGGATCAGTCCCATGCGGAACTGGTTCTGCAGAAGCTCGCCCACCGCGCGCACGCGGCGGTTGCCGAGGTGGTCGATGTCATCGGGGATCTGCTTCTCGCGCGGAGCGTTGTTGAGCTCGATGAGCTTGCGCAGGAATGCGATGAAGTCGCCCTTCTCCAGGATGCGCAGCTCGCGCTGGCGGACGCGCTCGAGGATGTCCTCCTCGTCGCGGCCGAGCCGCTTGTCGACCTTGTAGCGGCCGACGCGACCGAGGTCGAACCTGCGCGGGTTGAAGAACAGGCTCTGCAGCAGGTTGCGCGCGTTGTCCACCGACGGGGGGTCGCCCGGGCGGACGCGGCGGTACAGCTCGAGCAGCGCGTCTTCGGTTTTGGTCGTCGTGTCCTTGTCGAGAGTCGATTCGAGATAGCGGTGCTCGGGGTTGTTGTCGACGTCTCCGAACATCTCCATCAGCGCGCGCTTCTGCGCCTCGCGGTCGTTCTCCGTGCCCTTCAGCTGCGGCAGCTCGAGGGCCTTGAGCAGAACCGTCACGGGGACCTTGCGCTTGCGGTCGATCTTGACCGTCAGGAGGTCCTTGGCCGAGGTCTCGATCTCCAGCCAGGCGCCGCGGTTCGGGATGAGCTTGGCGCCGAAGAGCTTGCGGCCCGTGTTGGGGTCCTCCGCGGCGGTGAAGTACACGCCCGGCGAGCGCACGAGCTGCGAGACGACCACGCGCTCGGTGCCGTTGACGATGAAGGTGCCCTCGTCGGTCATCATGGCGAAGTCGCCCATGTAGACCTCGGACTCCTTGATCTCGCCGGTCTCCTTGATGGTCAGGCGCGTCTTGATCCGCAGCGGCGCGGCATAGGTCATGTCTCGGTTGCGGCACTCCTCGACCGAGAACTTCGGCTGGCCGAACTCGTAGTCGAGGAACTTCAGCTCGAAGTTCTTGCCCGTGTAGTCGGTGATCGGGTTGATCTCATCGAAGAGCTCCCGCAGACCGTCCGACTTGAACCACTTGAACGAGTCGAGCTGCGTGGCGATGAGGTCCTTCAGCTCGACGAGGTTCGGGATGCGGCCGTAGCTAAGACGCGAGGGAGCTCTCATCTCTGAGATCATTCGGTTCTCCTTGTCCGGGAAAAAGGGCGCGCTCAGTAAATAGGCAGAGTGAGCGGCCGGGCGTGCACGAACGGCCAGTATACGACGAAACGGCCCCGCGTGGGGACGCGTCATCGAGACCAGGCGAACCAGTCGCCTGACCGAGGGGTTTCGGGCACTATAACACCCCCGGAGGCGATGTCAAACACCTCCCCGCTGGCGGGGATGGGGAGACCCAATTTCGCATCCTCTTCCCCGCTCCGCGGGGAGGGTGGCCCGGCCCGCAGGGCCCGGCCGGATGGGGAGACCCAGTTTGGCACCCACTTCCCCGCTCCGCGGGGAGGTACCGGCCGAAGGCCGGGGATGGGGAGACCCAGTTTGGCAGTAGCGTTACACCTCGATGCCTGACTGGATGGCACTGCGGTCCGAGTTCCCGCTCCTCGACCGCTTCATCTACCTCAACGCCTGCTCCCTCGGGCCTCTGCCCCGCCGCGGCCGCGCCGCGCTCGCCCGCTACGCCCAGGAATGGGACGAGAACGGCACCCCGGTCTGGTTCCGGCACTGGCTGCCCCTTCTGGGCCGCTTTCGGGAACGCATCGGCGACCTGCTGAGCGCGCCGGCCGGCTCCGTCGCGATCGCGCCCTCGGTGTCGGTGGCACTGACCACCCTCGCCTCCGGGCTGCCCCTGCCCGCCGGGCGCGCCAAGGTCCTGATCGGTGAGCTCGACTTCCCGACCATCGGCCACCAGTTCCTGAGCCGCCCCGGCTTCGAGGTCGAGTTCGTGCCCAGCCGCGACGGCATGACTATCCCTCCGGAAGCGTTCGCGGAGCGCCTAGACGAGCGGACCGCGCTGGTCGCCACGACCCACCTCTTCTATACGACCGGCTACCTGCAGGACATCCGCGCCATCGCCGATGCGGCGCACGAGGCCGGCGCGCTGTGCCTGGTCGACGGCTACCAGACCTGCGGCTGCGTACCGATCGACGTGGATGCATTGGACTGCGACGCTTTCGTCGGCGGGTGCCTCAAGTGGCTCAGCGGCGGCCCGGGCAACGCATTCCTGTATATGCGTCCCGACCTCATCCCCAGGGCTCGCCCGCAGGGCACCGGCTGGTTCGCGACCCGGGACCCTTTCTCCTTCACGCTGCAGGAGCTCGTCTTCGCAGACGACGCCCGCCGCCTCGAGACCGGCACGTGGGCGATGGCCTCGCATTACGCCGGGCTGGCCGGCCTCGAGCTGGTCCTGGAGGTCGGCGTCGCGAACATCCAGGATCGCCTGCGCGACCTGACGGGCCGGATCCTCGAGCGCTGCGACGAGGCCGGCGTGCGCACGTTCACGCCGCGCGAGCGCGACCGCAGGTGCGGGATCGTGACGCTCGAGTGCGAGCACCCAGAGGAGGTCGAACGGCGCCTGCTCGACGATGGTGTCATTGTCGATTCACGCCCCGGACGCGTGCGCCTTTCACCCCACTGGTGTGTCACGGGCGAGGAGCTGGAGCGAGGGATGGACCTGGTCCTACGTCACCTCGGCGTCCCGAGCCGCAGACTGTGAGATGTCGAACGTTCGTCAGGGCCGGTCTTCGCCTATGAAAGCTCGTCAAGGCTCGAGTGCGCGTTCTACCAGCACGGCCAAACAGCGCAAGAGCGCGGTTTCGGAGGGTGGCCGCCTGGGCCTGCCGGCCACCGTCACCGCCTGCCTTTTCGACCTCGACGGCGTCCTGACGGAGACGGCCAGGATCCATGCCGAGGCCTGGAAGGCGATGTTCGATGCCTATCTCAAAGAGAGGGCGGCCGCCGGCGGCAAACGGTTGAAGCCCTTCGACAAGGTCTCCGACTACGACGAGTACGTCGACGGCAAGCCCCGTGCCGACGGAGTCCGCTCGTTTCTGGCCTCGCGCCACATCGAGATTCCGGAGGGCGGCGACGCCGACTCTCCCGATAGCGACACCGTCCACGGCCTCGGCAACCGGAAGGACAGGCTCTTCCTGGATCTGATCCATCGCGACGGCGTGACGCCATACAAGGGATCGGTGCGCTACCTGCACGCGGCACGCGAGGCCGGTCTGAGGACCGCGGTCGTTTCGTCGAGCAGGAACTGCAGCGAG
>JBAUTF010000267.1:0-2337 GCA_049582065.1 Candidatus Dormiibacterota bacterium | reverse complement strand
CTAGAACCTTTCGTCTGATCCGAGTATTCACAGCGGCCTGTGACAGTTCTCTAACGTGGTTGTCTTGTCGCGTATGCGATTCGGTATTCCTGCCGTGCTGCTCGCGGCCCTATCGCTCGCTTCGTGCTCAGGGGAGGGCGCGGTCGCGCCTGCGGCCACCCCGCCCGCCAGCCCCTCGAGCAGCCCAGAGCCGCAGCTCGGGCCGGGTGGGTTGACGCTCGACCAGGAGATCGGCGCCGTGATGATGGTTGGTTTCCAGGGCCCGCTCGACGACTCCATCCTCGTGGACTGGAAGCAGAGGCAGTTCGGCGGCCTGCTCGTCGTCAACCTCAACCACAACGCGAGCACTCCGGCCTCGATGAGCGCACTGATCGGTGCGATTCGCGGCGCTACGCCACACCGCTTGATCGCCGCCACCGACCAGGAAGGCGGGCAGGTCTGCATTGCAATCGACACTGTTCCGTGCGACGCCATGCCGGTCGGGCAGGCCGCCACGACCCAGATGGCGGCTGCCTTGCGGCAGCTCGGATTCGACCTCGACCTGGGGCCGGTCTCCGATGTATGCAGCGGCCAGAGCTCGATCATGTGGGGTCGCTGCTACGGCACCGACCCGGCGGGGGTGGCCGGCGCGGTAGGCCCGGTGGTCGACGGGATCCACGCCGCGCACATGCTCTCGGCGGCCAAGCACTTCCCCGGCCACGGCGACACGAGCGTCAGCTCCGAGACCGCGCTGCCGCGCATCGACGAAAGCCTCGCGACGATGCGAGCGCGGGACCTGCCGCCATTCCAGGCCGCCATCGCGCACGGGGTCGATTTCGTGCTGCTGGGGCACCTCTTCTACCCGGCCCTGGACCCGGTGCGGTCCGCGGACCTGTCGCCGGCGACGGTCCAGATCCTGAGGTCCGACCTCGGTTTCCGGGGCGCGATCATCTCGGACGACATGGAGATGGGTGCGATCACCGCCAGCACCCCCACCCCCGAAGCGGCGGTCGAGTTCCTGGCGGCCGGGGGAGACATGGTGATGGTCGCCCACGATCTCGCGGTCGCCGACGCCACCTACGACGCCATCAAGGCCGCCATCCTGAGCGGGCGCCTGCCGCGCGCGAGGCTGGACGAGGCGGTGGCCACGCTCGAATCTCTACCCGGATAACGTTACCCGCGGGATTTGCGTCTGAAGCTTCCGTCACCCGTACCCGCTGTGAAGAAGGCGCTCGAGCTGCTTCCGCATCAGCCGGGTGTTTACATCCTTCGCGATGGCGCGGGCCGGGTCATCTACGTGGGCCGAAGTCGCGATCTTTCGAGCCGCGTCCGCACCTACTGGAGCGACCTGCGGGACCGGCCGCACCTGGTCCGGATGGTCGAGCGGGTCGCGTGGCTGGAGCCGGTGCTGTGCGCCTCCGAGCACGAGGCGGCGTTTCTCGAGAGCGACCTTCTCGAGCGCCACCCGACTCGCTACAACCGCACTCTGGGGATGGAGAGCTGCGTGTGGTTGAGGCTCGATGCGACCCCGTCCGCCCCGAGCCTCGATGTGGTCCACGAGGCGCGGCCCGGAGATGGCGCGGCATGGTTCGGGCCGTATCTCGGTTGGGAGCCGGCGCGGCAAGCCGCGGCCGGGCTGCAGCGTCTGTATCCCCTGAGATATTCAGGCACGGGCTTGAACCGCTCAGACCGTGAGCTCGCCCGCAGCCTGGGAGTAATGCCGGCGGACACGGCAGACCTCGCTGGGCGGATCGAGCGTGTGCTGCGCCGTGACCGAGCGGCGGTCAGTGCCGCGATTCAAGGGCTCGAAGCGATGCGGGACCGAGCCGCGAAGGCCGAGATGTTCGAGCACGCCGGAGTCCTGCAGCAACAGGTCCGCGGTCTCTCATGGATCACCGAGCCCCAAAAGCTGAGCCCGCTGGAGCCGTTCGACCACGACTTCTGCGCCCTCGCTGTCGCCGGAGGCGTAGCGGTGCTCGTGATCCTGGCGCTGCGGGACGGGCGCCTGACCCAGCGACACGTGCTGCCGGTCTCGCCAGGCAGCGCCTGGCGCGACGTGCTGGCCGCCCATGGCCGCGGCCTTGGGTCGAAGGGTTTAGCGCCAGTCCCGACGACGCTGCCCGGAGAGCGCGCGGCACATTCGCTCCACCGCGAATGGATCGAGCTGGCGCAGCAGAACGCCGAGCTCATGCTGGGCCTGGCCGCCGCCGGCGCGGTCGGCCCACTTCGGTGGCGCTAGACCAGGAACGCTCCCGCCCGCAAGCCGAAACCGATCAAGCCGGCCGCGCTGACCCCGACCGCCGCCAGGCCGCCGGCCACGATCCCGATCGCGATCAGCCCGACGCTCACCACGCCGAT
>JBAUTF010000266.1:0-2739 GCA_049582065.1 Candidatus Dormiibacterota bacterium | reverse complement strand
CGGTCGGAAGGGCCAGGTTGGTCGCTAATCAATCCGCGGGCAGGCTACTTCCAGTAGCCGAAAGCGTGGGGTGCGGCGGCACGCGCGCCCCCGCACGCTGGACGTTCGTCAATCGACGACCACGCCGAAAGCGTGGCTCCGGCGAGCAGCCAGCCTCAGCATCGGGCAGTGATAGCGCTGGATGAGCGACTGGAACGCCTCCTCGTCGCCGTGCCTGAGGGCTTCACCCACCGCCGGCCAAGAATGATGATCTGATCCAGACAACACGCCGTGCGCAAAGGGGCATCGACCCTTGGTGTCACGCGGCGCCCAAACGTTACAGGCGGCGAGAGCGCCTCAGGTCGAAGACTGCCGCCAATCGAGAGCGGGCCCGAGCTTCTTCTCGAAAAGCGCGGCCACCTCGCCCGGTCTGGGGAAGCGGCCGGCCGACTTCTTGCTGAACACCAGGTCGCCGTCCAGCGAAACCTCGAACCGCCCGCTGCTCCCGCTCTGCAGCTCGATCGCTCGCATGATCGGCGCCCAGCGGCTGAGCAGCTCGCTCGCCAGGCTCACGGCCTGGTCAAGGTAGTCTCAAGGGACGCAGTACTCGATGCGCGCCTCGTGCAGCGGCGAGATCACCTTCCGATCATAGCCGCCGCTTCCAGAGGGACCGGCCGGGGTGCCCTACAAGGCCCGCATCCTGTTGTTCTTCGGGTTGTGCTCCACCTCGGCCAGCCCAAGGGCTTCGAGCAGCGGTGGCATGTACATCCCGAACCGGCCACGAAGCCCCTTCTTCAAGCCGTACCAGCCGCCGACCGGGTTGGTCGACGACCTCCCCCACGCCTCGACCGTGCCCTCGGCGGCCGGCTTCTGCTCGTCCGCGCTGCCGAGAGGCATCCAGTCGCCGTGCCTTTTGAGCATGGCGTGCAGGTCCTCGATGGCTCGCACGTGGTAGCGCAGCTCAGTCTTGCCGACCCTGCATACGATCGCCGGTGGATCGAGCGATTCGTCCCTGTACATCTCGTACTCGGACGAACCACTTGGAGTCGTCAGCTGCCAGGGTGACTGCTTGGTGCCTGAACCTTTCGCTTTCGTTCCGGGCATGACCGCCCTCCCAAGAATCTGCCGCCGGCGACCAGTTACTTATACGCCGAGGCGGGTCAACCTCCAAAAGCGTCCCGGCGGATACAGCGGGTCGGCTGTGGCCAGCGGAACGTCCAGGACGTAGTCGCCCAGGACCACGTGCTCGACGCCCTCCTTGGTGGCGGCCGGCAGTGGCTGGTCGACGACGATCGATCGAGCCTGCAGTCGCTGCCTCAGCACCATGCCCGGCCATTCCACCAGGTCGACATCCACCGTCGAGACGAGGTCGGTCTGAGGTCCCCAGGGTGTGACGTAGGTCGCAACGGTCTGGTTCCGCTCGATCACGCGGCGGACGTGAAGCGTCGCCTGCAACGCCGCCAGAAGCTCCTTGGCCGCCGAGAACGCCGCGGCCAGCGTCGCCTGCCCCATCACGCAGCCGAACAGCATGATCGGATACCCGTCGACCGGCAGGCTCGCGGCGAAAAGGAAGTTCGCACCTGAGCTGAGCCCTGAGCCGGTCTTCATGCCCACGATCCCCTCCTGTCCGAGAACGGCGTCGACGTTGTAAACCGTGCCCGCAATTGGCAGCTGCGCCTGGCTCATCGCAACGACCTGCGCGAACACGTCCTGTTTCATCGCGGCGATACCGAGTGTCATGAGGTCGGTGGGCGTGCTCACGCTCAGGGGATTGACGCCGGACGTATCGGCGAACATGGTGTGCGTGAGCCCCAGGGACTTGGCGCGCGCGTTCATCTTGGCCACGAAGGCGGCGATGGAACCCGCGTCCCACCGAGCGAGGGTCTCGGCGAGGTTGTTGGCGGATGGGATCAGCATCCCCTGAAGCGCCTGGAGCTCGCTGATCTGCTCACCGCTCCGCACCGGGACGACCGACTCCCTGTCCGCGAGGTCTGTGCGGTAAGACGCGACGTCCGTGTCCGTGAGGGTGATCTCGGGCCCACTCTCGCCTTGCTGCAGAGGCTTGTCCTCGAGGACCAGCAGCGCCGTCATGACTTTGGTGATGCTCTCGGCCGGCGTCGGCTGCTCGTTCCCGGACGTGCCGATGAAGCCAAGGCCGGACACCGACACCGCCGCCGAGCCCTGTGTAGGCCACGGCAGCGGCGGCGCTGTGCCGGGCACCGTGTCGGTCGCGGGGAGCGCCGGGCTCGCCGCGACGGCGGGTATGGGTCGGAGATAGTTCCAGGTGGCAAGGCCCACGACGACCAGCAGCAGCCCCACGCCCACCCGCAACCGCATCTCGCCCAACCATAGCGAAGGCAGGTCTGGCGATCAGGCGCTCGCGCGGCGCAGGGTCCACGAGCGCGCAGGCTCGGCGATGCGCACGGCCACGTATATCCCGAAGGCGAGCGACGTGATGAGCGTCTTCCGCGCGGTCTCAGGCATGGAGAAGGGCGGGCTGATCAACCGCATCGACCTCCGCGACGGGAAGGTGCACTACGAGCTCGCCGACGAGCACGATGAACATGTGCGCTGCGACTCCTGCGGGCGGGTCGTCGAGGTGCCCGGCTGCGTGCTCGAGAATGCCGCGCCGGCGGTCAAAGAGAGCACCGGCATCGTGGTGACGAGCCATCAGCTGCTCTTCAGCGGGGTCTGCCCAGAGCGCGTCTTAGCGCGCAACGGTTAGGGCGCTCCCTTCGTCGTCGCAGCGCAGGACCCCGT
>JBAUTF010000265.1:0-9888 GCA_049582065.1 Candidatus Dormiibacterota bacterium | reverse complement strand
CCGCTGTCGTCGCGCCCGCCGAGGCGCCGGCCCGCGCTGCGGACCAGGGGGGGCAGCTCAGCCCGGCCCTGTCGGCGGCCAAGACGGAGATCCACACGCTCCTCCTGACCCGTCATGCGGGCGCCATCGACATCAACAACCGCGCCGGCATCAGGCGTCTTCTGACGCAGCTGACGGAAGACCATTTCCGCGCCAAGCCGCCCGCCGTGCTCATCACCGCGGCCGACCGCGAAAGGCTCGTCGAGATCCTCTTCGACGACGTGATCGGGCTCGGACCTCTCGAGTCGCTGCTTCGAGACCCCGAAATCACCGAGATCATGGTCAACCGGCCCGAGCAGGTCTTCATCGAGCGCCGAGGACGGATCGAGCTGACCACGCTGGCGTTCGCCGACGAAGACAGCCTTCGCCGGGTCATCGACCGCATAGTCTCGACCATCGGCCGGCGCGTCGACGAGTCGGAGCCCATGTGCGACGCGCGTTTGAAAGACGGTTCACGCGTCAACGTGGTCATCCCACCGGTGGCGATCTACGGGCCTTGCTTGACCATCCGCAAATTCGGCCGCGAGGTGCTGACGCCCGAGAAGATCGTCAACAGCGGCGGCTCGAGCGAAGCCATCATCGAGTACCTCGACGCGGCGGTGAAGACCCGCTTGAACATCATCGTGTCGGGGGGCACCGGCTCCGGAAAGACGACCTTGCTCAACGTCCTGTCGGGGTTCATCCCGGCCACCGAGCGGATCGTGACCTGCGAGGACGCGGCCGAGCTCCGGCTCCGGCAGGTGCACGTCGTCAGCCTCGAGTCGAAGCCGGCCAACGTAGAGGGCCGCGGCATGATCTCGATCCGCGACCTGGTGCGCAACTCGCTGCGCATGAGGCCCGACCGGATCATCGTGGGCGAATGCCGCGGCGGCGAGGCACTCGACATGCTCCAGGCTATGAACACCGGTCACGACGGGTCGATGAGCACCCTTCACGCCAACAACCCGCGCGACGCGCTCAACCGGATGGAGACGCTTGTCTTGCTGGCGGGCACCGAGCTGCCGTCGCGCGCCATCCGCAGCCAGATCGCATCCGCGATCAACGTCATCGTTCAGACCGAGCGGACCCGGGGGGGAAGCAGGAAGATCATCAGCGTGGCCGAGGTGCTCGGCATGGTCGAAGGAGAGCTCGTGCTTCAGGAGGTCTTCGCGTTCCGCCAGGTCGGGGTCACCCCGGACGGACGCGCGGTCGGGTATCACACGGCGACCGGCGCTCGTTCGAACTACGACGCGCACTTCCGGTCCAACGGGGTGGAGCTGCCTGAATCGATGTTCGCGCCCACCGAGCAACCGCCCGCGGAGCAGCTTTACTGATGGGCCAACTTCGAGATGGGGGCGACAAGCCGGACAAGGATCTCGTTGCGGGTTCGAGCGTGAGCGGCTCCGGCGGACGCGTGGTCATCGACTCAGAGCTGATGGCCGACATCGGCCACCAGCTGCGCAACCAGCTCAACGCGGTCCTCGGCGCTGCCGGCCTTCTCTCCGGCGGCGCGGAGACCGGGGAGGAGCGTGAGCTCGCAGCGATCGTCGAGGTCGGCGCCGAACAGGTCGCCAGGCTCATCGACGACGTCCTCGACGCAGCGATCATGCAGAGCGGGGACCTCGAGCTCGCGCTGCACCCCTTCGACCTGCGGTCATGCGTCGAGATGTGCATTGCGCTGGTCGCGGACGACGCCGGTGCAAAAAGCCTCGACCTGTCGTTCGGCGCTCAGCCGGACGTGCCGAGCATCGTGGTCGGAGACTCCCGGCGGCTGGAGCAGATCCTGCTGACGCTGCTGCACGGCGCGATCGATCGCACGTTTCGCGGCGGCGTCGGAATCGAGCTGAGCTGCGAGGACCGCGGCGGACTGGTCGCTTTGCACTTCACGATTCGTGACACCGGCCGAGGCGTGCCCGCAAGGATCCTTCGCGGGGGTCTCGACGGCGCCCCGGCAGCGCACGAGCACATGGAGCCGGGAGACAGGCTCGCGGTGTTGAGCCTGAACACCACAAAACAGCTGGTGGAGATGATGGACGGCGACCTGCGAGTCGAGCAGGGTGGCGTCGAGGCCGGGCCCGACGCCGGGACCGCCTTCGACTTCACGATTCTGGCCGAGGCCCTCCCTGCCTCGGTCGCGACCACCCTGCTGACCCTGGACGCGATGCGGGTGCTGGTGGTGTCGGCAGACGCGACCGACAAGCGGGTGCTCGCCCTCCAGGCGGAGCAGTGGGGGGCGAACGCAACGTCGGTGTCGCCGGAGGAAGCGTTGGGCATTATCAAGGATGGCCATCCTTTCGACATCGCGCTGGTCGAGCACAGGCCGCCCGTGATCGACGGGCTTGCGCTTTCGACGGAGATTCGTGTGCTGCGGCGTCCCGACCAGCTGCCGATCGTCCTCATCTCGGTCGCGTCGCCCGGCCCCGAAGAAGCGGCGGCCGCAGACAGCGGCGTGATCCAGGCGACCCTTACCAAGCCCGTCGTGCCGCGAACGCTGCACGACGTGATGATTCAAGTCGGGGCGCGCGGTGAAGCGCCACCCGCAATTGCGCCAGAGGCCGCACCCGGCGGCCTGAGCGTGCTCATCGCCGACGACAACGCCCTCAACCAGAATCTGCTGCGCCGGCTCGTGGGCAAGCTCGGTCACAGCGCCGACGTGGTGTCCAACGGCCGCGAGGCTGTGGCCGCTGTCGCCCAACAGCCGTATGACGCGGTGCTGATGGACGTCTTGATGCCGGAGATGGACGGGCTCGCTGCCGCGGAAGCGATCTGCCGCCGCTGGCCGCGCGGCAACCGGCCGCGCCTGATCGCCCTCACCGCGCTCGCGGGGCCGGGTGACCAGGAGCGATGCATCAAGGCCGGCTTCGACGACTATATGAGCAAGCCGGTCCACCTGGCAGACCTCGTCGAGGCCTTGAAGGCGGCGGCGGGCTACCGCACCAACAAGGAGCGGCCGGCGCTCTGACTGAAGGCCTCTAAGGCCGGAGCCTGTGGTCCACCGCCGCTTCGTGAGTCGAGCGCCGTGATGCCCGGGCCTCGAGGAAGACCACCACGATCACGAGCATGCCGCCCAATACCATGATCCCACCCAGGCCTTCGGCCTCGACGCCGCGTGGCTGAACGACGATCTGGATCATCGCCGCGCCGAAGACGAGGATGTAGCTCAGCCCGAGCAGGCGCACCCGAGGCGCGACCTCCAGGTTGTCGGATCCTCGCCACGGCCGCTTGCCGATGATCAAGAGATAGGCGCCGGTGATCAACGCCAGCCCGGCGAGGACCAATGAGATGATCTGGATCAGGGCGGTGGTCACCGGCGCCAGATATTAACCCGAATCGCGGCGGGGGCCTGAAGCGGCCGGGCCAAACCGGTCGGGCCTTCCAGATGAGGAAAACCGCCGGTTCTTACAATCGAACACTCCAATGCCTCGCTCCGAGCCGATCAATTCAGTCCGCGGCATGCGCGACATCCTTCCGGGCGACCGGCCGCTCTGGCGCGCCGCCGAGAAGGCTGCGGTCGATGTCGCACGCAGGTTTGGCTATGAGGAAATCCTCACGCCCATCATCGAGAGCGCTGAGCTCATCGAGCGCGTTGGCGAGGACACCGACGCGGTCGCCAAGGAGCTGTATCGATTCGACGACCGGGGAGGCCGCAACCTGGCTCTCAGGCCCGAGGCCACGGCCGGTGTCGTGCGCGCCTATTTCGAAGGCGGGCTCAACCAGGCGCCCCCTCCGTCGCGCCTTTACCTGATCGGGCCGATGTTTCGCTATGACAGGCCACAGAAGGGGCGATACCGCCAGTTCTACCAGCTCGACATCGAGGCGATCGGGAGCGCCCAGCCGGCGCTTGACGCGGAGGTGATCGAGCTCGCCCACGACTGGCTGGTCGAGGTCGGGCTCCGCCACCTTCGCCTCGAGCTCAACACGATCGGCGACGCCACGTGCAGGCCAGGGTACCTCGAGCTCTTGAAGGATTACTACCGGCCGCTGAAATCTCAGCTGCATGGCGATTGCCAGCTCCGCCTGGAGCGCAATCCACTGCGGCTGCTCGACTGTAAGGTCGACATGTGCCAGCCGTTCAAGGCCGGCGCGCCCAAGGTGACGGACCACCTGTGCGACGAATGCTCGCAGCACTGGTCAGCTGTGCGCCGCCTGCTGGACGGTGCGTCCATCGAGTATCAACTCAACTCTCACCTCGTGCGAGGGCTGGACTACTACACGCGGACCGTTTTCGAGTTCTACCCCGCAGGGGCCGCGGGCCAGCAGGACGCGCTCGCGTCGGGGGGGCGGTACGACGGTCTGGCGGCCGCCATGGGCCGGCCATCAACGCCGGGAGTCGGATTCGCCGGCGGCCTCGATCGCGTAACGGAGCTGATGGCCGCGAGCGGGGAAGAGGTGATCGCAGGCCCAGCGGCCGACGTGGTGGTCCTGGCCGATGGCGAACTCGACCTGGCCGCGGCGGAGGTCGCGCGCATCTGTCGCAGCGTGCGTTCCGTGGCGGTCGATTACGAGCCGAAGAGCCTGCGCGCCAAGCTGCGGTCCGCCAACAGGTTGGGCGCGCGGTGGGTCGTGCTGCTCTCCGCCGATGGCGCGTCGCGTCGCACGGCCCAGCTCAAGGAGATGGCAAGTGGCGAACAGGCAGAGCTCGAGTGGGCGGACCTGCCCGGGCGGCTCGCGTGAGCGGCTTCACCGCCCGGCACTGCGGATCGCTCCGCGTATCGGACGAGGGCCGCGAGTTGGAGCTCTTTGGTTGGGTCGCCCGCCGCCGCGATCACGGTGGCCTCATCTTCATCGATCTGCGCGACCGCTGGGGCGCGGTGCAGGTGGTGTTCAACCCGGCGAATGCGCCGCAGGCTCATGCCGTTGCATCGGAGCTGAGGTCGGAGTACGTCGTGCGAGTGAGAGGGACGGTCGGCCGGCGGCCGGCGGGGTCCGAGAACCCGCGAATGCCGACGGGCGACGTGGAAGTTGCCGCTGCCGAGGTCGAGGTCATCTCCGTCGCCAAGACGACGCCATTCGTGATCGAGGACGACCTGGATGCGGACGAGTCCTTGCGTCTGAAGTACCGCTACCTCGACCTGCGCCGACCGCGCATGCAGAACATGCTCGTCACCCGCCACAAGCTGACCAAGATCATCCACGCATACATGGACGAGCACGAGTTCGTCGAAGTCGAGACGCCCATGCTGCTCAAGGGCACGCCCGAAGGAGCGCGTGACTTCATCGTTCCGTCCCGACTTCATCCGGGCGAATTCTTCGCCCTGCCCCAATCGCCGCAGCAGTTGAAGCAGCTGCTCATGGTCGCCGGCCTCGGGCGTTACTACCAGATCGCCCGCTGCCTGCGCGACGAGGATCTTCGCGCAGACCGCGTGGTCGAAATCACCCAGCTCGACGTGGAGATGTCGTTCTGCACCGAGGAAGACGTTTTCACCCTGATCGAAGGACTCTGGGCCCGTGTTTGGAAGGAACTCCTTGGGGTTGAGCTCGTGACGCCGTTTCCGAGGATCGACATGCAGGAATCACTGCTTCGCTATGGCACTGACAAGCCCGACCTGCGATACGAGCTCGAAATCTCCGACGTGACCGGGGTGTTGCGTGAGACGGGCGCCTCGGTACTGCGGGGGGCAATCGAACAGGGTGGTGTGGTGCGCGCCATCCGGTTTCCTGGCGGCCGCGGGGCGAGCCGTCGCGAGCTTGATGAGCTGGCGCAGGTGGCCAAGAGCGCCGGCGCGAAAGGGCTCGCGTGGATCCCTGGGCCGCTGGACAGGCACATCACGGAAGGTGAGCGCGAGGCGGTGATGGACGCCACGGGAGCCGGCGACGAGGACGTGGTCCTTCTCGTGGCCGACCGGCGCCGCAAAGCGGAGACCGTGATGGGTTTGCTCAGGCGCGAGATCGCCAGACGCCGAAATCTGGTCAAGGAAGGTGAGTGGCGACCGCTGTGGGTCTACCCGATGTACCTGTTCGAGGAAGATGACCAGGGAAAGCTCACCTACGGCCACCATCCCTTCACGTCCCCGTGGCCCGAAGACCTGAGCATCATCAACGACCGTCCCCTGGACGTCCGGGCTCGCGCCTACGACAGCGTCGTCAACGGCGTTGAGCTCGCAAGCGGAAGCATCCGGATCCACGACCCCGCATTGCAGGAGCGCGTATTCGAAATCCTAGGACTCGACAAGACGACCATCCGATCGCGCTTCGGCCATCTGCTGGAGGCGTTCGGCTATGGTGTGCCGCCGCACGGAGGCATCGCTCCCGGCATCGATCGATTGATGATGGTGCTGATGGGCACCGACAACATCCGCGACGTGGTGCCCTTCCCGAAGACTCAGAGTCACCAGGACCTGATGCTCGGTGCCCCCAGTCCGGTGGATGCGGGCCAGCTCGAGGAACTGCACATCCAGGTGGTGCCTCCCAAGAAAGCGGGCTTGTAATATTGGCTGGCTCCCGAAGGGCTGCGGGCGATGTGCGCGTTGCCCAACAGAACAGCATTAGGGACCTCGGAGTCCGGAAAGCCGACCAAATGCCCGCTGGAAAGCCCCACGAAATCTTCGATTTCGCGGGGACCCCGGATACGGGACTTGGAGAGCCAAGGCAGGGGACCCACCTGAGCTCGCTCAGGACAACCCACCCCCGCGGTCCGGAGGGAGCACCTTCTCACCACTCCTTGGGGCCCCCGCGCGCCAGGCGCGGGGTAGGTGCCCGCAGGGCCGGTGGGGAGTGAAGTACATCCCGCCCGGCCTCGTCGTCCTGGTCCTGGCCGTGCTCATCACCTCGCAGCTGTTCTACGCGTTCTTGCCCTTCCGCCGCCGCGCCTACGTGCCCATCCTGGCGGTGACGTCGTTGGGATTCGGTCTCGGCCAGCTGTGGGACTACCTGGGGCTCCCGGCGCTGCGCCTGGGACAGGCCAACCTGGTCCCGGCGGTGCTGTTCGCCCTGTTCCTGCAGCCGCTGGCGCGATTTGTGCCTCGCCCCGGCCGGGATCCGAAGGAGCCAGGCGCAAGCAACCCGGCACCGCCCAACTAAGATTGCCATTGGTGTTTGCAGCCACCGGTCGAAGGGTATTGAAGCGATGAGCGGTCAGAGCTTCATGTGGATTGCTTTTGGGGTCGCCGCCCTGATCGTGGCGCTGGCCCTGGCAGCGGTCCTGTTCAGACTGCGCGGTACTCTCGGCGCCGTGGAGGAGCTGTTGGACACCACCAATGAGGAAATGAAGGAAACGCTGCCTGAGGTGCGCCAGACGATCGGCAACGTCAACGACATCACGGCGGGCGTCAACGTGGGGCTGCGCACCGGTGGCCGCGGCGCCGCGGCTATGGGCCGCGGCATCGGCGCCGCGGCGCACGGAGTGAAGGTGGCCGGCCAGAGCCTTTTTCGCTCGGTATTAGGAGGTTAGCAATGGCAGATGAGAGAGACGGCGGTGGCGGCGGTGGTTTCGGCTGGTTCATCCTCGGCGGCCTGATCGGCCTGGCCGCGGGCGCGTACATCGCATCCGGCCCCGGCCGGTCCCAGGTCGACAACCTGAGGAGCAAGACGATCGAGCTCAGCGGCAGCGAGCCTGTGCAGCGGGCGAAGGAAGCCGCGCAGAAGGCGCGCGACATGGTCACCGACCCCGAGCACCCTGTCGGCAAGGCGATCCAGGACGGCGTCGCCGCGGCCAAGCGCAAGCGCGAGGAGCTCGAGTCGGCCGCTGCGCGCAAGGTCCGCCAGGCCACCAACGGCGAGGAGTAGGAACCGACAACACCGTGGCCAAACGAAACCTCGCGGAGCTCAAGATCCCGGCGTCATCGGCGTTCATCCCCGTCGCCAAGCGGGTGGCCACGACGCTCGGCGGCCAGCTCGGGTTGAGCCTGGTCGACCTCGACGAGCTCAACATCGCGCTCACGCAGGCGTGCGACAGCGCGATCGCAGCCGCCGACGGCCTCGAAACCGCCGCCGACCTGCAGCTGACCTACTTCGCGACGGACCGTGCCCTGGTCGTGGACGTGGACCTCATGCCGAGAGGAAACGTCCTACCTGTGCACAAGCACGAGGTCGCGGTCGACCCCGAGCTGCAGCGGCTCGCGTACGAGATGATCCGCTGCTTCGTCGACGACTTCCGGCCGCTCGTCGAACCGCGAACCGGTCACGTGCGCTTCCGGATGGTCAAGCACCTGGCAGGCTGAGAGAGCGCGGGGAAGGACGACGTCCTCCCCCGCGGTACCCCCTCCCGGCTGCATGCGACGATTGGGAGGTGCTTGGAGGTGGACGCGGGGTGACGGCCGGACTGAATCCGGCCTCGGAGCCGCGCTTGTCTATTAATTAGTGGGCTCATCGCCGCGGATTCCCCGCGAGGAGCTGCGGGCGCTCCATCGCCGCTACCGGGACAGCACAGACCCCGCCGAGCGTGAGCGCATCCGCGAGCAGCTCGTCGATGCGTATCACGATTTCGTGTATTTCCTCGCGCGCAAGTTCCAGAACCGCGGCGAGCCGCTCGACGACATCGTGCAGGTCGGCTACCTCGGCCTGATCAAGGCGATCGAGCGCTTCGACCCCGACCTGGGGTACGAGTTCACCACGTTCGCCACCCTCACAGTCGCAGGCGAGATCAAGCGGCATTTCCGCGACAAGGGCACCGCGATCAGGTTCCCGCGCCGGCTCCAGGAGCTGCACCAGTCGGTGGTGCGGGTCAACGAGCAGATGAAGAACGAGCTCGGACGTGAGCCGACGGTAGCCGAGCTCGCCGAGCGCCTGGGCGTCACGCCCGACGATGTGACGGAGGCCATTGAAATCGGACCCGCTTACGTGCCGCTCTCGTTGGACCAGCCGGTCGCGACTGGAGACGGGCAAGACAGTCGAGCCGTCTCTGAACAGATCGGGGACCTTGACCCGGAGCTCGACCGGGTCGAGATGCGCGACGTCCTGAACCGCGCCATGGTCCACCTGACGCCGCGCGAGCGCGCGATCATGGCCATGCGCTTCTACGACCAGATGTCCCAGTCGGAGATTGCGCGCCGCCTCGGCATCAGCCAGATGCACGTGTCGCGGCTCCAGCGAGCCGCCCTCGAACAGCTGCGCAAGCACGTGCCGGAGGAAGCCGGCGCGTCATGAGCGAAGGCTAGCTTGCCGCTGCTCGAGCCGCAGGCGCCGTCGGACCCGCTGGTCCTCTTCCGGCGGTGGTATCGAGAGGCCGAATCGGCCGGCACGGCGCCACCCGACGCAATTGCGCTGGCCACGTCGGGCCGCGCGGGGCCGTCGGCGCGGATGGTCCTTTTCAAAGGCATAGAGGACGGAGCATTCCTGTTCTACTCCAACTACGAGAGCCGCAAGGGTCGCGACCTCGCCGATGACAACCGTGCGGCCATCGTCTTTTACTGGTTTGGCACCCGCCACCAGGTCAGAGTTTCGGGGACGGTCCGCCGGTTGAGCCGGGACGCGTCGCTCGCCTACTTCAGGAGCCGGCCGCGCGGCGCACAGCTGTCGGCGCTGGCCTCACGCCAGAGCCGGGTCGTGGCCTCGCGCGATGTGCTCGAGAGGGCCGCCGCCGAGCTCGCCTCAAACCATCCCGGCGAGGTCCCGCTGCCTTCCGATTGGGGCGGCTACGCTCTGCGGCCCCGCTGGATCGAGTTCTGGGAAAGCCGCGAGGATCGCCTGCACGACCGGCTGCGGTACGTCCGCGGCCGGGGCGCCGCTTGGCGCGTGGAGCGCCTCGCCCCCTAAACTGAGTTCCGCCCCGTGACCGGGAACGAGATCCGCAGACGTTTTCTAGAGCATTTCGCGAGTCGGGAGCATCTGGTCCTCCCAAGCGCGCCATTGGTGCCGCATGCGGACCCGAGCACGCTCTTCATCTCGGCCGGAATGCAACCGCTTCAGCCCTACTACCTGGGCTTTAGCCAA
>JBAUTF010000264.1:0-2747 GCA_049582065.1 Candidatus Dormiibacterota bacterium | reverse complement strand
TCCAGCGAGCAGTGCTCTCCGACGCTGCTGCTATTGGAGTCCTTCATGCTGATAGTTGGCGTCGCCATTATCGGGGCGCTTATTCGGATTCCTACCTTGACGGCGATCTGGACACCGATCGTATGTTGGTGTGGACCAAGCGTCTGACACATGGCGGCGACGACACGTTCACGTTGATCGCCAAGCATGAGAACAAGACGGCGGGGTTCATCCACGTTGACCTAGACGGTGACCCAACTTGGGGGGCGCTGGTCGACAACCTGCATGTAGGGCATGAACTGCAAGGTGCCGGGATTGGCACCCAGCTGCTCAAGGTCGCAGCGCGAATGGTCATTGCGCGGCGGCCGGGGTCCGGCCTCTATCTTTGGGTGCAGGAACAGAACACGCGTGCTCAAGCCTTCTATCTGTCGAGGGGAGGGACCCCGATGGGACGAGAAGCCGTCTCGCCGCCACGAGGCGACCCGGGCAATCTCGCCGGATCACCGCAGAAGATCCGAATCGTCTGGAGAGAGCCAGCTGTGCTGTCTCGATTCGGTCCGGATACACAACCAGGACGTCGCCGGCACTGAAAGCACGCAACGAGCCGTGCCGCGTTCGGGCGGCTTCCAACGCGATCGCTTCTGATTGGCCGAGTACCTGGAGCCGTCGGCTTCTTTGGCCCATGGCAGGTGGTTGCACGCACCGTGTGAGTGAGAAGTGATCAGAGGAAAGCTTTCCGCGTCCTTCCGGACCTGCTAACACCCCGCCCTACGCTCGGCCTCCCACTCTCGTAAGCAAAGCGCTCAGGGCCAATTACCGCGGGGGAGGTAGGTCGTTCGAGTTCACCGCGGCCCTGACTTTCACGGTGATCGGTCCCAAATGATCGTTTTTTGGAGGGATCATTTCCGATCATTCCGGCGACCGGAACGAGAGTCGGTCACGTCGAGGGTTCCGCTTCTGAGCAGCAACCCACACCACGAAAGCTGAACGCTATTCCCTTGGACTGCCCGGTAATCTCCCAGCAGCCCGCTTCAGGGATATCTATCCCGACAAGCATCGCGGAGCCGATATCCGTAGCGGCCGGCTGCTAGCCCGCCGCAAGGGGCTCAGGTGTGAGGTCGAGTTCAAGCGCGCTGTATGTCCAGTCGGAGGCACGTCAAGGCGTGGCCGCGCACCTCGGGCCCGTTGAGTCCGTACACTGCGATGATCCGCCTCGTGGTTGCTACCTCGGGGTTGACCCCTCTTGTACACGGGCTTCGTGCCTTCTTAAGGATCTGTCGCTTCGGGGTTAGCAACCCATTCAGGAATCGGTGCCGAGCGAGCAGTGACCTGATAGGAGGTTGGTGATAAACCCCATCGCAGTGCTGTCCGCCCGCCCGGCTGCCGACCACCAATCCATCTCACCACGAGGAGGCCGATGGCAGCAGCAAGCATCGCAGAAAGCAACGCCGATGTAATCGTTGGAGTCGACACCCACAAGCACTCGCATTTCGCCAAAGCCAAGGATCAACTGGGACGGGACCTGGATCAGCTCGAAATCCCGACCGGCACGTCCGGCTATGCCGACCTGCTTAGTTGGGCGCAAGGGCTGGGCAAGGTCATCGTATTCGGGGTCGAGGGGACCAGCAGTTACGGGGCTGGTCTGGCGCGATTCCTGATCGAACGGAATGAAACGGTGATCGAGGTCTTGCGGCCGACGAAGCGGGACCGCCGACTGAACGGAAAGTCCGATTCTGTCGATGCCGACGCCGCGGCGTCGGCGGTGCTGTCGGGCAAGGCACGCGCCATTCCAAAAGCCGGCGACCAAAGCGTGGAGATGATTCGGGCGATCCGAATCGCCAAGGTGACCGCGATCAAAGCACGAACTCAGGCCGTGAACGCGATCAAGGCCATGGTGGTCATCGCTCCCGAGCCGATTCGAGAAGCGCTGAGCCATCTCACCATCGCAAGGCTCATGGCCGCGTGCAGTCGATATCGAGTGGACCAAGTGTCGGATCCAATCACAGCGACCAAACTCGCGTTGCGCTCGATGAGCCACCGGTACCTGGCTCTGCACCTCGAGATCCGGACGCTAGAGAAGCAGCTGAGCAACCTCACACAGCTAGTGGCGCCGCAGCTGACCGAGCTGCCAGGCGTGGGTCAGGATGTCGCCTCCGCGCTGCTACTGACTTCCGGCAACGGCGGTTCCCGACTTCGCTCAGAGGCCGCGTTTTCAATGCTCTGTGGCTCCTCACCGATTCAAGCCTCTTCAGGGCTGGTCCAGCGTCATCGCCTCAATCGAGGTGGCGACCGTCAGGCCAATGCCGCACTTTATCGCGTCGTGATGGTCCGGCTCAAGTACCACCAGCCGACCAAGGACTACATGGCCCGGCGCCGAGCTGAAGGAAAGTCGAAAGCTGATGTGATCCGCTGTCTCAAGCGGTACATCGCGCGTGAGATCTACCGCGTCATCACGACGCCTCGCGTCGAGCAGGTCGAGGCCAACGCAGCATGACACCCATCTTCAAAAATGCCTCTTGATTTCTATAGGAGGATCCCTTAGCGAAATACTGGGCATGGCGTAGCTATGGGGTTCGAGTCCGCGGTGGCCCAGCACCCTCAGTCGCTCCTAGCTCGGCTGGATCGACTTTTTGCCCTCCTACAGTGACTTGGCGTTGTCCTACCCGTCGTAACTCGCTGGCGGTAGGCTAGCGCGGAGCGATTGAACCACCAAAAGCCGTTTCGAGATGAGCTGACACCGGTGGCGTTCATCGAGCGGGCGGGTACGG
>JBAUTF010000263.1:0-13131 GCA_049582065.1 Candidatus Dormiibacterota bacterium | reverse complement strand
TCCAGCGAGCAGTGCTCTCCGACGCTGCTGCTATTGGAGTCCTTCATGCTGATAGTTGGCGTCGCCATTATCGGGGCGCTTATTCGGATTCCTACCTTGACGGCGATCTGGACACCGATCGTATGTTTGGTGTGGACCAAGCGTCTGACACATGGCGGCGACGACACGTTCACGTTGAAAGCTCCAGCACCACACGCTCGGCCGAATCAACCTCGATTTCACGATCTTCCAGGTCGCACAGCAGCCGTCTCTTCGTCTCTACCTCTACACCCCCGGCGATGAACGGACGGAGATCAAGCTGCGCGAGGCGATCCCACCGCGACGGACTCTCGACCCAACGACCTGACCACGGCAGCCGGCCCGGCTACCCGCTCCAGCCTCCGGTTCGACGACCCCGTTTGGGTCTCGCCTGACCCGCTCCATCACCAGCCCTTCTCGTTAAATGCTGTGAATCAAATCCTGCCGGTGCGCTCACGCACCTGGTCGTTGGCTCAGGTGCAGGTGGACCTGTTGGCTCAGGATGACGACTTGGTGCCGGAGAGCCACGAGTTCGAGGTCGTGCTGAGGTCGAGTCCGACCTGATTGTTGGGCCTGCGGAGAAGCCACATGGCGGCTCCCAGGATAACCGCGGTGTAGGCGGCGAGCACGGCGAGGCCGCCCCATGGGCTGATCGGGAAGTAGCCGTTCACTATCGTGTAGGCGCTGGTGACCAGGTTGGACTGGGGCAGAGTGGCTTGGATGGCGAAGGCGGCGGTTGGGGTGAACCGCATCAGCCAGCTCTCGGAGGCAGGCAAGACCGTGGCGAGAACGCCCGGAATCTCGAGAAGCACAACGCCTGCGACGATCGTCACGGCGACACGTCGCAACATCGAGCCCAGCGCAACGACCAATACTGCAGCGAACCCAAAGAACAGCCCGGTGCCGACAATAATCCGGACCACCGCAAGGGCACTTTGAGGGAAGAGATAGTTCCCGTTAGCGGCCAGGACGTGTCGGGTGATTGGTTCGGCGATTGCGGTTGCGGTGGCTCCGACCGCAAACGCCAGCGATCCGACGACGACGGATTTGGCTGCCAGAACGCGCCGTGCGTTGGCGGCGAGCGGGGTGCGAATGGACTCTCGGCGATGCTCGGACGTGGCAAACAAAGCGGCGAGCACGATCAGCATGAGGAGCCCGACGATTGTCCCGTTGACGATGCTTGCCCCCGACCAAATGCTGAACACGATGGCACCCACGAGTGGTGCAATGTCGCCCGACCCGCTGATGGTGAATACGTCGGCGGACTGCTGTTGCCAGGTGGGGTCCGACTGCAGGGTGGGGTACAAACCGGTGATTGTGTCTCCCGTCCAGGAGCGATATGGAAAGTCACCTTGCCCGGAGACGTGGTCGAAGCTGGCGGTGGCAACGCTGGCGGTGCCGCTGCTGGACTCGGCAGGGAAGTACACCGGAGAGGTGACGAACAGCCCGATCTGAATCGTGCGTGGCAAGCCCGTCAGGCGGGCGGTGCCGACCTCCTTCCAGTGGTCGCCGTCGGTGGAGTCATAACCGGTGATGACGTCCCCGACTCGGGTGAGCCGTAGCCACCGTGGAGAGGACGTCTCGACGGGCCCGCCAATTCCCGGGCTGTCGTTCGTGTAGTTGTACTGCAGCTGGACACCATGAGCGCCGGTGACCATCACGGCTGCGTAGTCAGTTCCCTGGTTCGTGTCCGGTTCGAGGATGATTCCCGCTTTGGCCCACGGTGCCAGCCCAGGCTGCAATTGCGAGCCTGGCTGAGCCTTTGAACTCGCTCCGAAGCCGTTGCCCAAAGTGTTCGATAGCGGGGTATACGCTCCCGAAAGCGTGGCCACCCTAGCCGTGAGGGCACCGTTGCCAGCGAGGGGCTGATGTACGAACGTGTAAGTATCGGTGACCGCTTCACCGCCTGGACCGGTGGGTACGACGTTATTACCCCCGTGGCCTTCCAAGGCGCTTACAAAGGACACGAGCACGAACACGACCCCGGTCGCGAAGAGCGCGATGACGCGGGATCGGACCATACGGAATTTGGTAAATTCGGCCCGCAGTTGCTTGGCGAATCCGTCACGGCCGACCAGCTGCTCGGGGGGGTATGGGGTCATCGCGACCATTGTCCCTGACGTACCAAGAGGCTCGGTATCAAGATCTGGGATTGGATCAGCAGGCCGGCTCGTAGCGACTCTCTGGGTGGCGTACCTAAGCACTTTCTGTGGACAGGTAGCCCGTTTCCTAGGAAGCGCTGCTAGACAGCGATTATTGGCGATTGCCTCTGCATTCGATCTCAGCGGAGCACCGATTGGGAAATGGTCCTCCAGCACTTCCTTGGTAAGGAGAAGGCCGGCGGTTCGAGTCCGCCCGTGGGCTCCAAATTCAATAGCACCGTTTCCTTCTATTTTCTCGTTGATTTCTTCTCGAGAAATGAGGCAAGGAAATGCTCTTCCGCAGGGCCTTTGTATGCCAACTAGGTATGGCAGGCCATAGCGACCGGCAGCACGTTCATCGGAGTGGGGGAGACCGTTTGTGGCGATCAGTCGGTCCGCAGCGTCGCCACCTAGCTGTCGCACGGGTCAGGACCGTGAGGCACTACTTCTGAACCGGACAGGCCCCACGCGCTTCCGTCGGGCTAACGGCGGCCTACTTACCGGCTCGTTGCCCTCAGCCCGTCAGCAGGGTGGATCCTGTGCGGGGGCGAAACCCAGTCAACTCCCGTAGTCGCTCGCGTGTAAACCGACCGACGAACAGGGCTACAAACTGCGGAACTCTTGAATCGGCGAGGTTTTGGAGCGATTGGCGTGCGACGAGATCGATGGACTCCTCAGACACAACGCCGCGATACTCGGCCTTGATGTTGCGTATCTCCGTGGCGACTTGCTTGAGAACAATGGCATTGAAGGCAGCCTGCACACGACGGAGGGTGGTCCATCTACCGTAACAACGTCAGCAATAGCCTCGCTCTTGATCATCAAAAGCCGTCATCGAGGATGCACCCTTTGCTCTTCGAAGAAACTGCTTGCGAGCGCGAATCCTGCGATGCTCGGGGCTCGAGCCCCTAGGTTGATTGCCTCCTTGGCAAAGGGATCGCTGGTGCCAAGCCGAAGGGACGGTCTTGCGACGGCACCCCTTCCGCCTAGCAGGTTCACCATGGCCAATGGTGCGTAACAAAAGCAGCAAGCGAGTCTGCCTGCAGGAGTCAAGCGCGGTGGCGTTTCGCCTAGGACGCCTCGCAGCTGACCGAACGCTGTTGCTGCCTCTGTTACGGCACCTCGACGACGCTATCTCGAATGACGGCAACCCTTCGTTTGGCGCTTCGTTGGCAGCTGTGGCGACCGCGAACGCGATTACGCCTGCTGCGCCTGCTGATGCGACGAGAACCCGACCAGGGTGCGCTGTGAGTAGTTTCGATCGTAATCACTTAGGCCACATCGGCGAGGAGGTGTCCACATGATCCATGCGTTACTCGTCGTAGCGGTGATTCTGTTCGTCATCTGGTTGCTGTTCCACGCGGCCGGCGGCCTGGTCAACCTGATCTGGCTGGTGATCATCGTGCTGGTCGTGCTCTGGTTGGTTGGTTTCGTCCGCAACCGCTCCGCGCGCTGACAGGGCCCACCTTCAAGGCTTGATCGTTCTTTAGGCCGCCGATCACGGCCAGGTCGATGGTGTCCTTGTCTTCCGCACATGAAGCCAGTGCGGCGCAGAGGATGACTTGGTCGGCAGGGATGCCGTTCACGCTGAACGGATCGCCCAACGTCAGCTTGTTCTGGGTCAATGTGCCGGTCTTGTCCGAGCACAGGACGTCCACGCCGGCGGGGCGCGAGGACGTTCGAGCAGTTCAGGAGTCGGAAGAGGCGGAGCGGAAGATTCGCAAAGAGGAACCCGATAAGTAGACATACGCGAATCACGCGCCCGCCATTCGGACCAGCCGAGGATGGTCATGAGGTCGGGCGTGCTCGGTGATCGTCCGCTCATCGACGGGCATGAAATCAGTGAGCCCAGCCCGTCCGCCCTCCGACTCAAAAATGGTCAAGAGGATGTTGGTCTTGTCCGAGTAGCGCTGCCAGGACCTGAACTCTCCTTCCGGCGCGAGCGCCCAGCAACCGCCGTGGCGGGCGTCGAGGATGCGAGCAAACAGGCTCGGGCTGTCAGCGCGAGGCAGGCAGCACCAGTCGATACTGCCGTCCACCCCAACCAGCGCCACAGACCGGCAGTCGCCGATGATGCCGTATCCAGCGATGGGCAGGTAGCCGTTCTCCCTTAGGTCAGTCCGCATCGCACGCACGAGCGCTCATTCCGGTTCACGTAGCCGTGTCTGTACGTGGATTGACCCAGCCACCGATGTTCGCCGCGATCCGCTCGGCCTCGGCTGGTCCCCAGCCTCCGCGGTCATATTCGTGCGGCGGCTCGTCGCTCAGCAGCGCCGGGTCCACGATGCGCCAGGCAGCCTCGACCCCGGCTTCGCTCCCGAACAGCGTCCCATCCCCGTGCAGCGCGTCGCCGAGCAGGCGCTCGTACGGTTCCATCTCGTCGCCCGGGTGGGCGTGTTCGACCAGACGTGCGTCTTCACCGATCATCGCTTCCCCTGGCTTTTTGATTCGAGTGGCCAGAGTGATGGAGACATCCGGGCTCAACCGAAAGGAGATCTCGTTTTGGTGCCCGGCCGCGTTTGAATCGAACAAACCGTGCGCCGGCTTCTTGAACGTGGCATGCACCTCGGTGAAGGTGGCGGCGAGGCATTTGCCGGTGCGGATCAAGAACGGCACCCCGGCCCACCGAGCGTTCTCGATCGCAAGCCTGGCGGCGACATAGGTTTCGACTCGCGAGTTCGCTGCGACCCCTTTCTCGGACAAATAGCCGCGATACTGCCCGCGCACCACGTCGCCGGAGCGAAGCGGACGGACCGCTTTCAGCAACGCAACTTTGGCGGCGTCGACCGCATCGCCGTCGCCCGCCAACGGCGTGTCCATTCCAAGCAGCGAGAGGACCTGCAGCAGATGATTCTGGAAGACGTCCCGAAGAGCGCCGACTTCCTCGTAGAAACCGCCGCGGCCGCGCACGCCGAACTCTTCCGCCATCGTGATCTGCACGCTCTCGACGTGCTCCGCGTTCCAGATCGGTTCCAAAAACGCGTTGGCGAAGCGGAAATAGAGGACGTTCTGCACCGCCTCCTTGCCCAGGAAATGATCAATGCGATACACGGCGGGCTCGGGAAACGATTTGTGGAGCACAGAGTTAAGCGCCTTCGCCGAGGCGAGGTCTCGACCGAAGGGCTTTTCCACGATCACGCGGCCCTGCGCGGCGATCCCGGCCGTGGCAAGACCCGAGGCGACGGTGCCAAACAGGCTTGGCGGGATCGCCAGGTAGAAGAGCGGACGCTTGGCCGAGCCGAGCGCCCGCACCAGCTTGTCGAAGGTGCCAGCTTCCTGGTAGTCACCGGCCACGTAGGAGAGTCGCGCCGCCAGCTTGCCGAATGCCTTCTGGTCCAAGTCTCCATGCGCGGCGATGCTCTCTCGCGCACGAGCATGCAGTTGCTCAACCGTCCAGTCCGGCTTCGCGACACCGACGACCGGGACGTTCAGATGGCCGCGGCGGGTCATCGCCTGTAGAGCGGGGAAGATCTGCTCGTAGGCGAGATCACCGGTCGCGCCGAACAACACCAGGGCGTCCGATTGAGGCTCAGGCACGATTCTTCCACAGCCGATAGCCGCCGACGAATGCATTTGCGTTGGAGCCGAGCCGGACGCCCTTCGGCAGTGTGTGCAGCAACTTGGCGTTGCCGCCCCCGATGACAACGTCGTCGGCTTCTAGGGCAGCCTTCAATCGCGTCACGACGTCGGCGACGGCGCGCCGCCACTTCTTCTTGCCCAATCGTTTCAGTGCGGCCTTCCCGACCTGATCTTCATAAGTCTGTCCTTTCTCATAGGGCAGGTGCGCCAGCTCCATCGGTTCGAGCACGCCGTCGACGATGAGCGCAGAGCCGAGCCCTGTGCCCAGCCCGAGGAAGAGCATGCGGCCGCCTTTGTAACTGCCCAGAGCCTGCATGGCGGCGTCGTTGATCAGTCGGACTGGATGGCCAAACGCCTTCGCGAAGTCGAACTCGACCCATCCGCCTCCCAGGTTTCTCGGTTCGCTCACCGGCTTTCCGTGCAGCACCGGCCCGGGATAGCCAATCGAGACGACCTCGTAACTCCACCCGGTCGTCCCCTGGCGAACGTCTCGCACCATCTGCGTGGCGGTCATCTTCGGACCGGATCGAATCTTGAGTGGCTTTCTGCGGCCCGTGGCCAGCACTTTGATGTGGGTGCCGCCGACATCGATCGCGAGGATCTTCATTCGGACTTTGACGGAGTCAGGACTTCTTCTCGTCGTGGCCGCCGAAGCCCTTGCGCATGGCCGATAGCACCTTGTCGGCGAAATCGTCGAGCCCTCGGGAGGAGAAACGGGAGTAGAGCGCGTTGGTGAGCACCGAAGCGGGGACGCCTTCGTCAATTGCCGCGATCGAGGTCCATCGGCCCTCTCCGGAGTCAGACACCCGGCCGGCGAACTCGGTCAGGTCGGGTGAGCGGAACAATGCGGCGGCAGTCAGGTCCAGCAACCAGGACTCGATGACGCTGCCGCGCCGCCACACCTCGGCCACCGCTGTGGTGTCGATGTCGAACTGATAGAACTCGGGATTCTCCATCGGCGCCGTCTCGGCGTCAGCCTCAGCTTTACGCTTGCCGGCGTTGGCGTTGCGCAGGATGTTGAGTCCCTCAGCGTAGGCGGCCATCATCCCGTACTCGATGCCGTTGTGGACCATCTTCACGAAATGGCCGGCGCCGTTCGGACCACAGTGCAGGAACCCGTGCTCGGTTGGATCGGGTGCTCCAGTTCGGCCCTCGGTACGTGGCGCTGAGTCCAAGCCCGGGGCGATCGACGCAAAGATCGGACCGAGGTGCTCGACGACGTCGGCTTCGCCTCCGATCATGAGGCAGTAGCCTCGGTCGATCCCCCACACGCCGCCGCTGGTCCCGCAGTCGACGTGGTGGATACCGCGATTGGACAGGTCGGCAGCACGTCGCATGTCGTCCCGGTAGTAGGAGTTGCCGCCGTCGATGATCATGTCTCCAGGGTCCATGTGGGAGGCGAGGTCTTCAATGGCCTTGCCTGTGATGTCCCCTGCGGGGACCATGACCCAGACTGCCCGGGGGCTGGACAGATGCTGGATCAGATCTGCCGCAGAGGTCGCCCCGGTCGCGCCCTCCTCTTGCAGCGCCTTGACCGCCTTTGGGGCGACGTCGAAGACCACGCACGTGTGACCATCTCGCATCAGACGGCGGACGATGTTGGCGCCCATCCTCCCCAGCCCGACCACGCCGATCTGCATCGGGTTATTAGTTGCCATCGTCTTTCTCCTCTGCTCGCATCGTGGCCTGGCTCAAGTAATGGTATCCACGGAGTCCTGGACCTTTTCCACCCCTGGTTGGGTCCAGCTTGCCTTCTTGGCCGACCTGTCGCCATTCAATCAAGACTGTCGATCGGCGTGGTCCCGAGATGGCTAGGCTGGGCGGCATGTGGTCCCCACTGCTGCTCGGATCCCGGCGCGGTCCTGGCGGCGCGACCTTTCGGGTCTGGGCCCCGAACGCCACCGCCGTGAGCGTCAGTCTTCGCAGCTCGCTCCGTTCCTTGCCTATGACGAGTGTGACCGGCGGCTACTGGCAGCTCGAAGTTCCGGGTATAGGCCATGGCGAGCACTATCAGTACGCGATCCAGAGCGGGGGAACCTGGTTGACTCCCAGGCTCGATCCATACGCGCGTGAGATCGATGACGTTAACGGCGACCGGCAAGCGGTTGTCTACGAAGAGACGGTGTTTGATTGGGGCAAGAGCGATCATCAGCCGCCCGGTCTCGCTGACCTGGTCATTTACGAGATGCACGTCGGCACCTTCAACGAACTGCCCGGCCAGCAGGTCGGCACTTTCGCCGACGCGATCCTCAAACTCCCATATCTGGCCCGCCTCGGCATCAACGCGGTTGAGCTGCTGCCGCCGTCTCAATTCGACGGAACCCTGTCGTGGGGCTACAACCCGACCGATCCCTTCGCCGTCGAGACGGTGTATGGGGGGCCAAATGCACTGAAGCGGTTCATCCGTTTCGCTCACGAACTGGGGATCGGCGTCATCATCGATGTCGTCTACAACCACATAGGCACCGTCGACAACGACCTCTGGGACTTCGACGGCAATATCCCTCCGCCGGGCGGGATCTATTTCTATCCGGATTGGAGGGGCAGCACGCCCTGGGGGTCCCGACCGGACTACGGCCGTCCTGAGGTGCGCCAGTACCTGGTCGATAACGCCCTCGCCTGGCTCGAGGACTACCGCGCCGATGGGCTGCGCCTCGACGCAACAGCCTGGATCAGAAGCGTTGATGGCTCGGGTGTCGCAGAGCAAACCCTGCCCGACGGCTGGCTGCTGCTGCAGATGATCAACGACGCGATCGCGCGGAATCAGCCAGAGAAGATCCGCATCGCCGAAGACATGCGCAACGACGGGCAGATCACCTCACCCACCGCTTCAGGCGGGGCGGGCTTCAACAGCCAGTGGGACCCCGATTTCGTCCGCGTCGTCCGGCGCGCCATGGACCAGGCACGCGACGAGGACCGAGACATGAGCGCGATTTGCCGGGTGCTTGAGCGGCGTTACGACGGCGATGCCTTCAGCAGAGTCGTCTTCACCGAGTCTCACGATGCCGACTCCAACGGCGGCACCCGCGTTCCGGCCGAGATCGATCCGGCTCAGCCCGACAGTGTCTTCGCGAAGAAGCGCTCGGTTCTCGGGGCCGCACTTGTCTTCACCGCGCCGGGTGTCCCGATGGTCTTTCAAGGACAGGAGCTCCTCGAGGCGCACTGGTTCGATTCCGGCTTCCCGGTTGACTGGTCAAACACAAGCCGGTACCCCGGCATCTTCAACCTTTATCGCGATCTGATCAGGCTGCGTCGAAACTTGCTCAATACCACCAGAGGTCTTCAGGGCCAGGGCCTACACGTGCACCACGTGAACAACGCCGACAAGTTGATCGGTTTCCGCAGATGGGACAACGCGGGGCCACTCGATGAGACCGTGGTCCTCGTCAATTTCGCAAATCGTGCTTTTGACTCGTACACGATTGGCGTCCCGCGCGCCGGAATGTGGCAAGTCCGGCTAAACACCGACTGGGCCGGTTATGACCCGGCGTTCGGCAACCAACTGAGCCTCGACAGCATGGCCAGCGCCGTGCCTTGTGACGGGCTTCCTCTTTCAGTCCAGGTTGGCATAGGCGCGTACGCTGCTTTGGTCCTGTCGCAGGACGACTAAACAGACCCTTTCCAGAGCACATAGCCTCCGCTGAAGCATTTGCGTTGAAGCCGACCCTGATGCCCCGCGGCAATTGGTCCAATAGTTTGGCGTTGCCGCCGACGACGACAACGTCGTCCGCCTCCAGGGCGGGCCGTCAATCGTGTCACGACAGCGGATCACAGCCGGTTACAGATTCCACGCAACAAGACACGCCACGACGGCGGTTCGGGACCGTGAGCTCTCCGGTTCAAATCGCGGACCCCCGCCCAAAACTGAACTCGGAAAAGTGACGATTCTGGGGTGGTGGGGAGGCGCAGGGTCACAGCCGGGTCACAGATTCCGTGGGAACCTCATGAAAGGGTCAGGTTGTGGTGACCGGCAGTCATCCGATCTGAACTCGATCGGCAGCGATCGGCAGCAGCGTATCGCTTCAAGCGTCGGGGCGCACAGGGCACGACCGTGAGGCGCCCGGCTCAGAAATCCAAGGCCAGGACACCCCTAGACGGGACAGGCCGGAGTAGCCTTGAGGCATGTCTGAAATTCGAAAGCGCTACTTCAACGCACGCAAGAGCTACGCCAATTACTTCAAGGAGACGCACGACGCTGGGGCGCTCGACGTCAAGACCAAAGAGTTGATGCACCTTGCTCTGGTCCTAGCTTTACATTGCGAACCTTGAGCGGTGTCTCACTTCGCAGGTGCGAAGAAGCTGGGTGCCACTGACGAGGAGATCGAAGAGACGATCCAGATCGCAGGCGCCGTGGGTGCAGGTGTGATCCTGGCGATGGCGGACAGAGCCCGCGATGCAAGCGATGCCAAGCATTATTGGTGGCGGCCGCCGCGCCCGGAGTAGACGGCCTCAGCGGATCGCGGCTCGATCAGGATTAGTCGGCGTCGTCCTGAGCCCGCCCCGGAACATGTACCCCTGGGTCCAGGTTGACATGAAGGTGAACGGCACTGACATGACCCAGATCGGGCCCGCCGTTGGCGCCGCCTTTCCGGATATCGAGCTCCCCGATGCCGGCGGCCAGCCGATCTCCCTCCACGCTTGGAGGGCAAGCCGTCGTGCCCTGGTTGTGTTCTATCGAAGCGCCAAGTGGTGACCCTACTGCAAGGCGCAGCTCGTTGAGCTGCAGAAGGTATACGGCGAGTTGGTCCGCGCCGGCGTCGCGCTGATCGGAATCAGCTATGACTCTCAGGAGGTGCTGAGGGACTTTGCCGCGGCCAAGGCGATTGACTTCCCTCTTTTGTCCGATGAGGGCAGCCGCGTCATCACCGAACTGGGTCTGCTGGACCGAGAGCTGGAGGCCCACCACGCAGCCTTCGGGATCAAGACCAGTGCGCATCAACAAGGGGTCGCGTACCCGGCCGTCTTTGTGCTCGACGAGTCGGGGACCGTATCCCAAAAGCGAATCCAGGAGAACTACCGGGCACGCGAGGGCGCCCGCCAGCTGCTGGAGGCCGTGACCCACGGCGCGACCCTGGCAAGGTCGGGCAACCAGCAGGAGCTGGGTTCCGCGCACGTAAAGGTCAGGGCCTACACCGATTCCGATTATTACGTTCGATGGGAGAAGACTCGGCTGCACGTCGAGCTTGAGATCGAGCCGGGCTGGCATGTTTATGGCCGGCCAATCCCGAAGGGATACACGCCACTGGCCGTCGAGATCAATGCTGATGAGGGTCTGGCCGCCGGCGAGCCGGAGTACCCGCCGGTTCGGCCGTTCCGGGTCGAAGGACTGGATGAGGAGTTCAACGTCTACGAGGGGAGGCTGCACCTACTCATACCATTTGCTGTCAACGTAGCGGCCGAGACTGGAGCGCGGACGCTGAGGGTGAGCATCTCTTGGCAGGCGTGCAGTGAGTCGGAATGCCTGATGCCGGCGATGCCACTGATCGAGATAGTGCTTGAGGAAGCGCCACCGGGCTGAAGCTTGCCTCCTTTAGGAGAGGAGCTCTAGGTGCACCGACAAGGCTCTCGAGGCGTCCACGCCCAACTCTTCCGACAGCAGCACTCGGCACCGTTCGAATACCCGCACGGCCTCGGCCCGGTCACCGATCTGTGCGAGCGCTTCGCCCAGCTGTAACGATCCGACACTTCGTGCAACTAATCGGTATCCGGCCTGGACCGGGCCGCATAGTGGGGATGCTCCCCGAGGAGAAAGGCTGAGTGTTGCGTCCAATTCGTCTAGCAATGCTGGCTTCAGGGGCCGCCATGTTTGCTGCCGCACTGGCAGCGATACCGGCAGCGGCCGACTGGGCGCCTGCGCCCGACGTGTTCGTTCAGACCAACGGATTTGGCGGCAACGCGGTAATCGTGTATGCGAGGCACGACGACGGCTCGCTTTCGCTGGCCGGTCAGTACTCGACGGGCGGCCTCGGCGGCCGCGAGACCGGCTCTGTTGTGGATCCGCTCGCCTCGCAGGGCGGACTCACCTACGACCCAGAACACCAACTGCTTATCGCCCTCAACGCGGGCAGCAACACAGCCTCAGTGTTTGAGGTCGTAGGCAGGCGCCTCGAGCTGGTGCAGATTGTGGAGACCCACGGTATGTTCCCTACCAGCGTGGCGGTGCATGGCTCGCTCGCTTACGTGCTCAACGCCGGCGGCGCCGGCAGCATCGAGGGCTTCTGGATCGCCAATGGCAAGCTGCACCCCATCGAGGGCTCGACCCGCTCGCTCGGACTGGGGAATAGCAACCCGCCCTTCTACCTCAGCTCGCCGGGCCAGGTCGGCTTCGCCCCCGATGGTAGGAGCTTGATCGTGACGACCAAGTCGAATAACACGATCGACATCTTCGCCGTCTCTGAGGACGGCCGGCCGTCGGCCGACCCCGCCATCTCACCTTCGGCCGGAGCGGTACCCTTCGCCTTCGCTTTCGATCGAGCCGAGCGGCTGATCGTGACTGAGGCGGGGACCAGCTCGCTGTCTTCCTACGTCATCAACTCGGACCGATCGCTGAGCGTCGTTGACGCCAGCGTGGCCAACCACCAGGCCGCCACGTGTTGGATCGCCACGGCACGCGGTTATTACTACGTCGCCAACGCCGGAAGCGGAGACCTGAGCGGTTACCGGATTAACTCAAGCGGGCAGCTCTCCTTGATCGGTGGGACCGATGTGGCCGCCACCACGGACGGGGGCCCGATCGACCTGGTCGCGTCTCCAGGTGGGCGCTACCTGTACGTCGAGAGCGGAGGCACCGGCAACGTCGACATCTTTCGGGTCACGTTTAACGGCACGCTAATGCCGCTAGGGTCGGTAGCAGCAACTCCCGGGCTCGAAGGGATCGCTGCCAGCTGACATTGGTTCGAAAGGGCACGGCAGTTGCGGCTGCCGTGCCCTCCGGGCACCTGTACAGGCTCCGAAGGCAAGCGCCAACGCCGGGCGGGAAGCGCCCGCCTCGCCAAGTCGGTCAGGGAAGGTTCCTCTGTAACGCCTTGACGAACGACGACACGAATAGGTAATGAGGGTCCTTCCCCAACTGGTTGCCTAGGCCATGGCGGCCTCTCCCGCCATCGGCGCCGGGAGGTCGCCCGTATCCTTGGCCGGGGGTGGCCAGGACAATCATCGACCCAGAGCTCGAGGCCATCAAGGCGGGCGACGAGGTCGCATTTGAAGCGATCATCACCCGCTATCACGGGCCGCTGATGCGACTCGCGATGGCCTATGTCCGAGATTACGGCGTGGCCGAAGATGTGGTCCAGGAGACCTGGCTGACCTGTCTGCGTACTCTCGATCGGTTCGAAGGCCGGTCTTCCCTGAAGACCTGGATCTTTGGGATCCTGCTGAACGTTGCGCGTGCGCG
>JBAUTF010000262.1:0-5263 GCA_049582065.1 Candidatus Dormiibacterota bacterium | reverse complement strand
GCAAGGAACCGAGCGCGAGGCGGCCCTGGCGAGGGTGGCTAAGGTGGCGCCCCGCTACGGCGAGTACCAGCAGAAGACCGACCGGGAGATCCCGGTGATCAGGTTGACGCCGGCGGCCTGATCCGGCGGCAGGTCTCCAGGACGAAACCAGCGAATCGAGCCCGGCGCCACCGAGCCAGGAGTAGGCCCAGCGGCAGGCCGATGGAGCTGCAGGCGACTGCAAAACCGATCGCCCGCCGGCGCCCGTCCGCAGCGAACATGGAGGGGAGGATCGATTGCATCAGAGGCAGAATTAAGAGGCTTGCCTTATTCGCCCTGGCGGTGACGGCGGGGGTCGGGTGTGCCGGCGCCCAGGCGGGCACGGCCACAGCCTCGCCTCGGCACGTGTTCCTGATCGTCATGGAGAACCATTCGGCCCAGGAGGCGCTGTCCGGCCCGTTCACGGCTTCCCTGGCCGCCCACTACGGGGTGGCGAACAACTACCACGCCGTCGCGCACCCCAGCGTGCCCAACTACCTTGCGCTGACCTCAGGTCAGACGTGGGGAGTAGAGGACGACAGCTACAGGGTCTTGCCGAAATCAGACATCGGCGACCAGCTGACCACAGCGGGCATCAGCTGGAAGGCCTACATGGAGGGACTCGGTCCTGAAGGATGCCTGAACAGCCCCGTGCCTTACGACCCGGGCCACAACCCGTTCGCCTTCTACGGCGGCGCCTGCCCGAACAACGTGGTGCCGCTAACCGCGGAGGCCGCCGACCTGGCCGGGAACGCACCGAGATTCAGCTGGATCACTCCCGATCGCTGCCACGACGGCCACGACTGCTCGGTCGCCACGAGCGACGCGTGGCTTCGGCAGGAGGTGGGCGCGATCACCTCCTCCAGGGCATGGAGATCCAACGGGGTGCTCTTCATCACCTGGGACGAAGACGACAACAGCGCCGACAACCACGTCTTGACCCTGGTCATCGCACCCGGTGTCGGCCACCGGGTCAGCAACAACGCCTATAACCATTACTCGTTGCTCGCCACGGTCGAGGACCTGATGGGCGTAGGACGGCTTGGCCGGGCAGCCCAGGCAAGCACCATGCACGACCTCGTCCGGTAGCGCCCCACCTCGCCAAGGCAAAGGTTTCCTCAAGGCCGGCAAGCCTCGGCGACCACCTTCGCACTCTCCTTTCGACCGCCTTGCCTCTGCGACCCGATCTGGTTCTTGCGGGCTCGGCCGGAAGCGGCTAGGATCGCTCCGCTCGAAATCGGGCTAAGGCATCCGGCGTGTCCGCCGCCGGCCGGCCAAACAGGGTCGAAATTGCACGGGAGAAGGGGTATGGAAGTTCGCAGACGCATCTTTGGTATCGCCACGGGCGCCGTCATGGTCGGCGCGCTGGGCGTGGTGGCGCCGGTCACGACCGCCCTGGCGGATTCGTCGCCAGGCTCAGGGGTCACCTTCACATCGCAGCCAGGGGTCGCCAAGCTCGTCGCTCACTACGTGGTTTCGCCGGCAGGCCATGGGGGCAGGTCGGCGGCGGCCTCGCCAGAAGAGAGCCGGACCGTGCGCCTCAGTCCAAAGCTAGCTCGCGGTTCCGCATCGGCCAAGGCCGTGGCGAACAACCAATCCGCGGGCGTCGCCAGTGACAACACGAACGCGGATTCCGCCGGAGATGGCGGTACGCCTTCGCCCAGCGCGAGCTTCATCGGGCAGCAGGGCTCGGCGACAACATGCTCCTACTTCGCCCAGGGCTGCAACCCGCCGGATATGGCCCTGGCCGCGTCGCCCAGCGCAGTGCTTCAGGGCGTGAACACGCAATGGGAAGTCCTGGACACCTCGGGGCACGTCCAGCCGGGATGGCCGGTGAGCGCGGCGACCTTCTTCGGAGTGCCCAATGTAACCAAGGCGGACGGCACTCCCTGCGACGTTGCCAGCCACAGCCAGCCATTCCTGAGCGACCCGCGGGCTTTGTATGACGCGATCGACGGCCGCTTCTGGGCCGCCATGCTCCAGGTGGAGAACGGGCTTGGCATCGCGCCCGATTGCCCGGCGAAATCGGTTTACTACGTGGCCGTCAGCCAGACCGGCAACCCAAGCGGCCGTTGGAACGTGTACGAGTTCGACATGACAGTGGGCCAGCCGTTTGACGCCGACTACACGCAGCTTGGGATCAACGGCCAGGCGGTGTACTTCTCGGCCAACATGTTCGCCCAGGACGGCTCTTTCTTCGCCTACGCAGAGCTGTTCGAGGCCAACAAGGCGAAGATGGAGAAGGGCCAGGGCAACTTCACGGCGGACGGCTTCTTAAACCTGCAGGCCACCGGTCCCGGCACCGTAATTGCCGGGGTGGGTCCCTTCCTCGCCGATACCGTCCAGCCGACCGCAAACCTCGACGGGAGCGCCGGGAGCTCTGAGGTGTTCGTCGATACGATCGACGGGCCGGACCTGCTCAATGGTCACCTCTGCTCAAGCGTGGCCGCCGCGTGCAGCGGTCTCGCGGTCTGGACGATGAGCAACCCGGTCACTCACGACCGGGGAGGTCCTGCTCCGACCCTCACCGGTGCCCTCGCCCCGACCAAGCCGTTCGCCTTCTCTCCGCCGGCTGACCAGCCGAGCTGCAACCAGTGCGTCGACGCGCTGGACCTGAGGGTCACGGGCACCCCGGTCATACGCGACGGAACCGTGTACGCCGCCTGGGAAACAGCCCTCAACAACGGCACCCAGGTCGTGCCCGGAATCGAGTGGGCGCAGGTGAACCTCCGCAACCCGGGGAGCCAGAGCTCCACTCGCAGCGGTTACTACAACTTCTCAGGCGACGCTGCGGCGTCTTTCGGGACATTGATGCCTGACAGTCAGGGCAATGTGATCATGGTCTTCGATCACATGAGCCACACGGTCTTCCCGGAGATCCGCTACATCAGGAAGAGCGCCGATGGAAACTTCCACGGCGCCGGCGTGCTGCTCAAAGCCGGGGAATCGTCGTACCGCCCGGAGCTTTGCGGCACCGCGACCCTTCCTGTTTGCCGATGGGGTGACTTCGAAGCCGCCTCGTTCGACGGCCGCGGGCACATCTGGATCGCGAGCCAATACGCAAACCACTACCAGGGTCTCACCACCCCGCCCGCGTTCGGGCGCAACTGGGGCACCTGGATTGGAGCCGTCAACGCAAGCTAGCCGGTAAACCGGCCGATCAGAGGGGCGGCGGGCTTCAGCGCCCGCCGTCCTTCTTCACCTCGACCACCTTCGTCCGGCTGCGCGCGCCTGAGCGTAGGCTGACCGCCGGCAGGCGCACCCCCATCTCCTTCGCCACAGCCTCGAGGACAGCTTGATTCGCGGCGCCCTCGACCGGCGGCGCGTTGACCCAGACTTCGAGCACCTCACCTTTCCATTCGGTCCTGGCGCGCGACGCGCGCGGATGGACCCGAACAGTGATGAGCACTACGGCACTACCTTATCCATGTGGCTTTGATCGTCTGCGACGTAGGCCCGCGCGACGGGCTCCAGAACGAGGCGAAGATCCTGCCGCCGGCGCTGCGAGCCGAACTGTGCGACAGGCTTGCGAGCGCGGGTGCGAGGCGCATGGAGGCCGCGAGCTTCGTCAACCCCAAGCTCGTGCCGCAGATGGCAGGCGCCGAAGAGGTGATGGCGGCGCTCCACCGTAGGACCGGCACGGCTTACGCGGGCCTGGTCCTCAACGAGAGGGGATACGAGCGCGCCGTTGCCGCGGGCGTGGACGAGGTCCATTACGCGTTCGCGGCCACTGACGAGTTCGGAAAACGCAACCAGAACGCCACGACCGACGAGGGCTTGAAGACCGCGCTGGCGCTGGTGGCCCGGGCACGAAGCGACAGGATGCCGATCACGGTCACGGTCAGCGTCGCGTTCGGTTGCCCCTTCGAAGGCCCGGTGCCGCCGGCGCGCGTGCTGTCCATCGTCGAGCGATTGATGGCGACCCCCGCAGACGAGATCTGTCTCGCCGACACCATCGGAGTCGCGGTCCCTTCCCAGGTTCGCGAGCTCGTGCGCGGCGCCCGCGCCCTGGGGGCCACGACCGGCGCGCATTTTCACAACACGCGCAACACCGGTTACGCCAACGCGGTGGCGGCGCTCGACGAAGGCGTGGTCTCGCTCGACGCGTCGGTGGGCGGTGCGGGCGGCTGTCCCTTCGCGCCGAAGGCCACCGGCAACATCGCGACCGAGGACCTGGTCTACCTCTTGCGTGGCCTCGGAGTGGAAACCGGCATCGACCTGGACGGACTCATCGATGCGTCCAGGTGGCTGGGCGGGCAGCTCGGCAAAGAGCTGCCTGGCATGGTCGCGCGGGCGGGCGACTTCCCGGCGCCCGCCTAGCGCACTATTGGCGCCATGCCGAAGAAGAAAAGGGTCAGCCCGCACCTCGTTGCCGTCGTCCAGCATCCCCCCGTCACCCTGGATCGGCGAAAGACGCTGGAGCGCGGCGTCAAGCTGCTCGAGGAAGCCGCCGGTCGCGGCGCCCGGCTCGTGTCTTTTCCCGAGACCTGGCTCCCCGGCTATCCGGAATGGCTCTGGCGGCTGCGTCCCGGCAACGACTATGACCTCACCTCCGAGATCCACCGCCGCCTGGTCGAGAACGCCGTCGACCTCGAGGCGGGCGACCTGAAGCCGATCCAGGCGGCGGCCAAGCGGCTCAAGGTGACGGTGTCGATCGGGATCCACGAACGCGACGGCGAGTTCAGCCGGGGCACCCTGTACAACACCGTGGTTCTCATCGGGCCGACCGGCGAGGTGCTGAATCGCCACCGCAAGCTGATGCCCACCAACCCGGAGAGGATGGTGTGGGGCATGGGGGACGCGACGGGGCTGCGGGTGATCCCCACCTCCGCGGGGCGGGTCGGCAGCCTGATCTGCTGGGAGAACTACATGCCGCTGGCGCGCTTCGCCCTGTTCGCGCAGGGTTGCGAGGTTTACATCGCTCCGACCTGGGACGCCGGCAGCACGTGGGTGTCTACGATGCGGCATATCGCGGCGGAAGGAAGGTGCTGGGTGCTCGGCAACGGATGCGCGATGAGGGGCAAGGACATCCCTCGAGACTTTCCCAAACGCGCGCAGCTGTTTCCCGACCTGGAGGAGTGGTACAACCCCGGCGATTCGGTGATCGTCGAACCCGGGGGCAGGGTGGTGGCCGGGCCGCTGCACGAGCAGCACGGAATCCTCTATGCCGATTGCGACCCCGCGGCCGCCTCAGCCGCCAAGCGGACCCTCGACGTGGCGGGTCACTATGGTCGCCCGGACATCT
>JBAUTF010000261.1:0-8739 GCA_049582065.1 Candidatus Dormiibacterota bacterium | reverse complement strand
GAGTCTCAAAGACCCCTTAAGTACGCTACCGCGCCGACGCATTTGGGGCACGCGAGGACCGTGCCCTCAGAGGGTCCACGCAACGAGGTCACCGCTTGATGTCCGGCCGTCGCATCGCCTCAGAGGTGCTGGGCACGTCTGTCCAGAGTCTCACGCGGGACGATATGCATCCGCGCGTCGACACTGACGTCGATGATCACGGTCCTGTCATATCGCTGGTGGCGTCGGCTCAGCCCTCATGGCAAGACGTCACGAGCCGAGACGAACTGCTGGTGCGAGTCCTCACCCTCATCAACGAGTCCACCGACCTTCACCCGACGTTGGAGCAATCGTTGGATCTTGTACGAATGACGCTGCGATGCCAGATCGCGGAAATCTGGCTGAGCCATGGAGATGCGCCGGAGGTTGCGCTGGAGTGCGGAGCAACCGACGGGTCGAAGGGGTCAAAGGCGTTTGAGGCCGCCGGCCGGAAGATTGAACCGGGGTCAGCTCCCTCGATGGTTGCACGCGCCATGAAGAGCGGGCGCGGTTCGATGGCTCCTCCGTCTGCGACCGGCCACGACGCGGATCGCGACTCCGAGGCTGCGGCGGCCGGGATCCGTTGCATCATGACCTTCCCGATCCGGGGGATTGGGGGCATCGCCGGCGTACTCGTCGCCTTTCATGAGTCACCCGGGCGCCCCCCCAAGGACTTGCTCAACGCCGTGCAAGCAGCCTGTCGCCAGGTCGGACTCTTCATCGACCGGGGACGTGCTGAGATCGCCCTGCATGCATCCGCGATGGAGCTCGCCGCACAGGCGTCCACCGATGCGCTCACGGGCCTGAAGAACCGCCGAGAGTTCGACCGCGCGCTGCGGACCATTCCTCGTCAACCGTTCGCGGTCCTCTCCCTGGACGTCGACGGTTTGAAGACAACGAATGACACGGACGGTCACGCCGCGGGCGACGCGTTGCTGCGCCTCGTCGGACATACGCTCGGCCTCCTCGTCCGAGGATGGGACGTTATGGCTCGGGTCGGTGGCGATGAGTTCGCCGCACTGCTCCCCGAGGTTGGTGTGCTCGGCGCCGGAGTCGTCGCCGAGCGCATGCGAGTGGCGATGCACACGCTGCTGCTGCCGAGCGGCCCGGCGCGCATCACCGTGGGCTGGAGCGCCGCACCCGCTGGTGCTGATCCAGTTTCCGTGTGGCAGCGAGCAGACGAGTCGCTCTACAAGGCCAAGAAGGCCGGCGGTGACCAGGTCATCGGGCGCGCATATGTGACAGGAGAGTCGGGTGACATCGCCGAACGATCGTATTCCGACGTCATCACGCATGTCCTCGGCGAGGGCACCCTCACGACGGTGTTTCAACCGATCGTCAATCTCACCGACGGGACCGTGTTGGGATATGAGGCGCTGGCACGCCCCGAAGGATTCGCGGCGCTGGACTCTGTCGAGGAAGTCTTTGAGGCCGCACGCACCAGCGGCCACATCGGCGATCTCGACCGCATCTGCCGTAGTCAGGCTGTCGAGGACGCGAAAGAGCTTCCTGCAGAAGCCATGCTCTTCCTGAACATCAGTGCGTCGAGTCTCTCGAATCCCATCCACGGGATCGATCCCCTGCTGGACCTGCTCCGGGCGCATCAACGAGCGCCGCGGACAGTCGTGCTCGATATCACCGAGCACGAGTTGATCAGCGATTACGAGGTGTTGCATCGCGTGCTTGCTGCATATCGAGCGGAAGGGCTCCGCTTTGCGCTCGATGATGTCGGTGAGGGGCACTCGACGTTGAAGCTCCTTGCCGCATCTGCCAGCGAGTACCTCAAGCTCGGGCGAAGCCTCACGATGACCTCGGCACGAATGGGGTCGAGGGCCGTCATCGATGCAACCACGACATTTGCCCGCATCAGCGGCGCAATCGTGATCGCCGAAGGCGTCGAGAACGAATACGCGGCCGATATGATGAAGGCGGCGGGCATCGGGTTGGGACAAGGTTTCGGACTGGGCAAGCCCACCCTGGCGTCTGCTGTCGAAGACGTCGGTGCGGCCCTCGTCAACCGCGCCGCGCTGAGCGGCCTCCGACCCCGCTCTGCCTACCTTTTCGAAGAGGCGCAGGAACGGGACGCGATCGACCGCGCCGGCAATAGAATCACGGGCGTTCTCGTCAACTCTCGAATAGGAGCGGGAAGGATGGCGGCGACCAAGACCACACAGAAAGGTGCGAATCGGACCAGCGCGAAGGCTTCGGCATCCGCGGGATTCAGCGCTGAAGAGAAGGCCGCGGCGCGCGCGCGTGTCCGGGAGCTCAAGGCGGAGGCGGCCAAGGCGGATGGGAAGACGGCGTTGCTCGAGGCCATCGCCCGGATGCAGGAGCCGGATCGCTCCATCGCCAAGAAGGTCCACGCGCTGATCACTGCCGCCGCTCCGGATCTCGCTCCGAAAACGTGGTACGGAATGCCCGCATACACCAAGGACGGTAACGTGATCTGTTACTTCCAGAACGCCGGGAAGTTCAAAGTCAGGTACCAGACGATCGGCTTCAGCGACAAGGCGAAGGTCGACGACGGCGCCATGTGGCCCATTCAGTACGCGATCACCAAGCTGACCCCCGCTGAAGAGGCCAAGATCACCGCGCTCGTGAAGAAGGCGGTGCGCTGAAGGCAGTCGGGACGCTAGCGGAGGACGATTCCGCCAGGTTGGATGATCATCAGGAAGATGATCGCCAGGAAGAGCACGGTGGCGACACCGCCGAACACCTGGCTGCTCCGAATCAGGCTCATCACCTGTGGCGGCGGGGCGGCACTTGCCCCCGCCGGCGGCGAAGAGTTCCCCACGAGCCGCAGAAGCTTCTCCGTGTTCGGCAACAGCACACCGATGGCGATGGAAAGGGCGATCAGATACAGGAGCACGGCGACGATCAGGTAAACCGTCTGGAAGATATTGACGTTCGCCGTCCAGATGAGGCCGGAACCGCTCACGAGCATGCTCAGCGCCAGTGGGATGACGAGCCGCAGCTCGATGCGATGGTTCAGCTCGAGCGCGAATGCCATGTGCTGAGGGTGCTTCGCGGTGAGCGTGCCCACGATGGGGAACACGAAGATCGGCCCGAAGGCGATCACCGCCGCTGTGATGTGCAGGAACAACCAGAACAGCAACCAGTTCATTCCACCGTCTCCCAAGCCCGGCCGGATCTCGCCGGGGCGGCGACATGGTAGCTGATTGCAGATCTGCGCGCGGACGCGCCATGGGGTCCACAAAGCGCCGTCATCCCGTCCATCGCAAGTTCAATATGGACGGTATAGCGTCAGGTGCGCCTACCACCTGTGGTCATGGATACCGCCGGCACCAACAACAAGGGCAGCCGCGTGTGGTGGGTGACCGAGCGCGAGACGCTGAACTCCGGTGCAACGTTATTGACGCTGCTTCCGCGAGCGCCAATGGCGAGCAGGTATGTTCCGTCAGCGGAAGCGCACGCTTCACGCAGCACCCTCGGGACATCGCTTCCCACGACAACACGCGTGGCGACCTCCATGCCGCCGGGAGTGGGGACCGTCGACGCGCGGGCCTCGAGTGCGCGTTCGGCGTCGCGCCGAGTGGCATCGGCACCCGGCGCATCCGGATTGACGGCGGTCACCAGCACGAGATCGGCCTTCGAGAAACGGCCGACCCAGCAGGACAACTCCAGAGCCCGATCCGCCTCCGGCGATCCGTCCAATCCGACGACGACTCGACTCGGCGGCCAGTCGTGGCCGTTCTCACGGACGAGCAACACCGGTCGGTAGGAGCGATGCACGACGTCCTCCGAAACCCGGTAGGTGAAGAGTTCCTCGACGATGCCGAGTTTCCTCCCGCCGACCACGATGAGACCCGCGCCCACTGACGCGGCCGTGGCGAGGATTGCATGGGCTCGCGAACCGCCAGGCGTGTGGGTGCCGGCGACCCGGCACCCCAGAGATTCCTCGATCAGCGCCGCCTCCGCGCTCGCGACGCCGGTTGCGATTTCCTCGTCAACGCCGGGGCCGCCGCTGAACGATCCTGTGGGCGCCCAGACGTGAACAACGTGCAAGGGCGTACCCGACGTCCGGGCGAGGTGCGCCGCGGCCGCCCGAGCGTTTTGGCTGGCTTGCGTCCCATCGGTGGCGAAGAGGATCGCGGTCGGTAGCGCATTGATGTCAGTCACCTCGCACATCCTGCTGGGTTAAGGTCACGATGGTCGTCACCGGACGGCGACGCCAGAGGCGAAGGTCCCGAAATCCGGTCCGGATAATCGAGCCACCACGAGCACGCACGGGCGCGGTCTCACAGCGGCTTGCGCTTTGGTCAACGGAGGCGCTGGACCGCGGCGAGCCGAGGACCATTGACCCTGGCGGACTCAGATGCGAGGGGTGGAGACTAGGGCTGATGGGAGCCTTGCTTCTCACCGACCTGTACGAATTGCGCATGGCAGCAAGCTATCTCCGACACGGAATGGAGGGGCTTGCAACGTTCAGTCTTTTCGTGCGCAAACTGCCACCTGAACGTGGATTCCTGGTCGCCGCCGGGCTCGACGACTGTCTCAGCTTCCTGGAGCGATTTGCCGTCGACCGCCACGACCGCGCGTACATTCGCCGGATCCCCGGTTTCACGCCCGCTGATGTGCGCGCCCTGGCACAGCTCGGCTTCACCGGTGACGTCTGGGCTGTCCCCGAGGGGACACTGGTGTTCGAGAACGAGCCCCTGCTCGAGGTGAGCGCACCGATCGCAGAGGCGCAGCTCGTCGAGACGTATCTGCTCAACCAGATCACGTTTCAGACCGCCATTGCCAGCAAGGCCGCGCGCTGCCGGCTGGCCGGGCGGGGGCGAGAGCTCGTGGACTTCGCCTTCCGGCGCACCCATGGCGTCGAGGCCGCCATGGCGGTGGCGCGCACGTCGGCGATCGCGGGCTTCGCCGCCACCAGCAACGTGGCCGCAGCACGGCGCTTCGGGCTCCGGCTGTCCGGGACGATGGCCCACTCGTACGTCGAGGCGTTCGCCCAGGAGGACATGGCCTTCGCAGCATTCGTCGAGGACTTTCCCGAGCACCCGACGTTCCTGGTGGACACGTACGACACCGAGAACGGCGTCATGCAGGCGATCCGGGTCGCCCAGGATCATGGACTGGGCGATGCGTTCTCGGTGCGGCTCGACAGCGGCGACATCGCGGTGCTCTCGCGCCGCGTGCGTCGCCTGCTCGATGACGCCGGCTGTCCTGGCGCGCACATCTTCGTGAGCGGGGGCCTCGACGAGTCCGGCATCGACTCGCTCGTGCGCGGTGGGGCGCCCGTCGACGCCTTCGGCGTCGGCACCAAGATGGGCGTGTCGGCGGATGCACCGTCACTCGACAGCGCGTACAAGCTGGTCGCCTACGGCGACCGGCCCGTGCTCAAGCTGTCGCAAGGTAAGGCGACGCTCCCCGGCGCCAAGCAGGTGTTCAGGAATCTTCGCCTCGGCGGGGACATCGTGGGCTTGCGCGCCGAGCGTCACTCCGATCGCGAATGCCTGCTGCTCCCGGTGATGGTCGCCGGTCAGCGACTGGGCGGGCCGGACACGCTGGCCGCGATGCGCGCCCGCGTCGATGCCGGCCTCGCAGCACTGCCCGAGCGATCGCTCCGGCTCGAGCACCCCGAGCCCGTGCCGGTGTATGTCTCGGATGAACTCACCCGTCTCCGCGACAGCTGTACGGCCGACGTCCGGAGCACCGGTACGGGCCAAGGCCGACCCCGCACCACAACGCCGAAATGATCGATCCATCGGACACGGCACTCGTTGCGATCGCTATGCAATTCGACTTCCTTCCCGGAGGTGGGATGCCGGCGAATGTGACGTTCGGCACTGTTCCAGAGCCTCGGGGAGGGCGATGCTTACGGCAAGCGCCGCTACAGCGGCCGGAGGTCCCACCGCGTCCTTGAATCTCCACTCCGAACCAGCACCGCGCCGTACCGAGCACCGCGTTGAACGGCGGCCCGCCGAGGGGACGCCGCTGCAGATCTCCCTGACGCGTCGAGCCATGCTCTTCTCCGGGTCGTGCCATCCTCAACTCGCGGCAGACATCGCCGGGGCGCTGGGCATCACATTGGGTCCGGTGGAGATGAGCCGCTTCGCGTCCGGCGAGATCTATGTGCGCTTCCTCGAGTCGGTGCGTGGGTGCGACGCCTACGTCATCCAGGCGCATGGGAGGCCGGTCAACGAGATGATCATGGAGCAACTCGTCATGATCGATGCCCTGAAGCGGGCCAGTGCTGCCCGAATCAATGCGGTCATCCCGTACTTCGGGTACGCGCGTCAGGACCAGAAGGCGCTGGCCCGCGAACCCATCTCCGCCCGAGTGGTGGCTGATCTTCTCAGTGTTGCGGGCTGCGACCGGGTGATGGCTGTGGACCTGCACACAGGGCAGATCCAGGGGTTCTTCAATGTCCCACTCGACCACTTAACGGCTCTGCCGGCTCTCGCTGAGTGTGTACGTGCCAAAGGCTGGACCGACCTTGTTGTCGTGGCGCCGGATCCAGGCCGAGGCAAGATGGCACAGAAGTACGCCGCCCACCTCGACTGCGACATCGCTTTCATGCAAAAGGCTCGCCGGCCGGACAGGCGCAACGTCTCCGAGGCGTTGGGTCTGATCGGCGACGTGCGCGACCGTCGCTGCGTCGTGATTGACGACATGATCGACACGGGGGGCACCATCACCAACGCCGCTGCCACCCTCCAAGAGGCGGGCGCGGCAGACATCATCGCGGTGGCGACTCATGCCCTGTTCTCCCCTCCCGCGCGACGGCGTCTGGACGAGTCCGCGATCAGCGAGGTGATCGTCACCGACACGCTGCCACTTGACACGGACGGCCGGCCGGCGCGCCTGACGGTGGTGTCAATCGCTCCGATGATCGCGGCCTCGATTCGCGCCGTCTTCGCGGATCAATCGGTGTCCGAGATCTTCCACGGCGAGAACCTGGATTCGGTGTCGCGGGCACCGCGGCGGCGCGGGTGAGCAACGTCGACGATCTACATCAGCCGTTCGACCGCGCTCACCTTCCGGTGGATCTCCTCGCTGTCGACACCAACGCGATCATCAATCTTGATGACCGTACTCGTCCGCCGAACACCGGGAGCAGTCGCAAGCCGCGTGTGGCAGCGCACGAGGAGGGCGAGCACTGCGTCGCGCGGCCCTTCAACCTCGGTCCCCATGGCACCCAGACGAAAGACAAGGCCGCTTTCCCGGACCATCTCGAGTGCCGCGGCCACGTGTTTGGAGTACGAGCCCGAGCCGTCGTCAGGAGCGATACTGAACCACGCAATCATGCCTCCCTCCTTCTGTTCCGGGGATCTCGGTTCGAGATCCTCGCGACCGTCGGCAGGCAGTCTACTCGGGGGCCGCGATGCTCGGCCTGGAAGGCAGCGGGAGGTGTCATCTGCGCGCCGGGCTCCGGTCGCGCAGTGACATCGCGCAGTCGCTGAATTCGCCACACCGATGGATCCGGCTGCGTCGGGGACGATCCCCATCGCCATCTCGGTTGACGGCTTGCGCAAGTCATACGGCGACATCGACGCGCTGCGCGGCATCAGCTTCACCGTTCCACGCGGGGCGATCTTCGCGTTGCTAGGGCCAAACGGGGCTGGCAAGACAACCACGGTGGAGATCCTCGAGGGTCACCGTCGACGCACCGCCGGTGATGTCTCCGTTCTCGGCGCCGATCCAGAACATGGCGGCCGAAACCTGCGAGAACGCATCGGCATCGTTCTGCAGTCCGCGGGCTTTGATCGTGAACTCACGGTAGGCGAGATTGTTCGCTTGTACGCCAGCTTCTACGGACATCCACGCCCGACTGATGACGTGATTGCCCTTGTGGGCCTCGACGAGAAGCGCTCGGCCCGCACCAAGGCGCTTTCGGGCGGCCAGCGCCGCCGCCTCGATCTCGCTCTTGCTCTGATCGGCGACCCCGATCTCATCTTTCTCGATGAGCCAACCACAGGGTTCGATCCGAACGCGCGGAGACATTCGTGGGAGGCGATTGAGCGCCTGAAGGCATTGGGCAAGACCATCGTGCTGACGAGCCATTACCTCGACGAGGTGCAGCGGCTCGCCGACTGGGTCGTGGTGATCGCCGACGGAATGGTCGTGGCCGAGGGTCCGCCGTCCTCTCTCGGCGGTCGCGACGTCTCGGAAGCGGAGATCGTCTTCCGTCTCCCTGAGGGACAGTGCTGGAGCGATCTCCCCGAAGCCGTGCGCCGCACAGCGTCCGAGGAAAACGGATTCGTGGTCGTGCACACCATGACGCCGACCCAGGCGCTTTACGTTCTCACCGCCTGGGCGGTCGCTCGCGGAACCGAGTTGCCGGCGCTGCGCGTCCTGCGGGCGTCGCTCGAGGATGTGTACCTCGAGCTCACCAAGGATGCGACGGAACAGCCGTGATCACCACGATCGCGCCACACGCACGGCGCCGTCCGTCCTACGCCCGCCTCGTGCTGACGCAAGTCCGTTACCAGACCATGCTGCTGATCAGGTCCCCCGCAGGCGCGTTCTTTGCGCTCGTCATGCCGGTGATGATCCTGGCGGCCCTCGAATTCCTGAATGGTGAGCGATCGATCGCGGGTGTCAGCGCTGCACAATTCTTCACTGCGGCAATGCTTGCGTTTGCCGTGATGAATGCCGGCTACATCACGACGATCACGGGCACCGTCATCGCACGCGACGACGGGATCCTCAAGCGCCTGCACGGCACTCCCCTCCCCCCATCCGCGTACTTCGCCG
>JBAUTF010000260.1:0-7860 GCA_049582065.1 Candidatus Dormiibacterota bacterium | reverse complement strand
TCGCGCCTGGGCGGAATCGATGGGCTCGTCAACAACGCTGCGGTTTTCTCCACGCTTCGCAACCGGCCGTTCGAGGAGATCGAGCCGGCAGAGTTCGACCGCGTGCTCGCGGTCAACGCGCGCGGGCCGTTTCTGATGTGCCAGGCGGCTGTACCCCATATGCGCCGTCGCGGCGCCGGCAAGATCGTCAACATGGCCTCTGGCGCTTTGCTGGCCGGTCCTCCCGGGCTCGCGCACTACGTGATGTCCAAGGGAGCGGTGTTCGCCCTCACTCGCGTGCTCGCACGTGAGCTGGGACCCGACGGGATCAATGTCAACTCGATCGCGCCTGGCCTGACGGTCACAGACGGCGTCCGCACGATCTATCCGGACTCGTTCATCGCGGCCGCGCGAGAATCACGTAGCATCGCCCGCGACGAGCTGCCGGAAGACCTCGAAGGAACGCTCGTCTACCTGCTTTCTGAGGACAGCGATTTCGTGACCGGCCAGATGATCGTCGTTAACGGTGGGGCCCAGTTCTGGTGAGCCTGAACTGGCAGGGAGCGCGGCCGCCCGAGCGAACCCCGCTGGACGGAGAGCTGGTGCGGCTCGAACCCGTGGACCCAGCTCGCCAAGCGCGCGATCTTTTCGAGGCGTCGCGCCGCGCCGACGACATCTGGACCTACCTCGCCTATGGGCCGTTCGACTCCCTTGCCTCGTTCACCTCATGGCTCGAGGCCAGGGCGGCTTCGAGTGATCCGCTGTTCTTCGCCGTGGTCGATCGCGCAGAGCATGCCGCGCGTGGTATGGCGAGCTACCTGCGCATCGAGCCGGCTCACGGAGTGATCGAGATCGGTCACATCTGGTTCGCGCCGTCACTCCAGCGCACCAGGCAGGCCACCGAGGCGATCTTCCTGCTCGCCCATCACGCCTTCGACGACCTGGGCTACCGGCGCCTGGAGTGGAAGTGCGACTCGCTCAACGCGTCCTCCCGCCGCGCCGCAGAGCGGTTTGGCTTCACGTATGAAGGAACCTTCCGGCAGCACATGGTGATCAAGGATCGCAATCGGGACACGGCCTGGTTCTCGATCATCGATGTCGAGTGGCCCTCTCGCAGAGCCGCCTTCGAGCAGTGGCTGGCGCCGTCCAACTTCGACTCGGAAGGGAAACAGCGACGCACCCTGGCGGAGATCCGCGGCGGGCTGCCGGTCTAGGAGGCGAACTCCTCCGAGCCCGTCCGTCTGTGGATCGGGGCAAAAAGAGGGGCTCCGGCGCAATGCAGGAGCCCTTTGGATTCGTCTTCTAGCGTGTCCTCAGCTGCAGCCGGTGGTCGCTCCGCAGTTCAGGCACTTGTAGCACGAGCCCGATCGCACCGTGATCGCCCCGCAGTCGGGGCACGCCGGCGCGTCGGTGTTGACGAAGGCGATCTTCTGGACCGAGCCGCCATGCCCGTTGCCATGGGTCGTCGGTGAGGCGATCACCTTCAGCTCGGTTACGCTCGGCGCGGCCTTGGTCTCTCCTGACAGCGCGGTAGCGGCCGAAGCCGTCTCGGCCGGCGGGTCGCGGCGGATGATGCCGACCTCGTCCTGCTCTTCGACGGGGAGGAAGTGGCTCGCCATCCAGCGGAAGATGTAGTCAACGATCGATTTCGCGATCGGGATCTCCTGGTTCTTGGTGAACCCGGAGGGCTCGAAGCGCATGTGGCTGAACTTGTCGACCATGAACTTCAGCGGAACACCGAACTGGAGGGCGTAGGAGGTCTGGGTCGCGAAGGCGTCCATGAGGCCTGAGATCGTCGAGCCCTCCTTGGCCATCGTCACGAAGAGCTCGCCGGGGGTGCCGTCCTCGAACATGCCGACTGTGAGGTAGCCCTCGTGGCCCTGGATGTCGAACTTGTGCGTGAGCGCCTTGCGCTCGTCGGGTAGCTTGCGCCGGACGACACGGTACTCGACCTGGTCGGCGACGGCAGCCTTCTTCTTCTCCTTGTCGAGCGAGGTCGACAGAGGCTGTGAGCGCTTGCATCCGTCACGGTAGATCGCGATGCATTTGAGGCCCAGCTTCCAGGACTCGAAGTAGGTCTGCTGGATGTCCTCGACGGTCGCGTCGCTCGGGAGGTTGACGGTCTTGGACATCGAGCCCGAGATGAACGGCTGCACGGCCGCCATCATCCGGACGTGGCCCATCGGGGCGATCGAGCGGCTGCCCTTGACCGGCTTGAACGCGCAGTCGAAGACCTTCAGGTGCTCGTCGAGCAGCTGGGGCGCGCCTTCGATGGTGTCGTTCTCGTCGATGTACTCGACGATCTCCTTCGCCTGCTTCTCGTCGTAGCCGAGCTTGCGGAGTGCCGCCGGCACGGTCGTGTTGACGATCTTCAGCAGGCCGCCGCCCACGAGCTTCTTGTACTTGACCAGCGCGAGGTCGGGCTCGATGCCCGTGGTGTCGCAGTCCATCATCAGGCCGATGGTCCCGGTCGGAGCCAGCACCGTCGCCTGGGCGTTGCGGTAGCCGTGGGCTCGGCCGAGCTTGACCGCCTCGTCCCATGTCTCTCGCGCTGCGTCGACGACGTCCTGTGACTCGGGCGAAGTCGAGAGCTGGTGCGCCGCCTGGCGGTGCTTCTCCATGACCCGCAGCATCGGTTCCCGGTTCTTGGCGTACTCGCTGAAAGGACCCTTGACCTGTGCCATGCGGGCCGACTGCGCGAATGCGCGGCCGGTCATGATCGCTGTGATTCCGCCCGCGAAGCGGCGACCCTCGTCGGAGTCGTAGGCGAGACCCATGGACATCAGCAGGGCGCCCAGGTTGGCGTAACCGAGGCCGAGGGGGCGCAGGGCCTCGGAGTTCTTACCGATAGCAGGAGTGGGGTAAGAGGCGTTGGAAACGAGGATCTCTTGCCCGGTGAAGCAGATGTCCACCGCGCGGCGGAACTGGTCGACGTCAAACGTCCCGTCATCGGCCTGGAACTTCATCAGGTTGAGCGACAGCAGGTTGCACGCGGTGTCGTCCAGGAACACGAACTCGGAGCAGGGGTTCGTGGCGTTGATGCGCCCGGTGTTGGGCACCACGTTCCAGTCCTGGATGGTGGTGTCGAACTGCAGCCCGGGATCACCGCAGATCCAGGCGGCCTCGGCGATCTCGCGCCACATGTCTTTGGCCTTGTAGGTGTCGATCACCCGGCCATCGACGACGGCTTTGGTCTTCCAGGGCTTGTCGTCGACCAGCGCTTCCATGAACTCGTCGCTGATGCGAACGGAGTGGTTGGCGTTCTGGAACTGGACCGAGTCGTACGCGCCGCCGGGCACGTTGAAGCCGACGTTGTATCCGGCCTCGATGAGCGCCCAGGCCTTCTTCTCCTCCTCCGCCTTGCAGCGGATGAAGTCGAGGATGTCGGGGTGGTCGGCGTTGAGGATGACCATCTTGGCCGCGCGCCGCGTGGTCCCGCCGGACTTGATCGAGCCGGCGAAGGAGTCGTAGCCCTTCATGAAGGAGACCGGGCCCGAGGCGGTGCCGCCGCCGGACAGCTGCTCCTTGGACGAGCGCAGCACGGAAAGGTTCGTACCGGTGCCGCTGCCGAACTTGAACAGCATGCCTTCGGTCTTGGCCAGGTCGAGGATCGACTCCATCGAGTCCTGGACGGAGTTGATGAAGCAGGCGGAGCCCTGCTGGGAGCGCCCCGGTACCCCGATGTTGAACCAGACCGGGCTGTTGAACGAGGCCTGCTGGGTGACCAGCAGGTAGCGAAGCTCCTCGGCCCAGTTCTCGGCGTCCTCTTCGGCCGCGAAGTAGCCGCCCTCCCGGCCCCATCGGGCCAGGGTGTCGACGACCCGGTCGATGATCTGGCGGACGCTGGTCTCGCGCTCCGGGGTAGCCGGCCCCCGGAAGTACTTCTGGGCGACCACGTTGATCGCCAGCTGCGACCAGGAGCGGGGGACCTCGACGTCCTTCTGCTCGAAGATGACCTGGCCCTTCTCGCCGGTTATGGCCGCGGTGCGGCGCTCCCACTCGACGAGGTCGTAGGCGTGGCTCCCCTCGGGCGTGAAGTGGCGGCCGAAACGGAGTCCCTTGGCTGCGTTTTTGGCAGAGTTCCCGTTCTTGCTGCGGGTTGCGGCGAGGTCGGTGAGATTCTTGGCCATCTTCTTAGAGAACGCCTCCTTCAATCATCCCCGGTGAGGGTGGATTCCAATCGGTTTGCTGCGACGTGGGGTGGGTCGTTGAACTTGTTCGCTTGGGGATGCAAGAGGCCCCAGAGCATGCCCGCCACTTATGCCCCAGGGCCTCGATGTAACGGCTCGAACTATACGAGCAGGTTTTGGGGTTGTCAAGCCCCAAACACAAGATATGTGGTCTAAACAATCGTTTACCCCCAACATGTTGGTGGATTACCTGTGGATATCCCTGGTGAGGAGGTGGGCACAGGATGGGTAAACCTGAGGGAAAGCTGGGCAAAACCGGCCTACTGAGCTGAGTCGACGAGCGCCAGGCCCAGGGTCTCTGTGGAAACATTTTCCTCAGCCCCGGCTGAAACCTGGACGCTTTGAGCCGAGGCGCGGATGCGCGCCGACACCTGCTTGCCCTCGCTGTAGGCGTTCTGCAGCATCGTCACCGCGCGCTGGAGCTTGTTCTCGAGGATCCCTTCCAGGGTGTCGAGGTGGCGCTCGACGTCGATCAGGGCCGACTGCAGTCTCTCCATGTCCACCGTCCTGGCGAACTGGAGGTGCAGCTGGTAGAGCGTGAGCAGGTAGGGCAGAGCCATCGCGTAGCCGACCACCATGACGTGGCGCTTGTGAGCCCCGACGATCGCGCCCCGGCACACGTCATAGGCCGCGTCGGGGATCACCGCCAGCGCGAACGGTGACGTGGTGGCCGGGTCGATGTACTGACTGACCTCGCGAACGCGCCGCTCGACCTCCCGTTCGACCTGGGCAGTGAGCTGCGCGCGCCGGTTGGCGTCAAGGCCGGGGTCCGCCAGCTGCTCCAGCGCGACGCTGGACACCCATTTGGAGTCCATGGGCATGAGCTTGCCGCCCGGCAGCCGCAGGGCCAGCTCGACGACCTTGCCGCCCACCCAGACGTTGCGCTGCAGCATCTCGGGCGGGAGGTGGCGGAGCGCCTCCTCCAGGATGTTCTCGCCGGCGGCGCCGCGGGTCGAGCTGCCGGCGATCACATTCTCCAGGCGCTTCAGGCTGGCCCGCGCCTCGTCCTCGACCGGTTGCCGGGCCGAGAGCGCGGAGCGCAGGCCCTCGACGACCGATTGGGTCTGGGAGAGGCGCTCGCGAAGCTCGGCGGCCTGGACCTGCTGGGTGCTGCCGCCGGCCTCCAGGCGGCTCTTGAGCTCGGCGACGTCGCGCCCGTGCCCGTCCGCCCGCCGGACCAGGCTCCAGACCAGGGCCGCGATCCCGGCCAACCCGGCCAGCACACATACAAGGAGAAGGGCGAACAAGAGTTCTAGCACCGACATCTTGCGCATTGTAGTCCCGAAACCGGGTCTAGACAAGACTGTTAACCTGACTTGAAGATGGCCGAGATCAAGCCCCTTTCCGAGCCCGAGCAGGCGCCCGACCGAATCCCGCTGGAGGAGGTCTACATGCGCATGGCCGAGGAGCTGGCCAAGCGGTCCACGTGCGCGCGCCTCCAGGTCGGCAGCGTGATCACGACCCCTGACCTGACCCAGGTGCTCGGCATCGGCTACAACGGCAACGCGCGTGGTCTGCCCAACCGCTGCGACTCGACCGAGCCGGGAAACTGCGGCTGCATTCATTCGGAGCAGAACGCGCTGATCAAAGCGGGTGCGGGGCTGCCGGGCAAGGTGATGTTCGTCAGCGCGTCGCCCTGCGTGATGTGCGCCAAGATGATCATCAACACCAATGTCGGGCGCGTGTACTACCGGGAGGCGTACCGCGATCCCGCAGGGCTCGACGTGCTGCGCCGGGGAGGGGTGGAGGTCATCCACTACGACCGATGGCGCGCCCTCTGGCGCTAGCGCCTGGCTAGTCCCTGACGATCTCCCAGCCGCGTTCGGTCTCCACGACGCGCGGTTCCACGGTCGGGATCTCGCGCATCCGCCGGGCGCGGGCGACGACAGCTGAGGCGTCCTCGCCGGTGGCCACCGACTCGAGCACCGTTCGCGTCGCGTAGACGAGGGTGATCTCGGGGCTGTCGAGCGCCCGCTCGGGCGAGATCCAGAGCCAGTCGGTGACCTCGCCTTGCTGCGGGCGCACCGGCTGGCCCGCCGGCAGGCGGGCGAGGAAGAACCGCGCATCGAACCTTCGACGCATCTGGGCCGGCGTGACCCAGCGGGCGAACATCACAAGGCGATCGAACGCCGGCTCGAGCTCCAGCTGCCGCATCGCCTGCTCGAAAGGTGCGCCGCCCTCGACCAGCGCTCGCACCCTGTCGCAGTCGGTCTCGCGCGCCAAGCGCGATCTCCGCCGGGCGAGCAGGATGCCGGCCTCTTCGAACAGCTCGCGGATCGCGGCCGCGCGGATCTCGTCGCCCCAAGTCCCGTCCCCGTCGTGCACCGTGCCGCCGGGAAACACGTATGCGCCCGGCGCAAAGTCCGCGCCGCCCGGGCGGTGCACCAGGAGCAGCTCCCAGGGGCGGCGCCCGCGGAGGAGCAGCACGGTGGCTGAAGGTCTCGGTACGGCCGGCGTGCCCGTGAGGTTGAGGTGGCCCGACAGCTCTGGCGGGGTGGCGATGCGACTGAGTTTACGATTCGGCAGGTGGACCTAGGCATCGCGGGCAAGGTGGCGCTCGTCACCGGCGGGACCAGGGGGATCGGCCTCGGCATCGCGCAGGCGCTCGCCTCCGAAGGCTGCCGGGTTTCGGTCGTGGCCCGCGACGAGGCCGGCGTCGAGCGCACCGCGACGTCGTTGAAGGGCTTCGGCGTCGCCGCCGACGTTCTCACCGAGACAGGGTGCCGGCGCGCGGTCGAAACCACGGAGAAGGCGCTCGGGCCGGTCGACATCCTCATCAACAACGTGGGCGCGCGCGCGGGCAGCACCTGGGCGGACACCGGCTCACGCGAGTTCGAGGCCGCCTTCGACGGAAACGTCGGGGTCAGCGTTCGCATGACCCAGCTCGTCCTGAAAGGGATGCTGGACCGCGGCTGGGGACGCATCGTCGTCATCAGCTCGGTGTGGGGACGCGAGTCCGGCGGCGCTCCCGCTTACAACGCCGCCAAGGCGGCGGAGAACAGCATGGTGAAGTCGCTTGCGCGCGACGTGGCGGCGCGAGGCGTGACGGTGAACGCCGTGGCGCCGGGCTCGATCCTGTGGGAAGGAGGCGGATGGGACCGCCGGCAAAAGAGCGATCCCGAAGGCATTGCCGATTTCGTGCGCCGCGACATGCCGCTGGGCCGGTTTGGGTTGGTGGAGGAGGTTGCGAGCGTGGTCTCTTTCGTCTGCTCGCAGCAGGCGAGCCTGGTCAACGGGGCCTGCATCCCTGTCGACGGCGGCCAGGGGCGCTCGATCCTCTAGGCGTCAGAGAGACCCGATCCGAGCCACCTCTGAGGCCGGAGGCGCAGCAGGACCTTGGTCTCGTGACCGCCGCGGTCGATGACCTCCCTGGCCCGCTCGGGGCCGACATAGCGCTCCCACAAGCGGTATCGCATCTCAGCGGTCAGGGGGTCCACGACCGTGACGGGGCCCTCCGCAGTCGCGAAAGCAAGGCCGCTCGGATCGGTCGTCTCGATGCACACTGCCGCGCTGCCGGCGCGGAGCGCCCAGCGGTGGCGCGGCGAGTCCCGCTCGACGACCATGTTGAGGTCGCTTCCATCCCACCAGAACCACAGCGGCGTGGCGTGCACGCCCCCATCGGGCCTGGCTACGGCGAACACCGCGACCAGGGGCTGCTGGAGCAGCTCCTCCCGGTTCAACCGGCTAGTGG
>JBAUTF010000259.1:0-5273 GCA_049582065.1 Candidatus Dormiibacterota bacterium | reverse complement strand
TGGGTTCCTGGACATGTTTGGCGCGACCCTCTACCTGCTCTTCGGGTGGCCGGTGCGCCTGGTCCGGGGCAACCATCAGATCTGTTCCACACTCGTCGTCCACGCTCTCCAGCAGGGCGGCCTGGCCGGAGATCTCGACCCCGCGCTGATCCTGCCCGCGGACCTCGCGAAGCTATACGACGCCCGGCCTTGACGCGGCTACGATGAGGCGCGGATGGCGACGCTGATCGACCGCGAGCGGCTGAAGGAGATGGTCGATGGCGGCGCGCAGCTTATCGAGGTCCTGCCGCCCAAGGAATACGCCGAGGATCATCTGCCCGGCGCGGTGAGCCATCCGCTCCGGCAGCTGGACAAGGAGTCCGCCGAGATCGACCGCAACCGTCCGATCATCGTCTACTGCTGGGACGCGGCTTGAGACCTGGCACCTAGGGCCGCGGCGCGGCTCGAGGCGATGGGGTTCAGGGAGATCCACGAGTACAAGGCGGGCAAGCTCGACTGGCTCGCGGCTGGACTACCGACCGAGGGCCAGAACTCCCAGCGGCCCCGCGCCAGCACAGCGGCGCGCAAAGAGGTGCATACCTGCAAGCCTGATGAGCTCGTTAGAGATGTGCGCGCGCGCGCCGGCGCAGCGGGATGGGCCGCAGCCGTGGTGGTGGTCGACGAAAACGACGTGGTCCAAGGGCTGCTGCGCGTCGAAGAGCTCGCCAAGGACGGGGGCCTTCGCGTCGCCGAGGCGATGCGGTACGGCCCGAGCACGTTCCGCCCCTACGTCCCCATCAAGGAGATGGCCGACTACATGACAGCGCACGACCTGGAGAGCGCGCCGGTTACGACCTCGGATGGAAAGCTGGTGGGCCTGCTCCTGAGGTCCGAAGCGGTCGATCTCGCCGCCGGCTGCGAAGACTGCGCCCGCAAGATGATCGCCTAGAAATTCAGCTAGAGGGCGCGGCGCGTCATCGCGCCGCCGGCGTCGGAGCCGCGTCACCGTCCTTGCCGCCACTCGTTAAGGTGATCGAATGACTGCGCACGAGATCGGGGTCGTGGGCCTTGCCACGATGGGTCAGAACCTGGCCCGAAACCTGGCATCAAACGGTGTGCGGGTGGCTGTTTACAACCGGACTCGCAGGCGGACCGACGAATTCATGGCCGCACACGGCGCGGAAGGCGACTTCAAGCCGGCGGGATCGTTGGAAGAGCTGGCCGCGATCCTCCATTCGCCCCGGGCCGTTCTCCTCATGGTCAAAGCCGGGTCGGCCGTCGACGATTCGATCGAGGAGCTCCTCAAGGTCCTGCAGCCCGGCGACACCATCATCGACGGGGGCAACTCACTCTTCCACGACACCCGCCGCAGAGCCGCGGAAGTCGAGAAGCGCGGTCTGGGCTTCATCGGCGCCGGGGTGTCGGGCGGGGAGGAGGGAGCGCTTCGAGGGCCGAGCATCATGCCAGGCGGCACGCGCGAGTCGTACGCGCGCGTGCAGGAGATGCTCATTGCGATCTCAGCCAAGGTCGAGGGTGTCCCTTGCTGCACCTACATTGGGCCCGACGGCGCCGGCCATTTCGTGAAGATGGTCCACAACGGCATCGAGTACGCGGATATCCAGCTCATCGCCGAGACGTACGACCTCCTGCGCCAATCCCTCGGGTTGCGGGCCGACGAGCTGGGTGCGCTGTTCGCCGAATGGAACAAGGGCCGCCTTCAGTCCTACCTGATCGAGATCACCTCGCACGTGCTCGCCAAGCGTGACGGCGGCACGCAGTCGGCACTGGTGGACGCGATTGAGGACGAGGCGGAGCAGAAGGGCACCGGACGCTGGACGAGCGAGTCCGCACTCGAGCTCGGCGTGCCCTTGACCGGCATCACCGAAGCAGTCTTCGCGCGCGTTCTTTCGAGCCAGAAGGAGCAGCGCGTGAGAGCGGCGGGCATTCTCCGTGGCCCCGGGCCGGGCAAAGCCCCAGGCGGGCTGGTCGACGACCTGCAGGAGGCTCTTTACGCCGCCAAAATCGTCGCCTACGCTCAGGGCTTCGAGCACCTCGGCGCGGGCTCGCGCGAGTTTGGTTGGAGCCTCGACCTTGGTGCGCTGGCGACCATCTGGCGCGGCGGGTGCATCATCCGGGCCCAGTTTCTGGACCGCATCAAGGACGCTTATGCGAAGGCGCCGGACCTGCCGAACCTGATGCTCGACCCGTTCTTCCAGGAGGCGCTCGCCTCGGCGCAGCCTGCCTGGCGGAGGGTCGTCAAGGCCGCGGTGGACCAGGGCGTCCCGATCCCGGCTTTCGCATCATCGCTCGCCTACTACGACGGGTACCGCCGCGAGCGCGGTCCCGCCAACCTCATCCAGGGCTTGCGGGACTATTTCGGGGCCCACACATACCATCGCACCGATCGCGAAGGCGCGTATCACACGCGTTGGGCCCAGGACGGCGCCGAGGTCAGAACCGACTGAGCCCTATGAGGGCTGCTACGTGCTGACGGCCGCGAGCTCCTCGCGCGTTTCGATGAAAGCCTGTACCGCGCGCTCCAGGTCGTCGCGCGAATGGGCTGCGGACACCTGGGTCCGGATGCGCGCCTTGCCCTGGGGCACGACCGGGAACGAGAAGCCCACGACGTAAACGCCCTTCTCGAGCATGATCCCGGCCATCCGTGTGGCCAGCGCGGCGTCGCCGACCATCACTGGCACGATCGGGTGCTCGCCGGGCAGGATGTCGAAGCCGGTCTCGGTCATCCTTCCGCGGAAGAACGCGGTGTTCTCCGCCAGGCGCTGCCTCAGGTCACCGGCCGATCGCAGAAGCTCGAGCACCTTGAGGCTCGCCGCCGCGATCGGAGGGGCGACGGAGTTGGAGAACAGGTAAGGACGCGAGCGCTGGCGCAGCATCGCGACGAGCTCCTTGCGGCCCGAGACGTAGCCGCCGCTCGCGCCGCCCAGCGCCTTGCCCAGGGTGCCCGTGATGGCGTCGATGCGGCCCATGACGCCATGGTGCTCGTGGGTTCCACGCCCTTCGGCTCCCATGAAACCGACGGCGTGCGAGTCGTCGACCATCACCAGCGCGTCGTGTCGCTCGGCCAGCGCACAGATCTCGGGCAAGGGCGCGAGGTAACCGTCCATGGAGAACACCCCGTCCGTCACGACGAGCCGGAACCTCGCGTCGGCGCTGTCCCGCAGCTGCTTTTCCAGGTCCTCCATGTCCCGGTTGGCGTAACGGAGGCGCCGAGCCTTGCACAGGCGGATGCCGTCGATGATGCTGGCGTGGTTGAGCGCGTCGGAGATTACGGCGTCGCGCTCGTCGAGCAGCGCCTCGAATATGCCACCGTTGGCATCGAAGCAGGAGGAGTAGAGGATCGTGTCCTCGGTGCCGAGGAACTCCGTCAGCGCGGCCTCGAGCTCCTTGTGGATCTCTTGCGTGCCGCAGATGAACCGCACGGACGCCATACCGTAACCCCAGCGATCGAGCGCTTCTTTGGCCGCCTTGACGATCGCCGGGTGGTCGGCCAGGCCGAGGTAGTTGTTGGCGCACAGGTTGAGGACGTCGCGCTCCATGACCGACACCACTGAGCCCTGCGGCGATGTGATCACCCGCTCAGGTTTTTCGAGTCCCGCCCGCCGGATCTCGTCGAGCTGCGAGGTCAGATGCGATCGCATGCGGTCGAACATTTGCTACTCCCTGGCCGTCCAGTCCAGGACGACCTTGCCGCACTGGCCCGAGTGAGCGACCGCGAACGCCTCTTCGAACCGGCGGTATGGAAAGCGGTGCGTGATGACCGGCGAGATGTCGAGGCCGCTCTGCGTGAACACCGACATCTGGTACCAGGTCTCGAAGATCTGCCGGCCGTAGACACCCTTCACGGTGAGCATCTTGAACACCACCTGCGTCCAGTCGATCGCGAACTCGTGGTCGGGCAGGCCAAGGATCGCGACACGTCCGCCGTGGGCCATGCTGGCGATCATGTCGCGCAGGGCGCTCGGCTGACCCGACATCTCGAAGGCGACGTCGAAGCCCTCCTTCATGCCGAGCTCTTCCTGCACCTCGGCCAAGCTGGTCTTGCTGACGTCGACCGCGCGGGTCACACCTACCTTGCGGGCGAGCTCCAGCCGGTAGTCGCTCACGTCTGTGATCACGACAAAGCGGGCGCCGTTGTGACGGGCGACCTGCGCGGCCATGATGCCGATGGGGCCGGCGCCTGTGATCAGCACGTCCTCGGCCACCAGCCGGAACTGGGTGGCGGTGTGGACGGCGTTTCCGAAAGGATCGAAGATCGAAGCGACGTCCAGGTCGATCTTGGCCAGGTGCGGCCAGAGGTTGATCGCCGGCATGACGATGAGCTCGGCGAAGGCCCCGTCACGCTGGACCCCGATGCCGACCGTATGCGCGCACAGCGCGCGGCGGCCGGCCATGCAGTTACGGCATCGGCCGCAGACGATGTGTCCTTCTGCGCCGACGATCTCTCCTGGAAAGACCGATGCGACGCCTTCGCCCAACTGCAGCACCTCTCCCACGAACTCATGCCCGACGACGAGTGGAGGGTGGATCGTCTGCTGGGCCCATTCGTTCCAGCTTTCGATGTGCAGGTCGGTGCCGCAGATGCCTGTGCGCAGCACGCGGATCAGGACCTCACCGGGTCCGGGCGTCGGATCGGGCACGTCCTGCAGCCACAGCCCGGGCCCTGCTTTGGCTTTGACCAGCGCCTTCACTGCAAGGCAGGATACTTGCCGCGCGGCAACCTACGGGGTCCTGCGCTGCGACGACGAAGGGAGCGCCCTAACCGTTGCGCGCTGAGACGCGCTCCGGGCAGACCCCGCTGAAGAGCAGCTGATGGCTCGTCACCACGATGCCGGTGCTCTCTTTGACCGCCGGCGCGGCATTCTCGAGCACGCAGCCGGGCACCCCGACGACCCGCCCGCAGGAGTCGCAGACGCGCTCATGGTGCTCGTCGGAGAGCTCGTGGTGCACCTTCCCGCCGCCAAGGTCGATGCGGTTGATCAGCCCGTCTTTCTTCATGCCTGAGACCGCGCGGAAGACGTTCATCGCGTCGCTCGCCTTCGGGACATACGTGGCCGTGCGCATCGCCGAGCCTGCGCGCTCGTGGACCCTGCGCCGCGCGAGCGCCTGATCGCCAGACCGGCCTTCGCTATGGTTGGGCGAGATGCGGTTGCGGGTGGGCGTGGTGCTGCTGCTGGTCGTCGTGGGCCTTGCCACCTGGAACTATCTCCGACCCATACCCGCCGTCGCGGCGAGCCCGGCGCTCCCCGCGACCGACACGGTGCCCGGCACAGCGC
>JBAUTF010000258.1:0-6775 GCA_049582065.1 Candidatus Dormiibacterota bacterium | reverse complement strand
GCGCTTCGGGTCGCCGTCGCGTAGCTCGACCGCCTCGTGGACGCCGGTCGACGCGCCCGAGGGGACGATCGCCATTCCCATGCCGCGGTCCGTTCGCGCGGTCACCGCGATGGTCGGGTTTCCCCTCGAATCCAGCACCTCGAGAGCGGACAATCCCGTGAGTCGAGCCAAGACTCCCGAAGTCTAGTGCGCGGTCGTCGAGAAGGGCCCGAAGGCGGGCTGGGGGTCGACGCTGAAGCCATAGTTGAGCAGCACGGTGGCGTCTGCCGCCGAACGGTGGGTGTCGTTCAGCACGACCACGATCAGGTGCCTTCCGTTGCGGGTGGCGGTGCCGAGCTGGCAACCTCCTGCGTTGTCCGTGTTGCCGGTCTTCAAGCCCGTGGCGCCCGGGTAGGTGAACAGCAAGGCGTTGATGTTGTGCGGGTAGAAGGCCTTGTGGGTCGCGGTGGCGGGAATCGTGATGTCTTTGGTCGCCGCGATGGCCGCCAGATCCGGGTAGTACTCGTCCAGGTAAGCGGCGGCGTGGACCAGGTCGTGGGCGGACATCGCGTGCCCGGGCGCGTCGAGCCCGCTCGGGTCGACGAAATGGCTCTCGGTTAGGCCGATGCTCTTCGCCTTCTGATTCATCTGCCTGATGAAACGGTCGCGCGGCACGATTCCGCTCGCCAGGGCCTCGGCGGCGTCGTTGCCCGATTCGAGGAAGAGGCCGTCGAGCAGCTCCCTGACGGTCAGGCGCTCACCGGCGGACAGGCCCATGAGGCTCGGGACCACCTGGGTCGCCTGGACCGGGACCGTCACCACAGTGTCGAGCGAGCCCGCATCGTCCACCGCGACCATCGCGGTGATGAGCTTGGTCAGGCTGGCCGGGGCGCGAGGGGTCTCCGGGTCGCGCTCCCACAGCACCTGCCGCGTGTCGACGTCGACCAGGTAAGCCGCCTGCCCATGGATCGGCAGGTTCGGCTGGCCGTGGGTCAAGAGCCAGTAGTTCGAGAAGTCGAAGTGGTCGTAGGGCTTCGCCACCGGGGCGGTGGCGTGATCGAGGTTGAGCTGGATCGGCGCGCGGTGGTTGGCGGCCACGAACGCGGTGGTGACCGCCGCCGCCAGGATGAGGACGAGCGCCAGAAAGAAGACGAAACGATCGCGCCGGCGGCGCTGCCGGCCACGCACATACAGGGGCCCCCGCGAACTCACGGCGAAGCCTCGGAGTTCGCGGGGACTATATGTGAGCTCCCTTGTTCTGGAACGTAAGCTGCGACGGTGGAAACCCCCTGGGTAAGTTGCCCAGCAGTCTAGCGGACGGCTACCTAAACGGGCGCGTGCACGGGTGCGTAGGCGGGTGACGGCGGCATCGCGGGCACGGGACTGGTGGTCGGTTCGTGCAGTCTTGCCGCCAGCTGGTCGCTCGCGGCCTCCATGGTCTGCAGCGCGGTCGCGTTGTCCTTCTGGTTCATGAACACCGGCTGGCCGTAGTCGTAGCTGCGGACCGCCTTCCACGTCGCCGAGACCAGCTGCGTGCCGTAGAAGGTGTAGGTCCCGATCACGCCCTCGCGCGTCTCCTCCGACCACATCTGGTCGAAGACGAAGTTGCCGTGTGCGTAGGTGATGAGTTTGCCGTGATAGATCTCCACCCCCTGGTACCAGTGCGGGTGGTTGCCGATCACGATGTCGGCCCCCCAGTCGATCGCATCGTGGCCGATGACCACCGGGTCGTCGGGGGTCGGCACGCTCGGGGCAGCCATGGGCTGGCGCTCGTACTCCTTGCCCCAATGGAACTGCACCACCACGATGTCGGCGAGCTGGCGCGCGCGCGCGATGCCCGCTTTGAGCGCTGCCTTGTCGATGGCGCGTCCGACGCCGTTGAAGCCGATGAACCCGAACTTCAACCCGCGCACGTTGATCACCGCGACGGGACCGAGGCCCGATGTGAGGATGCCGTGCGACTGCAGCAGCTGGTCCGTCTGCGTGATGCCCAGCGCTCCGTAGTTGGAAAGGTGGTTGTTGGCCAGGTTCGCGACGTCGGCTCCCATGTAAGTCAGGCCGTTGACGAAGCGCTGGTCGCCGCAGAACGTGAAGCTCGGGTTGTCATTCACCGGACAGCCCGGGACCAAGGGCGACTCGAGGTTGACGTACGTGATGTCGGCGTTCTTGGTGTAGTCGGCGGTCGCGCGGAACGGCCACAGGAAGTCATTCCGGGCGGTGGCGAAGTAGTTCACGCCTCGCGCGGGGATGATGTCGCCGGTCACCAGGAGCGTGCGGATCTTGCTCGGGTCGTCCGGCACCACGTAGCTCGGGTGAAACAAGTTCTGCAGCGTCAGCGCCGGCAGGCGCCCGCTGCGGTCGGCGAAGGACGGCTGGTCGCTGAGGTCGGGCGCCGCGACGAGAGCTCGCGCCGACGAGGCGACGATGGCCGTGATTGCGGGCGGGCTGCCGCTGTTGCAGGCGACCAGCATCGTCAGCGCCAAAGTTATGAGACTTCCCCACTGGTGGGGAAGGTGGCGCGAACCGCCGGATGGGGAGGTGCCGCCCCCGATGTCTCTCATTCGATGGGCAATTCTGCCAGCAAATCCTCGATCGCGATCGGCCGCGCTACGAATGACCGGACTGGATCGCCTAGCTCGCCGGCCGCCCGGAACAGCCGGTGGTCGCTTGTTCTTGCGCGCGTTGTCGAAGGCGAACTCGACGATGCGCTTGGACCCGCTGACCTAGACGGGCGTGATCAAGTGCCCGCTGTCGTTGCGAATCTGGCTACCGAACGAATGCCGCGTCGGGCCTGACCGGAAGCGAGTCGGGCGGTAGAGTGGTCGGCGCCATGGGAACTGACGCGATTCTATCGGTGATGATGCCGATCTTTAACGAGGAGAGGACGTTGAATGTCATCCTCGAACACGTCCTCGAGCAGCCCGAGGTCGGTGAGGTGATCGCGGTCGATGACGGTTCGACCGACCGCTCGTGGGAGATCCTGAGCCATTTTGCCGGCGGTGACCCGAGGGTCCGGGCGTTCCGGCAGGCGACCAACCAGGGCAAAGGAGCCGCGCTGCGCCGGGCCATCACCGAGCTGCGGATGCCCTTCGCCGTCGTGCAGGACGCCGACCTGGAGTACGACCCTCGCGACTACCCCGTACTCCTGCACCCGTTGCTGGAGGGTCGCGCGGACGTGGTTTATGGAGTCCGAGGCTTTGCGGGCCAAACCGCCTTCAGCTTCTGGTTCGTGATGGGCAATAAGGCGGTGACGCTGGCCACCAACCTGCTGTTCGACTGCTACATCTCCGACTTGGAAACCGGGTTCAAGGTGCTGCGTTCGGACCTGTGGAGACGACTCCACCTCGACGGGAATCGGTTCGACGTTGAGCCTGACGTCACGGCCCGGGCGCTGCGCCTCGGCTACCGCATCCACGAGGTTCCGATCCATTATTACGCCCGCAGCAGGGACGAAGGCAAGAAGCTGACTTGGCGTGACGGAGTGCGAGCGCTAGGTGCGCTGATTCGACTTCGTGTGAGCTCCCAGGAACGTCTCTTCGGGAGCGCGACCGATTGGGATTACCACCACGCTCGCCAGCGTGAGCTCGCCCAACAACACCCCTTGCTGGCACAGACTGAGACCGATACGAAGCGCTAGCCCCGTCTTGGCTCACACGACCCAGAGCCCGTTTCGATGCCGCGCGTACGGTGGCCACCTTCCCCACCCGTGACGAAATCGATTGTCTTATTCGATCGGCAATTCTGCCAGCAAATCCTCGATCGCGATCAGCCGCGCCACGAATGACCGGACTGGATCGCCGAGCTCGCCGGCGGCTCGGAACAGCCGCTGGTTGCCCTCCGCCCTTCGGGTCTTGAGCATCCCGGCGAGGTTGCGATCCAGCGCGCCGCGTTGCAGCGCTACCTCGACCATGCTGCCGACCCACGACGCGTAGAGCATGGCCTCCTGGACGCGCGGGTCTGGAGTCGTGGGTGGAAACGCTTGGTGAATGTGCTCATCCCACAGCCGGCGCAGCCGAACGACCTCTGGAGAGGCGCCTCTCAACCGCCGGCTTTGAGCTGCTCCACGACGGCGTCCGCGACCTGGCTCGTACCGACCGCGGTGGGATCGCCGCGCTTTTCCTTCAGGTCGTAGGTCACGTCCTTGCCGATCGCGATCACCCGGGCGATGGCGCCCTCCATCGCGTCGGCCGCCTCGACCTCGTTCAGATGGCGCAGCATCAGGACGCCCGACAGCATCACCGCCATCGGGTTGACCTTGTTCTGCCCTTTGTACTTGGGCGCGCTCCCATGCGTCGCCTCGAACACCGCCCCGTTGGTTCCGATGTTGGCTCCAGGCGCCAGGCCGAGGCCGCCGATCATGCCCGCGCCGAGGTCGGAGATGATGTCGCCGTACAGGTTGATGCAGCACAGGATGTCGTATTCCTTCGGCCGGAGCACGAGCTGCATGCACATGTTGTCGACGATGCGGTCCTCGAACTCGATGTCGGTGTTCTTCTCCGCCACCTGGCGGGCGACGGCGAGGAACAGGCCGTCCGTGTGCTTCATGATGTTCGCCTTGTGCACGGCAGTGACCTTGCGGCGCTTGTTCTTGCGCGCGTAATCGAAGGCGAACTCGACGATTCGCCTGGACCCGGTGATGGAAATGGGCTTGATCGAAAGCCCGCTGTCCTTGCGGATCTGCCTCTTGAGGAGACCTGATATCTCTTCGATCAGATGGGCGGCATCCGGGCTGCCCTGCTCGAACTCGAGCCCCGCGTAGATGTCCTCCGTGTTCTCGCGGACGATGACGAAATCGAGGTCGTCGCGAAGGTTCCGCGCGCCCTTGTAGGCCTTGACCGGCCGCACGAGCGCGTACAGGTCCAGGGCCTGGCGGAGCGCCACGTTGACGCTGCGGAAGCCGCTCCCGATCGGAGTCGTGATCGGGCCCTTGAGCGCGACCTTGTTCTTTCTAATCGACTCGAGCACATGGTCCGGAAGCGGGGTCCCGAACTCGGCGATCGACGCCTCGCCGGCCTGGTGGACGTCCCAGTCGAACTCGACGCCTGTCGCTTCGAGCACGCGCACGGTGGCGTCGCAGATCTCAGGTCCGACGCCGTCCCCTGGAATCAGGGTTACCGAATGTCGCACCTGGTCCCTACTGCCGGTTTTTGAAGTAGTCGGCGTTGATCTGGATGAAGTTGCGCCACTGCTCCGGAACTTCGTCCTCGGGAAAGATGGCGTCAACCGGGCAAGGGTCGACGCAAGCGCCGCAGTCGATGCATTCGTCCGGGTCGATGTAATACATGTTCGCCGCGTCGTCAGTGTGGATGCAGTCCACTGGACACACCTCGACGCAGGACGCATCCTTCACGTCGATGCACGGCTGGACGATGACGTATGCCATGGGCCGCAAGGGTACCATGCACCCGTAATGGCAGAGAGCGAGCAGAAGCCGAAGCTGATCGAGCTCGTCGGACCTGGAGCGGGCCAGGGCTGGAAGGCCGTCCTGAAGAACGGCAAGGCGGTTGTGGTGCACGAGATTCCGGTGCCCCCTGCCGAGGCGGCCGCAGCGGTGCCGCGCATCCAGCGCCTGTACGAGCACCGCCACCCCGCGCTGTCGCCTGTGCTGGCCTGGGGCACCGACCCCGCCGGGATCTGGGTCGCCGTCGAGCCCAACGAGGGCACCCCGCTGGGCACCATGTTGAATCGCGGGCCTCTGACGCCGCCGGCCGCCGCGGCGCTCGGGGCGGCCGTGCTCTCGGGAGTGGCAGCCCTGCATGAGGCTGGCATCGCGATGGGCGGCTTCAACGCCGCGGCAATCCGCGTCACCGGCAACGGCGAGGTGAGGCTGGCGGGGCATCCTGCGGCAGCCGTGCGTGGGGCTCCCGCGCAGAGCGACCTGCGGGCAGATGTCCGGTCGTGCGGCATGGCGGTCTGCGCGGCGTTCGGCGTCGATCCCGCCGGCGCGCCTGCGCCCGCCAACATCCCGCCCGGCCTGGTCGTGACGATGCGGTCCATGGCTAGCGGCGCGATGGGGCCCGCCGCGGACCGCGCCCAGGGCGCCCTGCGAGAGATGGCATCCGCCCTGCTGGCGCCTGACCGTCAGATGGCCGCGCAGTCCGAGCTGGCGACGCGCGCCGGTGGCCGCGAGGTGCCGGCCATCACGCCTTTCCTCCCCGGCGAGCAGTCGGCAGCCCACGCTCCAGCCGCCACGTCAGCACCGGCCCTGGCTGCGCCCCCCGCGCCGCCTCCTGCCCCCGCGCCCTACGTGCCGACCCTGCGCGACGAGACACCCATTCGAGCGCCCGCCTCTTACGAGGCGCCCGACCGGCCCCTGCAGACGTACAGCGGGCTGCCCGCCATCCCGATCCCCGCCCCGGCCCCGCCTCCTCCCGCGCCCTCAGCGGCCCGACCGAGCCCTCCGGCGGTCCCGACGTGGGATGAGGCCCCTCCGAGGACCCCGGCGCCTCCAGAGGCGGCTCCGGCCGCCAGCGCAACCACCCCACCGGCATCGGCCCCGCCGGCCGATCAGCCTTCCGCGCCATCGCCGAGAGAGACCATTCTGCCTGCGCCGGCGCGCGAGACGTTCCCCCCTACCCCCGCGCCTGCCCGAGAGACGTTCGCGCCTCCTCCGTCGCGGGAAACCTTCCCGCCGGCTGCCGCGCCGTTCGAGCCGGCTCCGCCTCGACCGCCGTTTGACAGCCCAGCGCCCGCGCCTGCCCCCGCCCCGCCTGTGACTCCCGAGCCCAGGGCGCCGGCCGCCCCGACCTGGACGCCAATCGAAGCGCCGGTCTGGCAGCCTGGCGAGGTCGTCACG
>JBAUTF010000257.1:0-3973 GCA_049582065.1 Candidatus Dormiibacterota bacterium | reverse complement strand
GCTGCGCCCACGTCCAGGCCTCGAACAGCTCCTCCAGCGTGCCCACGCCGCCGGGCAGCGCGACAAATCCGTCACCCAGCTCCGCCATCAACGCCTTGCGCTCGTGCATCGTCTCGACCACGCGCAGATCGGTGACGTCCGCGTGCGCGATCTCGCGCGCGACCAAATGTCGGGGAATGACCCCGATAACGTCGCCGCCCCCTTCGAGCAGCGTGTCGGCGAGCACGCCCATCAGCCCGACTCCCGCCCCGCCGTACACGAGCCCGACCCCTCGCGCGAGCATCTCGCGGCCGAGGGCGCGCGCGGCCTCAGCGTAAGCCGGAGAGCGACCGGTCGAGGACCCGCAGAAAACCGTTAACCGCATGAGTGGATTCCGAATGGTATCGCCCGCCGAAACGGCAACGCGTGCTGAGCACGGTCGAGCATGCAGTCGAGCATGTGCTCGATGAGCAATCTCCCGCAGGCCGTCCTGCACGACCGCCCGCGACGCGGGCGCCGAGCTATGTTGATGTCGATGAGCGATCGCTACGCCGGCATGGAGTTTCGCCGCTGCGGTCGCAGCGGTCTCAAGCTGCCGGTGATCTCGCTCGGTCTGTGGCAGAACTTCGGCGGTGACGCGCCGCCCGAACGGCAGAGCGCGATCGTCCGCCGGGCCTTCGACCTGGGGATCACGCACTTCGACCTGGCGAACAACTACGGCCCGCCACCGGGATCCGCAGAGGAAAACTTCGGCCGCATCCTCAAAACCGACCTGGCCGGCCACCGCGACGAGCTCGTCATCTCGACCAAGGCGGGTTACGACATGTGGCCCGGTCCATACGGCGAGTGGGGTTCGCGCAAGTACCTTCTGGCGAGCCTCGACCAGAGCCTGAAGCGGATGGGCCTGGACTACGTCGACATCTTCTATTCACATCGTTTCGATCCCGAAACTCCGCTGGAGGAGACCCTGGGCGCGCTTGACAGCGCGGTCCGGCAGGGCAAGGCCCTCTACGCGGGTATCTCGTCTTACTCAGCCCAGCGCACGCGCGAGGCCGCCGCCATCCTTCGCCGGTTGGGAACGCCGCCGCTCATCCACCAGCCCTCGTACTCGATGCTGAACCGCTGGATCGAGGCCGACCTCCTCGATGTCTTGAAGGACGAGGGGATGGGCTGCATCGTGTTCTCCCCTCTCGCCCAGGGCCTGCTCACCGACAGGTACGTGGCCGGGGTCCCGCACGGCTCGCGGGCGAGCCACCCCGGATCGATGTCGACCGAGATGCTGACAGAGGCAAACCTGGCCAAGATCCGTGCGTTGAGCCAGATCGCCGCAAGGCGAGGCCAGTCGCTGGCCCAGATGGCGATCGCGTGGACGCTGCGCAACCCGGTCGTGACCTCGACTCTCTTGGGAGCGAGCAGCGTCGCGCAGCTCGAACAGAACGTGGCGGCGTTGGACAGGCTCGAGTTCTCGCCGTACGAGCTCGAGGAGATCGACCGCTACGCGACCGAGAGCGGGATCAACCTCTGGGCGGCATCGAGCGCCGGCTGACGCGCAGCGACCCGCTCAGCCCTCGACACGCAGCGCCCGCTCGACCCCATCCGCGCTCATATCGATCAGGTACCCGCGCAGCAGTCCGTGGTTCGCCTCGGAGCCTGCGTTGACGCACAGCGTCTCGCCGATCCTCCGCTCCCCGCCCGACTCGTGGATGTGGCCGTGCACGCCGAGCACCGGCTTGAACTTCTCGATCGCCTTGCGCACGCCCGTCGACCCCACGGGACCGCGCAGCACGTCGCCGGCCGAGACGGTCGGCCGCAGCGACGGCGACAGCAGCGGCGCCGTGTCGAGGCCCGAATCGTAAGGAGGAACGTGCGTCATCATCACCAGCTTTCGCGTGTCACGCACGCCTGACACGAGTGTCGACAACCGGTCGAGAAACTCCTCTTCCGGCAGCTCGCGCGGCGTCGACCACGGCGTCGGCGACGACCAGCCGACGCTCACGAGCTGGTGCCACGGTGTCAGCTCGACAACCTTCTCGTTGACGTTCTGGCAGTACGTCGACTCGGCGAGGATCGGGTCGATCTCGAAGTCGTCGTCGTTGCCCGGCATGAGGTACACAGGGACGCCCGATCCGTCGAGGCGCTCCGCGGCGAGCTCCATCCACTCGCGCACGCGCCTCGTGATCTGCTCGTCGAATGCGCGGCGCACCAGCGCGGGGTCATTCTCCATCGCCGCCCGCTCGTCCTCGGTGACGCGCACGGCGTAGTAGCCGAGGTCGGCGATCGAGCGCTCCAGCTCCTTCAGCTCGGCCTCGGTGCGCGCGACGTGGCGCTTGCCGAGCACCTCTGCCGTCCACATGTCCCCGCCACCCGACGCCACCACGGCGATCAGCGCCTTGCCCGTGAGGTCGCCCGCGATCAGCGCCGCGTCCGCCTTGTACACGTTCGCTTTCATCGCGTTCACGAACTTCCGCCAGGTGCGCTCCGAGGCGTGGATGTCGCTGCAGATGTACAGGCGAAATGGTTTGGCCACCGCTTCTAGTCTGATGCGAACACGGGCGGCACGCGGTCCGCCCAGGGCTGCGCCTCCTCCAGCTGCCCCGCCAGCCGGAACAGCGCCGCCTCGTCCCCATAGCGACCGGTGAACAGCGACCCCACCGGTAGCCCCTCCGCGGTCCAGCGCAGTGGAACCGACATCGACGGCTGACCGGTGATGTTCGCCATCGGGTTCCACGCGTTGAACTCGCAGTCGAACCTCCACCACTCCTCGGCGCCACCCTGCGAGCGATTGAGCACGTTCAGCCGCTCTGGAGGTCGGGCCAGCGTCGGCGTGAGCCAGGCGTCGTAGCGCTCGAAGAAAGGCGCGATCGAGCGCGCCGCGGCAGACAGCTCGCCGACCGCGCGAAACACGTCCAGCGCCGAGAACCGGCGGCCGTGCTCGACCAGCTCCCAGGTCGTCTCCTCCAGCTCGTCGGGGCGCAGCGGGCGCCCCAGGATGCGCTCCGCATCCATCGCGTCCTCCAGGTTGCCCACCGCCCAGATGAGCACCATCGGGCCGATCATCACCTCGGCGTCGAATTCAGGCGCCCCCTCCTCCACCTCGTGTCCGAGAGACGCCAGCAGCTTCACGGTCTTGTGCACGGCGGCGACGCATTCCGGGTCGACGGCGGTGCCGAGCGGCGCGCGATCCGACCACGCGATCCGCATCCGTCCGGGACGACGCCGAACCTCTTCGAGATACGGCCGCTCCGGCGGCGTCGCGAAGTAAGGATCGCCCGGGACCGGCCCGGCGATGGCGTCGAGCAGAGCGGCGCTGTCCCGGACCGAGCGCGTGAGCGCGTGCCGGACGTTGAAGCCGCCGATCTCCTCGCCGCCCGGCGCCCGCGACGCGCGCCCCCGGCTCGGCTTGAGCCCGAACAACCCGCAGCACGAGGCCGGGATGCGGATCGATCCGGCGCCGTCCCCCCCGCTCGCCGCAGGCACCATGCCCGACGCGACCGCCGCCGCCGAGCCCCCCGACGAACCCCCTACGGTCCGATCCAAAGCCCACGGATTCAAAGTCGGTCCGAACAACGCCGGCTCGGTCGTCGAGTGGTTGCCGAACTCGGGAGTGTTGGTCCGGCCGGCGATGATCAGGCCTGCTTTCCGGTAGGACGTGACCATCGGGTTGTCGACCTCCGGGCGGAAAGCCCGCAGCGCGCGCGAACCGGCCGTCTGCGGCACGCCCGCCTGCCCCGTCCCGAGGTCCTTGAGCAGGAACGGCACTCCGGCCAGCGGCCCCTCAGGCAGCGGCCGGCGGGCGGCCGCAAGGGCCTGCTCGAACAGCGGCGTGACGACCGCGTTGAGGGTCGGGTTCAGCGCCTCGATGCGCGCGATCGCGGCCGACACCAGCTCGACGGCGCTCGCCTGCTTGCTCCGCACCAGCTCGGCCTGGCCGATGGCGTCGAGGCGACCCAGCCCATTCATCGATTACAACCGCGCCGTGCGATCAGTCAGGCGG
>JBAUTF010000256.1:0-2324 GCA_049582065.1 Candidatus Dormiibacterota bacterium | reverse complement strand
ATGAGCTCGCCGAGCGTAAGGGCTGGAATGCCCGGCAGCTCGCCGCCAAAGCCCGGGTCGACATCAAGACGGCGCGCAACATCCTCACCGGCAAGGCGACACGGGTTGACCTGGAAACCATTGGCCGGCTGGCCGAGGCGCTTGGCGTCGAGCCCGGTGCCCTGTGGCGGCAAACCGGTCAATCGCGCGCCGGCCGCTGGTCCCGCGCGGCCGGAGTAGCCGGCAAGGCGACAAGGGAGGAGATGGACTGGGTCCTCGGCAGGACCGACGATGGGATCCCCGATCCAGGACTCGAGCGCGCCACACGCCTGGGGTGACACGGGTTTACCTCGACACCAACTATCTCTTCGGGCTGATGCGTCAAAAAGATCCGTCTGTCGATCGAGACTACGCTGCCTGGAGGCAGCGGGTTGAGGCCGAAATCGACGCCGATCCGGCCCTCACGAGCGACCTGGTTGTGGACGAACTGACCTACAGGCTGGTCCTTTCATGGTTGCGTGATTCGGGCGATGGGGATCCGCTAACCACGTACCGCAAGTCAACTGCGACGGTGATGAAGAGGATGCGCTCGAAGCTCGTGGCTTTGTGGAGGGCACTCGACGAACTCGACCTGGACTGGGCTTCCAGCCGGCCGTCATCGCATCACCTGGCGCAGTCGCTGATGGGTGACCCTGGTCTCTCGCCAAGGGACGCCTTTCACGCCGCCTACGCAATCGATGGCGGATGCAAATGGATTGTGACTTCAGATGCGGCCTTCGATCGCGTCCCCAGGTTGGGCCGGCTCGGACCGTGACTTCCCGGGAGCGCGACGCGGGGATCAAGATCAGCAAGGGAAAGGTTGGCCGAGATGATCGAGGAGGCGACCGTCGACTGCCACAACGACTCGGAGCTGACCACAGGCTGGTTCACCATGATCGAGGACAACCTGGTGGTTCCCTTCGAAACGGGGGTGCTCGGTGTTCAAGTCAGCGTGCCCAGTATTTCCTTAAGGTGTACGGACACCGGCAGGGAGAAAATTCGCGTCCTGCCTACTGCAGACGGCTCGCGCCCGCGCCCGAATAACCGCTCAGGTGCAGGTCGTCAGTCGGAGAACCCGTTCTCACGCCCTTCGAGGAACAGCTGGTGCACTGTCTGTCCGACGCGGAATGCCGCCGGGCCGGGCGCCCCCATCCCGTCCCTGTCGAAGGGGGATCGGTCGTAGAGGAATAGGTTGAAGGCGAGGTTGTCCCGGCGATAGCGCCGGTAATGCTGGGGGTGGTCGAGCGGCGCCCTAGCGAGTCGCCAGCGTAACTGCTCCAGCTGGTCGCCGTACCACTGCGCAACGGTCTCGCGATCCGCCGGCGAGCTGAGGAAGGCGCGAACGTACGCTGACGTTTGGTGCGGATCGCCTGGGTCGACGGGCTCCTCCTCACGCGAGTCTGAGTGCAGAACAGCTGCGCCAGGAAACCTTAGTCGTGACTCAGGCTGACTCTCGATCCACGCGCTGGTCAGCATCCTGAAAGCTTAAGTGGAGGGCTCACTTCCGGCTCGGCCAATTCCCCAATCGTGGAAGCTACGCGGCGGTTTATCTGGACCGTGGTTCAAGTTTCGGGTCGCGCCGATACTCCTCTACCAGGGCCCAGAAGGCATGGGTATAACGTTCGATCCGAGGTCCGTCGGTCATTGAATTTAGGAAGGGCTTTCCCTTCCCGATGATGAACGTATCCTTTGACCCGATCGGCTTGTTGAGGGATTCCAGCGGCACCAGGGCCCTCCCTCGCACGGAATCTCGTAGGTGTGCTCGAAGCCAGGCGCACTGTTCTGTCGTAAACATCCGCAACGGGAAATCCAAGCTCTCCAGCGATGGCAGTAACGCGAGTGACTGAACCCGACCGTCTTCGATGCGGCGGGCATCGAAGTCCAAGCGGCGTAGTCGGGTCAATGATCGGAGCGGTGCGAGCGACGCAAATACGGACTTGGTCCACACGGCATCGCCGAAGCGCAACTCCTCCAGCGACGAGCAGCCGGCAAGGTCATCGAGTGCATGCAAACGCGAGAAGTCCTGCCATTGAAGTCCGCGAAGCCTTGGCGTCGCAGCGAAGTTCCACAGCCTGACTGCACGCTGGTTCCAGTAGAAGGCCACGTAGGTCAGGGACGGTAGCGCTTCGAGCGGGGTCAGGTCCTCGATGCGTGGGCACTTCCAGAAGTAGATTGCAGTGAAACGATCCCCGTATCTCGCAACGAGCATCTCAAACATCGGCTGATCGAGTCCGCTGATGACGAGAGTATTCGTCGATGGCGGCGCGGCATCGATCTTGGCAAGCTCCGTGGCGGTAATCCTTCCG
>JBAUTF010000255.1:0-2348 GCA_049582065.1 Candidatus Dormiibacterota bacterium | reverse complement strand
GACGCTGCTTTGCCTCGCGTTCGGTAGCGGCATACAAGGACTGGCGATGCAGTTTGCCGGCCGCGTCGACAACTGCTAGGCGAGCCTCCCAGCGTCCATTGGCGCGTTGCCGAATACCCCCTTCTCCATTCGCGTGGCCGTTTGTCTTTGCGGTCCGCGCCACTCAGGGGCCTCCGAAACATTTGTCCGTCGGAGCGCACGGAGCAGTGAGGTGCGACCCCATAGCGCGCATGGTAGCGCTTTGGGAGATCGTTGGGGTACCGTTGGGGTATGAGCGGCGTCTGCGGCGTTTGAGACGCTCTGTGCGACTCGCGCTACGCGGCAGATATCCCTTATCTTATAAAGGAAATCCGGAGCGAGAGGGATTCGAACCCTCGATACCAGTTTCCCGGTATACCGCATTTCCAATGCGGCGCCCTCGGCCAACTAGGCGATCGCTCCTCGGCGATTGTATCCGTGCCTGCCGGGTGCCCCCCGCTCCCACCCTCTCTCGGGCGTTTCGTCAGAACGCCCGCCCGGGTATCTACCATCGCAGCAACACATCGCCTCAGGGGGTTCCCACGACATGTGCGTCCTGCTCGCGTTCCTGATCTTCACCGCCCTGCTCTTCGGCGCAGGCTTCGCCCTCCACGTCCTCTGGTGGATCGCCCTGGTCTTCCTGATCTTCTGGGTGATCGGGCTGGCCATCCGCCCCCGCGGGAAGCGCTGGTACTACTGGTAGCGATCAGGCCGTTCGGATCGTTCCGCGCAATGCTTTGAGCGCGGCGACGAATACCTCGGAGAAGGTCGGGAACGGCTGGATCGTGTCACGGAGCACGTCGAGCGGCACCTTTGCCCGGATCGCGAGTGTGGCTTGCTGCAGCCACTCGCCGGCCTCGGGTCCCACCGCATATGCCCCGGTGAGCCTCTCCCCATCGCTGAGGAGGGTCAGGAAGCCCGGCGACTCGGCGTAGGCGCGAGTGTAGGTCTCTGTCTTGGCCACCTCTGACAATCGGGCGGTGGCGCTGAACGGTGCGTCGGCGGCGCCGACTGAGGCGATCTGCGGGTCCGTGTAGACGACACTCGGAATCGCGTCGTAGTTGGCGTCGCGAGCCTCACCGAGGATGTTGGCGGCGACGACCTCGCCCTGGTACTTGCCCACATGGGTCAGGAGTCGCACCCCGGTGACGTCGCCGATCGCCCACAATCGCTCGCCTGCCCGGAGGCGGGCGTCCACAGCGATGCCATGAGGGTCGGGATTGATGCCGACGGTCTCCAGACCAATCCCGTGCACGCGTGGACGCCTGCCGGTTGCGACCAGCAGACGGTCGCCGCGGAATTCGTGGCCGTCGGCCAGGGTGAGGACATAGTCGTCGCCATCGCGCCGTGCTGCAGTGACGGCGATGCCGAGCGCCAGCTCGACCCCGTCGCGCTGCAGGACCGACGCCAGCGCCTCACCGAGTGGCGCCGGGTCCCGACCCAGTAGGTGCGGGGCGCCCTCGATGAGCGCCACCTCGCCACCGAGTCGCCGCACGGCCTGAGCCATCTCGACACCCACCGGGCCGCCGCCGAGCACCAAAAGGCGGCGCGGGATCGCCTTCATCCCCGTCACCTCACGATTGGTCCAGATGCCCTCCAACTCACGCAACCCTGGAATCGGCGGGATGACCGGGTCGGATCCCGTCGCCAGCACGATGTTCGTGGCGGCGTGCTCCACGCCACCCACGTCAACCACGCCCACCCCGGCGAGCCGGCCGGTTCCGCGCAGCAGGTCGATGTGCTTGCTGGCCAGCCAGTGCTCCTGGCCGGCGTCGGAATAGTCCGAAACCATGAAGTCACGCCAAGCAAGCGACGCAGCGACGTCAATCGTCGCGCTTGCCTGCGCTTCACGCGCCCCCTGCACCGCTTCCCCAGGACGCAGCAGCGTCTTTGACGGGATGCACGCCCAGTAGGAGCACTCGCCGCCCACCAGCTCGCGCTCGACTAGCGCGACTCGCAGACCGCCCTCGGCAAGTTCCCCGGCGCAGTGCTCACCCGGCGAGCCACCACCGACGACGATCACGTCGTAGGCACTCATGCCGTTGCTCCCGCAGCGTCGCCGACGCGACGCCCGGCCTTCTCATCGACCATGTACTGCGCGTACCAGTCCGGCCATTTCTCGTCCGCGTGCCCGATCTCCGCTTCGTGGCGGCCGTGCGCCGCGGCTGCGCGACGCAAGGCCGCGGCCAGCTCGGCGGCAGAGTCGTAGCTTGTCCCCATGGGATGTCCTCCGGTTGTCAGGAGATTCCGCTCAGCGTCCCGGGAGGCGCGTGGTGACTTCCTGGATGTACCAGCGATTGCCGTCCGGATCACTGAACGACACGAACGAG
>JBAUTF010000254.1:0-13118 GCA_049582065.1 Candidatus Dormiibacterota bacterium | reverse complement strand
GACGCTGGCTTTGGTATGCACGGCAGTCGCCTTCCTGCTCTTCTTCGCCCTGATCGCAGAGATCGGGCCGGTGCGCTCGACGGTGATCACGTACGTCAACCCCGCGGTCGCCGCCGTGCTGGGCGTCACCGTTCTGCGCGAGAGCTTCACCATCGGCATGGCGCTCGGTTTTGTGCTTGTTATCGCAGGTTCGGTGCTGGCGACCCGCCGGCCGTCCACGCCCGTCGCGGCGCCGGAGCGCATCGCCGAGCCGACCTCCGTTTAGGACCACGACCGCGGGGGCGATGGGCCCTTGGCCGGCCTGCAGGCGGTGCGGACACTTGGGCCGGAGGTGAGGCTGCGTGCGTGCACTCGTCGCGTAAGGCTCCGTCTACGGCAATACCGAAGCGATCGTGCGGTCGCCGATGGCCTTAAGGAACATCATTGCGGCGACCACCTGCAGGAATTCCTCGACCGCCTGGCCGCGATGACTACGGAGGAGCAGCCGGTCTAGATCGCTCTGTCAGTCTCGAGCGAACATCGACCAGCCGGCGCTTCAGGTGGAAAAGTGGACCCAGCTATACACAACTCGACACCTTTGAATTCGGTGGACGACGCCTCCGGTTAGGTTTGGACGGCAGCGGAGCCTCGGACCAAGCGCTCGAGGGGGTCCGCCGTTTCGTGGCTGAGCGCGGCACCTTGCCTACCGCTGATTCGTGGACCCGTGCATGCATGAGCCCGACCGAGAAGACGATACGACGTCGCTTCGGCAGCTTTAAGGCGGCGGTCCAATGCGCTGGCATCCACTTTGTTGACCCGACGTGACCGGTATGACCAGAGGCCACGTGGATACGTTGCGCTTATCCGCGCTGGGTCGCGAGGTTCGAGCCCGGGCTGCACGTCCACTTGCCGCTGACCATCACCTTAGACTCGGGACCGCTGACCTCCAGCCCGATCAGCGTGCCGCTGACGGTGCCCGTGTCGGGGCCGCGGTCGGAGGTCACGGTCAGCTCCACGGTGCCGTCGGAAAGCAAGTTGTTCGGTCCGTTCGGGCCAACCGTGTATAGCGACGCCCTCGCTGCGTAGGTTCCGGGTCCGGGGTACTGATCGGAGGTGAACGCCAGCCAGTACCATGCGCCACCCGACTGGAAGTACATGGCAAAAGCGAAGATCCGGATTACGGCCCCGACCACCGCACCGCATTGAGACGGCCGGGCGGTCTTGATGCCCGCCGCCAGGGACCCCGTGAGGGTGAGCGACTCATCCGCGGCCGGATAGTCGCTGGGGCCCAGCGAAACCCTTCCGTTCTCATTCGGCGCGGGAAGATTCAAGGGAATCTTCACAACCGAGCCGCTGCCTTCGAAACGCAGCTGGAGCGTGCCTGGTACAACGGGACGCAGCCACTCAGCGTTGATCCGCGTGCGCTTCATCCCGCACGGATTCAGCTGCTCTTTCGGCACCGTCACGTCGGCGCTCCCAGCGGTCTGAATCAATGGCGTCTCGGAGGCGTCGAGAAGCGTCACGGGAAAAGGGCCGCCTGGCCTCAGGTTCAAGTCTTCGATGGATGCCCCGTTGATCAACGCCTGTGCGCGCACGACGCTCGGAGTGGCATCGGCCACCTCCAGCGTGACCGTCCACGAACCCAGGTGGAACTGCATCGGCACCGCCGCCACCGAAGTCGGTGGGCCCCCGGTAGGACTGGGCGACGGGACGGAGCTGGGCGGCATGGCGCACCCCAGCTGGGGTGCGATATAAGCGAGAAGTCGCGGTCCGAAAAGCGCGGCAACCACAGCGATGGCAAGGATCGCCGCCACGAGCCCGAGCGCCCGAGGATGCGGCTCGACGAGCGGAGGGTGCGGCTCGGGGTCGCCGGTGCTCGGCATGGTGTGGGGTGGATCGAGTATAGGCCCGAGATTAAGGAGCTCCCAAACGGCAGAGCAAACGCCAAGCCCGGGCCGGATGGAACTCCCAACTTAGTGTGTCAAAGGGCCGAGCGCCAAGAGGTCACGGCTGCCATCCGACATGAATTCGTATTCGAAAAATTTGGTGGACCCGAGGGGATTCGAACCCCTGACCTCTTGAGTGCGATTCAAGCGCGCTCCCAGCTGCGCCACGGGCCCATCGCAGGTTGGGTTTGGCCGAAGGGCCAGTATAGCCGGGCCCCGATCGGCGCCTCGCGCGGAACAACCCCGCCAGAGCGGGCTGTTCATATACTCGCCAGATGTCGTTTCTCTCGAGGGGCAAGAAGGTGCCGGACGGCGTGGATGCGTCCCGGATCCCGCCCGGCCAGACGCTGACTGCGCCCGACCGCTGGCCCTTGCTCCACTTCGGCCCGGTGCCCAAGGTCGACCTCGGCAAGTGGGATTTCAAGGTGTTCGGCGCCGTCGAGCACGAGCTGAAGCTGGACTATGGCGAGATGCGCGCGCTGCCCTCCAAAGACGTGGTCGCCGACATCCACTGCGTCACCGGTTGGAGCCGGCTGGACGACAGGTGGACCGGCGTCCCGATTCGCGAGATCATCGATCGCGCAAAACCTAAACCCGAAGCCAAGTACGTCATGGCGCACTGCGAGTACGGGTACACGACCTCGGTCCCGCTGAGCGTCCTGGACGGCGTGGACAACCTGCTGTGCTACGCGTGGAACGGGGAGGACCTGACGCCTGACCATGGCTGGCCTCTGCGCCTGTTCGTGCCTTCGAAGTACTTCTGGAAGTCGGCGAAGTGGTTGCGGGGGCTAGAGTTCATGGAGCGCAACCGGCTTGGATTTTGGGAGCAGCGTGGGTATCACGACGAAGCCGACCCATGGAAGGAGACACGGTACTGGTAGCGGGCCGCTAGAGGCACCGCCAGTCGTGACTTTCACGACCGATTTCGGTTCTGGCTCTCCGCTGGTTGCGGCCATGAAGGGAGTGGTGCTCGCCGGGTGCCCCAACGCCGTGCTGGTCGACGTCAGCCACGAGGTCCCGCGCTTCGATGTGTCGGCGGGTGCGTTCATGGTCTTCGCGGGGACCCGGCATTTCGCGGGCGGGTCGGTGCACCTCGCCGTGGTCGACCCGGGGGTGGGCACGACCAGGCGGCGGTTGGTCGTGCGTGCCGGCGGCCGGTACTACATCGGGCCGGACAATGGGCTGTTCGCCATCGTGATCGAAGAGGTGGGGATCCAGGCGGTCATCGAGCTGGCGCCAAGGCCGCACGGCGCGCCGACGTTCGAAGGACGTGACGTGTTCGCGCCGGCCGCGGCAGCTCTCGCCTCGGGAGTCCCGTTGGAGTCGCTGGGGCCGCCGGCGGACCCTCCTGTCGGGCTGCCGGACCTGGGGCCGCGGGTGCTGTGGACCGACGGCTTCGGGAATCTCGTGACGAACCTGAAATCGCCTCCGCGCCGGATGCGCATCCACAACCACGACATCACCGCGATCGCCACCACCTACTCCGAGGGGCGGCCCAACGAGCCGTTCGTGTACGTGGGGAGCATGGGATACCTGGAGGTCGCGGTGCGCGAGGCGCGGGCCGACAAGCTGCTCGGAGCGAGGTCCGGCATGAAGGTCGAGCTGATCTGATCCGCCCTTAACAGCCTGGGTTGGCGCCGCTGCCTGGCGCCGGTACCTTGGCGTGCGCTGTGGTTCGAGTGGCCTGCTTCTGGGCGTTGCTCCTCTCCCTCTGCCTGGTGGGCTGCTCGAGCCCGGCTTCCACCGCAGCGGCGGCGCCGCCGGCGGTAACCGGAGTCGTTCAACCAGCCCTGTCCGAGCCCGTGCGCCTGTGGCAGGATGCCGGCATCTTCAACCTGGTCGGCGGGTTGATCGGCTCGGCGCGCCGGCGGGCGCTGGTCGAGATGTACGAGCTGGGGAGGCGGGACATCGTGAATGCGCTGGGAGCGGCCGCGGCACGGGGCGTGGCGGTGCGGGTGATCACCGACCCGACGGTGACGGCCAGCCGGCGGTCGGCGGCGCAGCTGGATTCGCTCGGGGTCGCCGAACGGGCGTACCCAGTCGACGACGGGCTTCATCAGATCGACCACGTGAAGCTGTTGATCGTGGACGACGAGGCCGTGGTGGGCGGCATGAACTGGGGCGCCCACAGCGACCGCAACCACGACTACGTGCTAGAAACCACGATGGGGGCCGAGGTCGGCCGCCTGGTGAGCATCTTCGAACAGGACTGGAGCCTGGCGGGTGGGCATCCCTCCCCGCTTCGGGCCTCGCCGGGCAAGGTGGCGCAGACCACGCCTGGTGAGGAAATCCGATCGATGCTCGAGGCGGCTCTGCTGCACGCGACGCGGCGGGCGCTGGCGGAGATCTACACGCTCACCGACCCGGTGGTGATCGACGAGCTGGTGTTCGCGCACCGCCGGGGGGTCGATGTGCGAGTCGTGCTCGACCCGAACCAGGCCTACAACCTGCACGCCTACGCAGTGCTGGTCGCGGGCGGTGTCCCGGCCAGGTGGTACCCGGTTCCACGGGGCGCTCTGCTCCACGCCAAGATCGGTCTGTTCGACGGCGAGCTGGTCCTGGGCTCGGCCAACTGGACGCGAAGCGGCCTCGACGTGAACCACGAGCTGGACATAGAGACGAGCGACCCGGCGGCGGTGTCTGCCTACGCCGCGAGATTCGAGACCGACTGGGCCAGGTCGAGTCCGGCGGCATGAGCCGTCCGGCGTCCGCTAACTCTGGGGCGGCGGTCCTGCCGAGCCGGGACCGGGGGGCCCTGAAGCGCCCGACGAGGGCGGGAGCGACCCGGGGGCCGGCATGTTGCCGAAGTTGACCTGTGGGACCGCGCGATCCGCGTCGTCGGCCTGGAAGAAGCCGAACGGCTTGAACCCGAGCACACCCGCGATCAGCGACGTAGGGAGGGTCTGCAGCTTGATGTTGTAGTCGCGCACGTTGCCGTTGTAGAAGCGGCGCGAGAACTCGATCTTGTCCTCGGTGGCGGTCAGGTTCTCCTGGAGGTTGGTGAAGGCAGAGATGGCCTTCAGGTCGGGGTAGTTCTCTGACACCGCGAACAGGCTGCGGAGGCTCTGGCTGAGCACGTTCTCGGCCTGGCCGATCTTGGCGGGGTCGCCGGTCGCTCCGGCTGCGACCGCACCGGCCCTGGCGTTGGTGACGGCTTCAAGGGTGCCCCGCTCATGGCCCATGTAGCCCTGGACCGTATTGACCAGGTTGGGGATGAGGTCGTGGCGGCGCTTGAGCTCGACGTCGATCTCAGACCACGCTTCCTGGGTCCTGTTGCGGGCCGAGATCAGGCCGTTGTAGGTGAAGACGAGCCAAAGGACGACGAGGAGTACGACAACAAGGACTACCCAGCCCATGGCGGCCCTATCCTACGCGCCCTAGGCGTGCGCTCGCCGCGCCCATCGGGTCTTCTTCAGCATCTTCTTGTGCTTGTGCTTGCGCATCTTTTTGCGCCGCTTCTTGATTACCGAGCCCAATCCAACTCCTATTCAGGGGTCCCCGCGAATTCACGGCGCCGCCGCGGAATTCGTGGGGCATAGACAAGCGAAATTTCCCGAAGGGGATGCAGGCGGCGAATCATACCGTAAGCCGGCTGCCCAGCGCCCGAGCTTAAACTCGGCACGCATGTACTTCACCGACGCGCATGAAGAGCTGCGGCTGCACATCCGCAGGTTCCTGGAGAAAGAGGTCCAGCCGCACCTGGACGAATGGGAGGAGAAGACCTTCCCCGACTCCATCTTCGAGCGCTTCGGCGAGCTGGGCTTCCTGGGGCTCCGATACCCGCCCGAGTACGGCGGGCAAGGCGGGGACTACTTCTCGGCGGTGGTGCTCTCGGAGGAGATGGCAAAGCTCGCCTGCGGCGGGCTGGGCATGGCCGTCGCTGTGCAGTCCGAGATGGCGACGCCGCCGGTGTTCCGCTTCGGCACCGAGGAGCAGAAGCGGAAGTGGCTCGTGCCGGCGATCCGGGGCGAGCAGATCGCCGCGCTCGCGATCACCGAGCCGGACGCGGGGTCCGACGTCGCGGGGATCACGACCGTGGCACGGCGCTTCGGCGATGAGTTCATCGTCAACGGCCGCAAGATATTCATCACCAACGGCGCGCGATGCCACTGGGCCCTGGTGGTGACCAAGGGCGACCGAGAGCGCGGCCACAAGGGCTACAACCTGCTCCTCGTCGAGAAGGGGACGCCAGGCTTCACGGTGACTCGGACAGTGCAGAAGCTGGGCATGCATTCCTCGGACACGGCTGAGCTGCTGTTCGAGGACTGTCATGTGCCGGTCGCGAACCTCATCGGTGACGAGGGCGACGGCTTCAAGAACCTCATGTGGGAGCTTCAGGGAGAGAGGATGATCGCTGCCGCCGGCGCGATCGCGGGCGCCCAGCGCGTGTTCGAATATTCGATGGAGTACGCGCGCAACCGCACGGCATTCGGGCAGCCGATTTCGCAGTTCCAGGTCATCAAGCACAAGCTCGTCGACATGGGAACCAAGATCGCGGCGGTCCAGGCGTTCGTGTACCAGACCGCCCGGCTGTGGGACCAGGGCGAGTACCCGGTGCGCGAGATCTCACAGGCAAAGCTGCTGGCGACGCAGGTCGCTTGCGAGGTGGCGGACGAGGCGATCCAGATCCTCGGCGGTCACGGCTACATGCGCGAGTTCCCGGTGGAGCGAGCCTGGCGCGACGCCCGCCTCGCGCGCATCGGCGCCGGCACCGACGAGATCATGAAGGAGATCATCGCCAAGACGTACGGGCTGTGAAAGCCGGCGTGATCCATCCCGCGCTGTTCACAGGCTGCGAGCCCGCGGTGGCGGTAGGCGTCGACGGACGCATCCTTGCGGTGGGCCCGGGCGCCCGTGCCGCGGCGGGCCGTCGCGCCGAGGCCACCCGTCTGAGCGGCCGCGCGATGCCTGGCCTGATCGATTCCCACATCCACCTCGAAGGGCTGGCCGACCGTAGGCTGATCCTCGACCTGACCGGCGTCGCCACCGTCGGTGAGGCTCTGCGGCAGGTGGCGCAGCGTGCCAAAACGGTGCCGAAGGACGGCTGGGTGTCGGGCGCGGGTTGGTACAACGACTCGTGGCCGGATCCTGCGTTTCCCAACCGCGCCCAGCTCGACAAGGCGGCCGGCCGGCGCCCGGTCTACCTGCGGCGCAAGGATGGGCATTCCGCGTGGGTGTCGAGCGAGGCGCTGCGGCGGGCCGGGATCGACCGTACGACTGCCGATCCGCCCGGTGGGGGGATCGACCGCGACGAGATGGGCGAGGCGACCGGCATCCTGCGCGAGACGGCGATGGCGCTGGTGGCGGACATCGTGCCAACGCCATCCGACGGCGAGCTGGATGCGGCCATGGCGCGCGTGCTCGGGGACCTGGCCCGCCTCGGGCTCACGTCGGTGCACTCGATGGACAGCGCTCGAGGCTTCGGGTCGCTCCAGCGCTTGAACTCGGACGGACGCCTGACGGTGCGGGTGGTCTACAACCTGCCGCTGTCCGACCTGCCGCACGCGGAGCGGGTGGGCGTGCGGTCCGGCTGGGGCGATCCTTGGCTGCGCATCTGGGGTGTGAAGGCATTCCTCGACGGCTCGTTGGGCAGCCGCACGGCAGAGATGCTCGACGGGTCGGGCATCGCTCGCCTCCAGCAGCCCGAGCTGGTCGACATGATCGACCGCTGCGCCCGGGCCGAGCTCAACGTGTGCCTGCACGCGATCGGCGACGGGGCGGTGCGCCGGGCGCTCGACGCCCTGGCGCCGCACCGCGCAGCTTGGCGCAGCTGGAGACCGCGCCTCGAGCATGCCCAGTGCGTGAGCCCGAAGGACATGCCCCGCTTCGCGCGAATCGGCGTCATCGCGTCGATGCAGCCGATCCACGCTGTGGCCGACCGCGAGCTCGCCGACGCCATGTGGCCCGCCGTCGCGCGCCATTCCTACGCGTGGCGCGCGCTCGAGCGAGCTGGCGCTCGGCTCGCCTTCGGGTCGGACGCTCCGGTAGAGACCGCCGACCCGCTCGCGGGCATCGAGGCGGCGACCGCCTGGCGGCGTAACGCCGGCTGGTATCCAGAGCTCGCCATGACACGCCCCGCCGCGCTCCGGGCCTACACGTCCGGCGCCGCCTACGCCGCCGGCATGGAAAAGGACCTGGGCTCGCTGCGCGCGGGAATGCTGTGCGACATGACCGTGGTCGAGGACGGTCGCGTGACGGCGACCGTTGTCGGCGGCAGAGTCAGCTGGCGGCGAAAGCCTGCTTGAGCTTGGCGGCGGTCTCGAGCAAGGCTTCGTTCACGACCTTGACGTCATCGATCACGGCCATGAAGTTGGTGTCGCCGTTCCAACGCGGCACGACGTGGAAGTGCACGTGGTCGGGGATGCCGGCGCCTGAGGCGCGGCCGATGTTGACCCCGATGTTGAAGCCCTCCGGGTTCATCGTGGCCCGCAGGACGCCGACGGTGCGCCTGAGCGCGCGCATGACGCTCAAGGTCTGGGCGTCGTCCAGGTCTTCGATGCTTCCTTGATGCGCTTGCGGCGCGACCATCGCGTGTCCCGGGTTGTACGGGAACTTGTTGAGCATGACCAACGCCCCCTCGGGGCGCCAGACGGCCAGGGCTGCGTCCTCGTCGTCGGGGTTCTCGAGGACGCGGCAGAAAAGGCAGCCAGGTCGCTGCTCCCCGCCGATGTACTGCATGCGCCACGGGGCCCAGAGTCGCTCCATTGATTTACGTCCTGTTCCTTCTCATCGTCACGGCCGTCTGGGGCTGGACCTTCGTGCTGGTCAAGGACGCAGTCTCTCACTACCCGACCCTGACCTTCCTGGAGCTGCGCTTCGCGCTGGCCTTTCTCGTGATGATCGTGCTGGTGCGGCGGCTGCCCTCCCGCCGCGAGCTGTGGGTGGGCGTGGTCGCCGGCATCGTGCTGGCGGGCGGCTACCTGACCCAGACGGTCGGACTCACCATGACGAGCCCGGGCAACTCGGGGCTGATCACCGGCCTGTTCGTCGTCTTCACGCCGCTCATCGACCGGATCTTCGGGGTGCCCCTGCGCCGGTGGACGGTGATCGCCGTGCTCGTCGCGCTGGGCGGCACCGTCATGCTGGTGGGCGGCCCGGGCGGCTTCGGCCTGGGTGATCTCTTGACGGTCGCGTGCGCCTTTCTCTTTGCGCTGCACATCGTCCTGCTGAGCCGGTGGTCGCCGGGCTTGCGGTCGGCGCCGCTGGCCATGGTGCAGATGGGCACCGGCGCGGTGGTATTCACCGCGAGCGGTTCGACGACGCTCTCCTTCCCGAGCGCCGGTGTTTGGTTTGCGATCGTCGTCACCGGGCTCTTCGCGTCCGCGCTCGCCTTCTACATCCAGACCTGGGCGCAGCAGCACCTCAGCGCGAGCCGGACGGCCCTGATCATGACCACCGAACCTGCGTGGGCGCTGGCCGCGGCGGTCGTTCTGGCGGGCCAGCGGCTGGGGTGGCTGCAGGCGGCAGGCGCGGGCCTGGTCCTGGCCGCGATCGTGGGTCATGAACTCGCATCCCTAAAATTTGAACCTCATGGTCAGCCGGCCCCGCCGTAGCGTCTATGTGCCCCAGGACATCGAGCCGAAGTGGCAGAAGGTCTGGGCCGAGCGCGGGGTGATGAAGGCGGCAGACGATTCTCCGAAGCCGAAGTACTACGACCTGGTCATGTACCCGTACCCGTCGGGTGACCTGACCGTCGGGCACGCGCGCAACTACGTGATGGGCGACGTGCTCGCGCGCATGAAGCGCATGCAGGGTTTCGAGGTGCTTCATCCGTTCGGATGGGATGCGTTCGGGCTGCCGGCCGAGAATGCGGCGATGAAGCGCGGGAACCTTCACCCCGAGAGCTGGACGTTGGGGAACATCGCCAAGGGGACGCGCGAGCTGAAGATGATGGGCATCCTCTACGACTGGGACCGGGAGGTCACCAGCTGCCTGCCCGACTACTACCGCTGGACGCAGTGGCTGTTCCTCCTGATGCTGGAACGCGGCCTCGCCTACCGCGCCATGGCGCCCGTCAACTGGTGCCCGGTCGACAAGACGGTGCTGGCCAACGAGCAGGTGATCAACGGGCGGTGCTGGCGCCATCCGGACGTCGAGGTGGAAAAGCGTGACCTCGAGCAATGGTTCTTGAAGATCACCGACTACGCGGACCGGCTGCTCGACGACCTGGCGTTGCTGGACAAGTGGCCCAACAAGGTGCGCGTGATGCAGACGAACTGGATTGGGCGCAGCAAGGGCGCGGAAGTCGACTTCGAGGTCGAGGGGCTCAGAGGCGAGTCGGTGCGCATCTACACCACGCGGCCGGACACGTTGTTTGGCGCGACGTTCATGGTGCTCGCGCCGGAGCACCCGCTGGTGGAGCGCATCACGACCGAGAAGCATCGGGCGCGGGTCCGCGAGTACGTGGAGAAGGCGCGCAAGGAGACCGAGATCGAACGCTTGTCCACCGAGCGCGTGAAGTCGGGCGTCGCGACAGGCGGCTTCGCCATCAACCCGGTCGACGGTGAGCGCATCCCAATCTGGGTCGCCGACTACGTGCTGATGACTTATGGCACGGGCGCGATCATGGCCGTGCCGGCGCACGACGAGCGTGACTTCGAGTTCGCCACGACGTACCACCTGCCGATCCGCGAGGTGATCGCGCCGCCCGGCGGCGAACAAGGTGAGCTGCGCGAGGCGTACACCGGCCCGGGCGTGATGGTCAACAGCGGCCAGTTCTCAGGGCTGGACGGCGCCGCGGGCATCGCGAAGGTGACGGCGTGGCTGGAGGCGCGAGGCAGGGGCAAGCCGGCGGTGAAGTACCGGCTGCGGGACTGGCTCATCTCACGCCAGCGGTACTGGGGCGCCCCGATCCCGGTCATCTACTGCCCTCTCGACGGCATCGTGCCCGTGCCGGCGGAGCAGCTTCCGGTGCTGCTGCCCAAGGAGTACCGGCCGCTGCCCGACATACCCGAGTTCTGGCGCACGAAATGTCCCAAATGCGGCGGTGAGGCCCGACGTGAGACGGACACGATGGACACGTTCATCGATTCGTCCTGGTACTTCTTGCGCTACGCGAGCCCGCACGACCAGGCGCAGCCGTTCGATCCGGAGCTCGCCAACCACTGGATGCCGGTCGACCAGTACACCGGCGGCGTCGAGCACGCGATTCTGCATCTCCTGTACTCGCGCTTCTTCACCAAGGTTTTGCACGACGCGGGGTTGCTCCAGGTGTCGGAGCCTTTCACACGGCTGTTCAACCAGGGGATGGTCAAGCGCTTCGGCCAGGTGATGTCGAAGTCGCTGGGAAACGGGGTTTCGCCAGAGGAGTTGGTGGCGGCGCAGGGTGCAGACGCTGGGCGCATCTACGAGATGTTCATCGGCCCGCCGGAGGAAGACGTCGAGTGGTCGGACGCCGGTCTGAACGGCGTCGTGCGGTTCTTGCAGCGCGTGTGGAGGTTGGTGCTGGAACCGGAATCGATCGTCGAAGGCGGCCCAGGCGCAGAGGGGGCCGCGGGCGTCGCCGTGTTGCGACGCAAGGTCGCGCAGACGGTCGGAAAGGTCACCGAGCACAACGAGGAGCTGCGCTTCAACACGGCCGTGGCGGCGCTGATGGAGCTGGCCAACTCGATGCAGGACTACCTTCAGGGCGGCGGGTCGCGAGATCACGAGTGGGATTCGGCCGTGAGGACGCTGGTCAGGCTGCTCAACCCCATGGCGCCGCACATCTGCGAGGAGATGTGGGAGAGGTTGGGCGAGGGTGGGATGCTGGCGGATGCATCGTGGCCGGAGTTCGACGCGTCGGCCGCGGCCGAGCTGAAGCTGGTCCTCGTGGTGCAGGTCGCGGGCAAGCTGCGCGACCGGCTGTCCGTCGAGGCTGGGCTTTCCGAGGCCGAGGCGCTGAAGGCGGCGATGGCCAGCGAGAAAGTCCGCGCAGCCTTGAACGGGCGTGGCCCCTCGAAGGTGATCTACGTCCGGGACCGGCTGATCAACCTCGTCCCGTAACGGCCAGGCTTGACCCTCTTTCGCCAACCACGAGCCCTTGCCTTCGTTCCTTGACGACGAGACTTGGTCCGTCGAGCCTTAACAACCTGGCTTGACCCCTCGACCGCCCCGCCAATACCATCCGCGTCACCCCCAATGGGTGGGCGGGGGGTGGTGGGTGGTGCGGTCCTTTACTCATTGCTGCGGAATCGGGACCCGGATTCCGGTATCGAGAACGTAGTCGGCGACGATATGCGAACCCGCGGCGACGGTCACGACGGTCGGCCCGGTGATGATCCGCATGTATGTCTTCAGCGAGACCTTCCACGTCCCGGCGGCCAGGTCGATCGAGTAGGAGCCCCGCGAGTCCGTGACGGCCGCCGCGCTGTTCCGGCCGTTCGAGAAATCCACCTCGACTCCAGCCACAAATCGCTTGGTGCACGCATCAGCAATCGGCTGCATAGGAGCGCATGGCACCGCGGTCACGAGTCCGCTGACGGTGCCAGTACCGGTGGACGGCGTCGCGCCAGGAAACTGGTACGCACCACAAGCCGCCGTCAGAAGCACCAGCGCACCGAGAAGGCCATTCTTCATTGCTTTACAGAACGCGCCTGGCAGGCGGTAGGTCACGCGGCCGGCTCGGGATCGTGGCAGCCTTCGCGATACTGTTGTGGCTGCGATCCGCGGTGGCCAAGCTCGGTAAGGCAGAGGACTTTGGATCCTTGACCGAAGGTTCGAATCCTTCCCGCGGAACCAAAACCGAATTCAAATCCATCGGGGCTTGATGTCTGGACAACCCGGGGTCGCCGACGTTTGATGGCCCCGGGGCAGCGGTCAGATCGCTGTCTGTGAATCTTCCAACCCCGTCCTCATCCTGTCTTCGGTCATGTGTCCTCCGACTTGCGCCTCCTAGGTGGAGGCCAAACCGCGTCTCTGGCCGAGGAACATGCTCAGCTGAGCCGCGTGCTCGCGAACATGCCCCATGTTGTAGAGCAAGAGCTCGGCGAAGCGGATCGTGCGCCCTCGGCTTCCGATCTGATGCACACGCCGGGCTTGCTCGTCGGTCAGATTCTTGAACGTCTCTCGGCACTTCTCGGCACTGTGCGCGAGATAGCGTTCGAGCTCGTCCCGCGTATACACCCTGGGAGGCAGCACCCCGGCTGGGTCCAGCTCATCGAGGGTAAACGGAGCGGGGGGAGCGAATCCCTCGCGGGATCCCGAGAGGTAGAG